>VSMX01000072.1 GCA_009773975.1 Desulfovibrio sp. | reverse complement strand
TTCTTTCCCCGGTCTGCAAAACGTTTTTAAACCATTCTCCCACAAACCATGCCAAAGAAATGGGCAAATAATAATTTCAATTATCAGGGGCAGCCAGGCGCAGCCGGATATTCCGGTATGCCAGGCCAGAAAGGCTGCCAGAGGCAAGCTGGCGCAAGCCGCGATACCCTGGGCTTTGGCCTGGATTTTCTCAAGCCCAAGCGGCAGCAGTCCCTGGCTTGCAAGCATCTGGTTACAAGCCATCGGCGGCACTGCAAGAAGCATGGCGCGCAATACCGGAATGGCCTGTTCATAATTTTTGCCCAGGGCTGCGTTGATCAGCATGGGAGCCAGAAAATAGGCCAAAAAGGCTGCCAGGGACATGCAGGCAAATGTCGCGCCCACGGAAAGCAAAAGTATTTTCATGGCCTTTTTGTTGCCAGTGGAAGCCAGTCTGCAAGTTTCGGGGTACAATGTCTGGGCGGCTGGATTTGCAATGCTGGCCAGGGCTCTGAACATTTTATGCGATGCGCTGATCAGGCCCATTTGCACCGCGCTGAGCCAATATCCCATCACAAATTGGGTTCCGCTATTGCAGATTGTGGTTGAAAGAGGCCCGACGAAAAGCGTCCTGGTTTGCCAGAGCGCCGCAAGCCCGTATTTTATCCTGATGCGGCAGCCATATTTCCTGGCAAGACCCAAAACCAGGAACAGATACGCGCATCCTTTGCAGAGCGTCAGAAAAAGCAGATAAAAGGGCCAGTCCCGATTTTCCCTGATAAATAAAATACTCAAAATTATTACTGCCAGCGATGCGGAAACATCAGCCACAGCCATTTTGCGCATGCCACAACCAAGGCCCTGAAAGAACCAGACAGGGCTGGAGCCGCGAGCAATGCCGGCGCAAAAAGCAAGAAACCAGGCAAGGGGATATTGGGCCGCATAAGGCACAAATGGCCGGCTTGCGAGGCAGATGGCAAGACAAAAAAAGGCGAGCAGGATTTTTGCTGCCAGCACATCTCCAAGCAAGTTTCCATGCTGGTCAGGATCCTCGCGCGCAACGGCCGCTTTTCTGGCGCCCCCTGTCATTAACCCCCAATCCATCACAAGCGCGACAAAAGGCGGAATCAGGCACATATACATCAGAAGGCCGAAGGCTTCAGGCTCGAGAATCCTTGCCAGCCAGGGCAGAATCAAAAGGGGGAGCAGAATTTGAGCCGCCTGGATGGCGCCAAATGAAAAAAACACATCCAGATGCTTTTGGATGCCGGGCAGGCCTTTCAAGAGGAGTTCACCTCGTTTTGCCGTATGTTAAATGCAGACCCGGAGACACCAATGCCTCCGGGTCCAATCTGCAAATTAATCTCTGGTACAATAATTATTTTGCCACAGATGGCAACACGGCGCCAGCGTATTTCTTTTTCATGAAATCGGCAAGTTCGGGACTGATGAGGGCTTCATAAACCGTTATCAGTTCAGGACGCTTTTTATCGCTTTCCCTTACGGCCAGCACATTGGCGTAGGTGGCGGCGGCCATGGAATCGGCGGCTTCGACAGCAAGGGCTTCAGCAACTTTCAGGCCGCCCAGAATGGCATAATTGCCGTTGATTACCGCAATATCCACATCCGGGAGCGAACGCACCAGCTGCGGAGCCTCGATTTCCTCAATTTTGAGATTGAGCGGGTTTTCTGTGATATCGCGTGTTGTAGCGGTCAGGCCTGCATTTTTGTCCAGCTTGATCAGGCCCTTGTCCTGCATGAGCAGGAGAGCGCGGCCTTCATTTGTGGCATCGTTGGGCACGGCGACAATAGCGCCTTTTTTCAGCTGTTTGAGATCTTTTGTGCGGCCGGCATAAATGCCGAAAGGCTCATAATGCACAGGGCCCATGGAAGCCAGCTTTGTGCCTTTTTGGGTATTGAAATCATCAAGGTAGGGCTTGTGCTGAAAATAGTTGGCATCGAGATCCTTGCTGTCCAGGGCCACATTTGGCTGAACATAGTCAGAATACTCGATAATTTTCAATTCAACGCCTTTGGGCTTCACAAGCCTGGCGGCTTCTTCCAGAATTTCGGCATGAGGCGTTGGGGAAGCGCCGACGGTAACAGTTGTGGCAGCCTGGGCATAACCGGCCATGCCAATAAATGCCAGCATCGTCAAAAACAGTTTTTTCATTTTTCCTTTCCCTTTTGGAAGTTGAATTTTTAAAAGTGGATCACTGTGTGCCAAAGGTTCGTCTTATTCGCCGCGTTTGTCGCACTTTCTTGTAGCCCAGTTTCCAATACTCTGGAAAACCTGCACAATGACTATCAGCAACACAACAGTGATAATCATGATGTCTGTCTGGTAACGGTTATAGCCATACATTATGGCCAGCTTGCCGAGGCCCCCGCCGCCAACCGCGCCGGCCATCGCCGAATAGCCGAGAATCGTAATGGCGGATACCGCGCTGCCATTGATCAGCGAGGGCAGCGCCTCCGGCACAAGAACCTTGCTTACAATTTGCCAGGTTGTGGCGCCCATGCTCTGGGCGGCTTCGACAACACCGTGGTCCACTTCCAGCAATGAGGATTCCACCAGACGCGCCACAAAGGGCGCTGCCGCAAGCACAAGGGGCACAATGGTGGCATTGTTGCCAATTGTGGTGCCAACCAGAAAACGGGTAAACGGAATAACGGCAATCATCAGGATGATGAATGGAAAAGACCTGGTAACATTGACCACGACATCCAGACAGGAATAAACGACAGCATGGGGACAAATTCCGCCTTTTCTGGTAATGGTCAGAATGACGCCCATGAGAATTCCGAAGACGTAAGAAAAAAACGTGGCAGCCAGGGTCATGTAGATGGTGTCCCAGGTGCCGGCAAGGAGCATATCCAGGGTTTTTTCATCAATCATTGCTCATTTTCTCCAGAATAATGGAATTTGCCCTGGCATAATCCAGGATACGCTGGCGGGATTGCGGGGCTTCCGGCAAGGCAAGCACCATCTGGCCCACTGCCATGCCGTTTATGTCGCGCGTATCCGCATACATGATATTGACGGGACAGCCGCAGTGCAGAACCATGTTGGAAATAACGGGCTCGTATGACGAACGGCCGTTGAAAATGAGCCGATAAAGATTTTCCTGGGGAAGTTTTTGCAGGGCTTCCGGCAGGACAAGGCTTTTGGCGGCCAGGGTTTTGGGATAAAAAAAGACATCCTCAACCAGGCCCTGCTCAACAATCACGCCCTTGCTGATGATTGCGACATGGCTGCAAATTTTGTCGATAACGCTCATTTCGTGGGTTATGACAACGGCTGTGATGCCAAAGCGGGCGTTAATGTCCTTGATCAGCCCCAGAATGGAATCCGTCGTGGCCGGGTCAAGGGCGCTTGTGGCTTCATCGCACAAAAGCACAGCCGGATTCGTGGCCAGGGCCCGGGCAATGGCCACGCGCTGTTTCTGGCCGCCAGAAAGCTGGGAGGGATAGGATTCCATCCTGTTTTCCAGGCCAACCAGCTCAAGCAGCTCGCAGGCGCGCTTTTTTGCCTGCGAGGCTTCAATCCCCGCGAGTTCCAGGGGAAAACAGACGTTTTTCAGGGCTGTCCTCTGCATCAGCAGATTGAATTGCTGAAAGATCATGCCCATGGAACGCCTTGCCTTGCGCAATTCGGCCTGGGAAAGCTGGCAAAGATCCCGGCCTTCAAAATAAACGCTGCCGGCTGTCGGCCTTTCAAGCATATTTATGCAGCGCACAAGGGTGGATTTGCCTGCGCCGCTTTTTCCTATGATGCCAAAAATATCACCCTTGCCAATTGCAAGATTGATATCACGCAAAGCATAGATTTCACGGTTCTTCACCTTGAATTTTTTTTCAAGATTTTCGATTTTTATGATCGGTGTTTCTTGCATGGGGTAAATAAGAGACACTATGCCCGGGTTGATGATTAAAAAATACAATATGATTTGCGTGAGATACCGGATAGCATTTTTTGCGCCAAACGCAAAGCGCCAAAATGCGTTCGGGCTATTTTTTAAAGTCGCCAGGGTATCAGATCTGGAAGATTCAAGCCTGGTATTGTGAATAATTGCCCTGGAAATCCGAAAGATGTCAATTCCCGGATTGACATTTTGGAGCGCATGAACGAATTTCACGGCTGATAGTGACCGGGAGAAATCCGATGCAAAAATATTCCGCTTCCTTCCTTGGCCGGGATTGCCCTGGCGTTGTGGCAGTAGTGAGCAGCCTGTTTGGCGAATCCAGGTGCAATATAGAAGCAATGACCCAAACCACCCTTTGTGGCGAATTTGCGGCCATTTTTGTTGTCATCGCGCCTGAAAATTTGTCCCTTGACGATTTGCGGAAAAATCTTGTTGATGGCCTGGCTGCCACCAAGGTTGATCTTTCTGTCATGCTGCGTCCCGCAATCGGGCAGGCATGGGGCGCGGGGCTTGAGCTGGAGCCCTTTGTCATCACAATCGACGGTCCTGATGGCCCGGGCATTATCGGGGCCATGAGCCGGATTCTTGGGCGCCACGGGGTCAATATTGAAAATCTGCAGGCCATTCTTGGCGAAATGAGCGAAGGCCGTGCCCTGTTTATCTTTGAGGTGCTTGTGCCCAAAACTACCGATCTGGGGCGTTTGCGGCGGGAGCTTGTTCACGAAGCGCAAAAGCTCAACCTGAACGCCAGCATTCAGCACAGGGATATTTTCGAGGCTGTTAATCGGGTCAGTTCATTCTGATTCAGGGAATATAGCAAAGGCAGGGTTTTAATGCTTTCCGACAGAGAAGTAACATCCACTTTGAATATGCTCAGGAACGAGCACCTGGATGTTCGCACCATTACGCTTGGGATCAGCCTTTTCGACTGCGCAAGCCACGATCTTGACCTTTTTATAGGCAATATCAGGGCAAAGCTTGCCAAATATGCTTCCAGGCTTGTTTCTGTCTGCGATGAAGTCGGCTCCCGCTATGGAATCCCGATTGTAAACAAGCGGATAAGCGTTTCGCCCATTGCCGTTGTGGGCGCGCCATTTGGTTCCGGGGGAATGGTGGAAATTTGCCGGGCCCTGGATGCGGCTGCCGAGGAAGCGGGTGTTGATTTTTTGGGAGGCTTTTCCGCGCTGGTGGACAAGGGCTTTGCCAAAGGCGATGCCAATCTTGTCGAAGCGCTTCCAGAGGCTTTGGCATCCACAAAAAGGGTATGTTCGTCCATAAATGTCGCTTCTTCCAGAACAGGCATCAATATGGACGCGGTGGCCCTTATGGGCAGGCAAATACTGGCTGTGGCCGAGGCAACCCGAGAAAGCGGCGGCATTGGCTGTGCCAAACTTGTGGTTTTTGCCAATATTCCCCAGGATGTGCCCTTCATGGCCGGCGCCTATCTTGGCGTTGGTGAGCCAGATGTCGTTATCAATGTTGGAGTTTCCGGGCCTGGCGTTGTCCGGAAAGCCATAGACAGGGCCCTTCAGAGCGGCCTTGATTCAACCGGCCGCCCTCTTACCCTTCTTGACATGGCCGAAGTAATAAAGACAACTGCCTACAAGGTAACCAGGGTAGGGCAGATGATTGGCACCCAGGTAGCCAACGAACTTGGGCTGCCCTTTGGCGTGGCGGATCTTTCTCTTGCCCCAACGCCCGCTGTCGGAGATTCCGTCGGCGAGATTTTTCAGAGTCTCGGGCTTTCCTCAATTGGCGCCCCGGGATCAACTGCCGTCCTTGCCATGCTGAATGACGCGGTCAAAAAGGGCGGCGCTTTCGCGTCATCTTCCGTTGGCGGCCTTTCTGGCGCTTTTATTCCTGTTTCTGAAGATTCAAGCATCGAGGAAGCGGCCCGCAAGGGATTCTTGAGCATGGAAAAGCTTGAGGCCATGACAAGCGTCTGTTCTGTCGGGCTTGATATGATTGCTGTTCCGGGCGATACGCCTGCTGAAACCATTTCCGCAATAATTGCTGATGAAATGGCTATCGGCGTTATCAATCACAAGACTACAGCCGTTAGGCTCATTCCTGTGCCCGGAAAGGGCGTTGGTGAGGAAGTCTCTTTTGGCGGTCTTTTGGGTAAGGCAGCGATTATGTCTGTTCCCAAGGGCACCGCATCAGGCTTTATCACCCTTGGCGGTCGTATCCCGGCGCCCATAAGCAGCCTGAAGAACTAATCTTTTATTGATTGATCATTCTCAACAGCCCTGTTGCCATGCAGCAGCATGGTCAGAATAAAGGACACAAGCAGGCTTGCGCCAAAGATTATGTCGGCCAGGGCATAATTGCCCCACAGTTCATAAGAAAGGCCCATTACCGGAAAGCCCAGGCAGCGGACAAGAATGAAAATGGCTATGAATTTGTAAACGCCAAGGAAGCTGGCGCTTCCAAAATACCAGGCCGTAACCGCGGGCAGAACAACCCAGAGCCCCCCAAGACAGCCCGAGAAAACAACGGCATATATGGCCATGAACCATAGGCTTGGGGGCAGGAAAACCAGAAGCAGGCTGAGAAAGCTGGTCAGCATGAGTGTTCTGGCCGCAATAAGCGGGTTTGTTTTATCACAGAGCCAGCCCCAGACATACTTTGAAGCAGTGCCGCTGAAAGCGGCAACGCTTGCGAGCATTATTGCCGTGTATGCATCAAGCCCCATATCCGAAAAACGCGGCTTGAGCTGGCTTAAAACTCCAGCCCCAACCATCAATGCAAGTCCGAAAGACAGCCCGATATACCAGGCTGCCGGGCGCCTTGCCAGCGCCTTGAGAGATGTATTTGTCGGAACCTTGTTGGCCTGGGGCGGATCGGTTTTGTCTCCATCCGGATGCAAGTGAAGCATCTGGGGAGTTCTGCGCACAATCCAGACGCAAGGTATTGCCAGCAGACAGGCCAGAATGCCCAGAGTCAGATAGGCCGGACGCAGACCGAAATACTGAATCATTACCAGACAGCAAAATGGCAGGACCATACCTGAAAGGGAGGAGCCGGAATTGGCCAGGCCAAAGGCCAGGCCGCGATAATGGCTGAACCAGTTGCTGATGAGGGCATTTGCAACCACGCCGCCGCAAAATTGCGAAGCTATCCAGAGAATAATCAGGAAAAGCGTAAACCATGTAAGGTCACTGGAAAAACCCATGGCGCAGGTGGCAAGGCCGCCAGCCATGGCGCCAAGCGCCATCAATGCCCGGAGGGAAAAACGCGAGGAGACTGCGGCAGCAATGGGCATTGATGCCTGGCCAAAAAAAGCTGCAATCCCCAGGCTTACATTCAGGGCGGCCCTTGTCCAGCCATTGATTTCGCAAAGCGGTTCCATGAAAGCGTTCATGCCATATATTGCCGCGCCTTGCAGAAGAAAATTTCCACCAAGACATAATGTGCCGATTTTCCAACCATAAAAGACGCTCATTGCCATTCCCCGACTTTCGCTTTTGAAAAATGTTAAAACTCGCGACAGGTCTTGGCAACAGAAAATATCTGCTTAAATGTTGGCCATGGAAAGACCGGACCCAGCCACCATACCAAATACGCCCGGCGTCTATATTTATCGGGACGCCAAAGGACGCGTAATCTATGTGGGCAAGGCTCGCATTCTGCGGCGCCGCGTCCTTTCCTATTTTCGCAAGGATGGGCTGCCGGCCAAAACCAGGGCCATGATATCAAGGGCGGAAAGCCTGGAGTTCATGACCACCAATACGGAAAAGGAGGCCTTGCTGCTTGAGGCCAACCTGATAAAAAAATTCAGGCCTCATTATAATATTGTTTTACGAGATGACAAAAATTACTTTCTTTTCCGCATCAATACGAAAAACGAATTCCCGCGCCTGGAGATAGTGCGCAATCACAGACGTGATGGAGCCCGCTATTTCGGCCCGTTCACATCCGCCATGGCGGCCCGCGAAACCTGGCGCCTGCTTCACCGGGCCTTTCCCATCAGGCGTTGCAGGGAAAAGGCCATGAAAAACCGTGTCCGCCCCTGCCTGTATCACTACATGGGCCAATGCCCGGCTCCTTGCATGGGCCTTGCCTCACAGGATGAATACCGCAAATCCATGAAAAAGGTCTGCGATATCCTGGCCGGCAATCCCGAACCTGTCTTGCAGGGTATGCGCCGGGAAATGGAAATGGCTGCGGATGTGCTTGATTTTGAGCGCGCGGCAACCATGCGCGACCGCATCAAGGCTGTCGAAAAGACGGTTGAACGTCAGGCGGCTGTGTTGCCGGGCGCGGAAGACATGGATGCCATAGGGCTTTATCAGGCCGAAAAAGGGCTGGCTCTTGGCATAGTTTTTTTGCGTAATGGCCATGTGAGCGACGGGAGGGCGTTTTTTTGGCCCACACTGGAATACGACGATTCCTCCGAATTGCTGTCTTCGTTTTTAAATCAGTTTTATGCCATGGCCCAACCTCCGCCGCGCATTCTTTTGCCTTTCATCCCCGGGGATTTCGAAGAGCCTGATGAGGAAAACAGCGGAGAAACCGAAAGACTTGTTCTGGAACAATCTCTTTCGGAGCGCAGGGAAGGGCCGGTGCGTATTGTGGCTCCCCAAAATTCCCGTGACAACCAGCTGGTCGATCTGGCCAGGGCCAATGCAAAGGAAGAAGCACGGCGCCAGCATAATCTGGACATGGAAACGCTTCTTGAACGCACTGGCAAGGCTTTGAGCCTTTCCCGACCTCCCCTGCGCATAGAATGTGTCGATGTATCGCATACTGGGGGCAAGCAGACCAGAGTCGGCCTTGTCGTTTATATTGACGGCCTGCCCAGCAAGGAAGATTACCGGGTGTATTCAATGCCGGACAGCAGCGACGATTACGCGACTCTGCATGCCTGGGTGGAACGCAGGCTGAAAAGCGGCCCACCCTGGCCCGATTTATTGCTGATCGACGGCGGCCGCGGTCAACTATCCAGCGTTTCCAAAGCATTGGAAAATGCTGGCCGGAGCAATCTTTTCCACCTTGCGGCCATAGCCAAGGCAAGGGATGAGAACGGCAATGCCGACAGGCGCGCGGGCAATGTAGCGGATCGCATTTTTGTGCCTGGCCGCTCAAATCCACTGCCTTTGCGAGAGGGGTCGCCGGAATTGCTGTTTCTGCAGCAAATCCGGGATGCCACCCATCACTTTGCCATTGGCAGGCATCGCAAGGCCAGACGCGGCGCGGCTTTTTCAGGCGAGTTGATGCGTCTTCCGGGCATAGGCCCCGTAACTGCCAGGCTGCTTTGGGACAAGTTTGGCAGCGTTGAGGCCATGGTTGCGGCGACAGAAGAGGATTTGCGTTCCATACCGGGCATAGGAAAGGCCAAAGCCGCCTCCATTGCTGAAAAGTTGCGCAAACTCGCCTGAAATCCGGGGTAAAACCGCATAATGCCACTATCAGGTTATTTTTTGCAATAATTGGTCTTTGTCATTCCCCTTCTCGCCATAAACTGGCATGTCTTTTGCTCAATACTATGTATGAGCAGATAAACAATCTGCCGGAAAATTAAAAATTATACATAATCAAATAGGGTTAACTGGTGCTGCAAGCCACTTTACGAGGCAAGCAAGGGGCTTGCGGCATGATTAGATGGTTTTGGAGGATAAAATGAGCAACTTTATATTCTGCCTTATTTTTATACAGGTGAGTATTTTTTTTATAGTTACCGGATTGGTTCTTACCTCTTTGTACCTGGGACTCAGAACCCGTGTGGCGCCTGCCAGGGCAGTGTCCCGCAATCGTTTCAGAATGCGCAGGTCTGCTTCCAGTTATATTTGCCAGGGCCCGAAACCCGCTGAAAGCATCACAGCATCCTAGCCGGTAAATCGTAAAATGGAAGAATTTCTTAAGGGCAGATCCGGAACAAATACAAAAATTCTGCACAATATTATCAAATGACCGGAAAACCTGCCCTGATTTGAAAAAAGCAAATAATATCAGGCTGCATATTTTTCGAAGCCGGATTTTTCAAATATATTTGGAGGGCATCATGAACTACCGTCGCGCACTTGCGAATACGCTGCATCTGATGTGTATGCTGGGTTCCATTGTAGTTCTCGGTTCAATTTTCTGGTTTGCTTGCGAACTTTATTTCTCTGGTTATGGCGGGCATGCCGTTCCTGCGGAAGTGCTGGCCGATACGACCCGGGCCGCCACGCTGCCCGAAGGGATCGCGGAAAATGAAAGCCAGGCCCTCGACACAAGAAATTTTTATGCTGCCTTGAACGATACAATGTACAGCAGCCTGAACAACCATGAAACATCGCGGGAAGTTGCGTTTGCCCAGCCCGAAGCCAGTATCGCGGACAGATCTTCCCCCGAATTTCTGGCCGCAAAGGTTCAGTGCAACCTCAGAACAAGCGCGTCCAGTATCGACACGCTTAACGGCGTTGCCCTGAACAGCAAGGAGTGCTTATGATGTCCGATAGAGCCGGGAAGATCATGCTGGTTCATGGCCAGTGTGGGAATGGCAGTGAGGAAAGCCGCCTGGTAAGAGTGCTTGAGAAGAGGCTTTCGCGGGAAAACATGGTGGTTACCACCGCAACCGATGCCCAGGAATCCATGATCCTGTTTGACCCCGATATCGAGTGCGCCCTGATAGACTGGAACCTGGAGAACGATCCCGATCATCAGGCAGCGCGCCTTGTCTTGGCAAATATTCGGCGAAGCAAGAGTAACATTCCTGTATTCCTCTTTGTTACCGATAACAGCGCGGAGGATATCAGGGTAGATGTGCTGGCCAGGGTTGACGGTTTTATCTGGATTTTGGAAGATAACATGGACGCCATTGTAAAGGATATCATTCTGGCTGTTCGCAGGAGCAACACCCCATTGCTGCCTCCGCTCTTCAATGCGGATGACGTCTGGAAGGCATCGTGTCTCACATCACGGGACGGCTGGAATTATTTCGATTTTTTTGGCCAGAGGCTGGTTGTATTCGGACAGTCCGACAAATCGCATATTGCCTGAAACAGACGCGAAGAGAAAGACGCGCGGTTTGTAAAATATATTTTCCATATACGGAAAAAAGCCCGATTCGCAATTGCCGAACCGGGCTTCCATGCGAGTTTTCTTTTTACAGGGCTGCTATCTTTTCCGTTTCTTTGCCTTGCGCGGCAAATATTTTTTTGCCTCTTCATAGCCGATTCTGCGGTAAATGGTCTGTCGCGCCGGCTGGCCAGCCCGGAGCGCAGGTCTGCTTACCATCATGGTGTCCCAATCCACCACATGCATGGCATCGAAATTGTTGTCGGAAAGTCCATAACCTGGCTTTTTGACATTTTGGAGCCTTACAATTTCCTCATGCGCCGACTGCATGGCAAAGAGTTTTACGGGACGTGAGCTGTCCTTGCGCTTTGTTTCGCATGGTATGGCGA
>VSMX01000071.1 GCA_009773975.1 Desulfovibrio sp. | reverse complement strand
TATCCGGCGCTTTTGCCCTACCTCCTGCAAATGGCCAGGGCCCAGGTGCTTTCCTGGGATAACGAGCATAATTTTCATCTTTCCGGCGTTTTCGCCTCCTTTCCTTCGGATATCGACAGCGAATTGAAGCGCTTTGGCCTGCGCATAGGCAAATTTGTCACCGGCGATTCCACAACTTATGAGCGCAACCGCCTTTTTGTCTATCAATACCTGATGGAGCTTTACGGTTTTACGATTGTCTCGGAGCGGCGCACCTCAAGCGCGCTTTTTGCCCGCAAACTCCACAAAATGGGCGAGAAATTCCTGCTGCGCGTGCTCGGCCAGACAGATCGCACCCTGACGACCTATATTTCCGATGGCAGCCATAGCCGCTACCCCAAAGTGGAAAAAATAGCCCTGGTACGCGTTGACGGGGATCAGAAAGAAGCCCTGGAAATGATTGGCCGGGAAGGTTATTTCCTGGATCGCCAGAAACGCGTCATCATCATGCGCATAACCTACCGCCAGCATCGTTTCGACCCCGGCAACCTGCGCCAGGATCGCGCCCTTTCCGTGGCTTCCCAGGAAATCCTGCATCCGCTCACCGGAGAATCCCTGGGCGGTCTGAACATTATCCGCGATGCCAGCAATATGTTTCTTCGCCTCAACGATATTGTGCGCGGCGAATATGCCGGGCGCATTGTTTACAAGCGAACGGAGCTGGTTGAAAATACCGACACGGATGAAAAACGCCTGAAATTCCTGTACAGCTGGCTGACCAAGCATCAGCGGCGCATGATAACCTATACCGACGATTATTTTTCCAATGTGGACAAAGTTGTCGAAGGCTATTTGCAGTCGCCCAAAAAATCAGCTGTTTTCGAGACCTTGCGCGATCTCCACCAGGAGGTTTGCGAAAGGCTGAGCTATATCCGGCAGGCCCGCAAGGTTCGGGCGCTGGAGGAGCTCTCCTCCCGCCTGCTTCCCGGCATCAGAACCTCCTACCGGCAGATGACGGTTGAAGCGGTGGAGATTACATCCAATCTGCAGTTCGAGCTGGTGGATTTTTTTCCGGATCTTGTGCAGAGCATCATCAAATGTATTGAAACCATCTTGCAGGATCGCTATCTGGTGCGCACCTATATTGATACGCCCGACAAGAAGCTGACACGCCAGGGGCAGGAAATTCGTCGCAATTACGGTCGCCTTGTATCCATGCTCGACCAGATCAGGTCTGTTGCCAGGGTGCATGAAGCCACAAAAAAAGCGGAGGCCTCCGTAGCATGAGCATGGCATATTTTTTCGCGCCCCCGCCGGCCTGGCATGGCGCCACGATTGACCTTGACGGAGGAGAAACGCGCCATTTGCATGTTCTGCGCCTCAAGGCAGGAGAGGAAATCCGGGTGATGGACGGGGCCGGCCGCACGGCCAGCTGCCGCCTGAGGGAGCTTTCCCGCCACAGGGCCATTGCCGAAATCGGGGAAAGCGAAGTCGCGCCGCGCGACAAGGCCCTGGCGATCATGGCGCTTGCCATGAGCAAGGCCACCCGCCGCGGCTTCTTTATGGAAAAGGCCGTGGAGCTGGGTTGCGCCGCGGTGTGGATTTGGCAGGGGGAAAATAGCCAGGGCAAAATTCCGGCCGGTTTCGCCGAAAGCGTGCGCGGCCAGATGATTGCCGGGGCAAAGCAATGCGCCAATCCCTGGCTTCCGGAAGTCAGGACTTTTGCGAACGCGGCGGAGATGATCGGGGAAGCCGCGCGCGCCGATTACAAAATCCTGCCTTACGAACAGCAGAAAGGGCAGCCGCTGCTGGAATATTCCATGCTGGGCCGGCCGGGCACAACCGTTTATGTGATTGGGCCGGAGGGCGGTTTTTCGCCTGCGGAAATTGAGCTTATGGCTGCGGCCGGCTTTGTTGCGGTCAGCCTTGGCCAGAGGGTCTTGCGCTGTGAGACGGCCGCCGTTCTCTGCCTCGGGCTGCATTACCGGGCTTCGCAGGCCATTGCCAGATGAAACGCGACATCCCTTTGGCGGAGGCCTTGCGTCCGCAAACTCTCGAAAAATTTTTCGGGCAGGAACAGCTGCGCGCCCGCATTGACGCCCTGCAAAAGGCCGACCGCCTGCCAAGCATGCTTTTTTTCGGGCCGCCTGGCTGCGGCAAATCCACTCTTGCCATGTTGCTGGCGGCAAGATCCGGCAGAAAATTCCTGCGGCTTTCCGCTCCAGAAGCCGGGCTTGCCCAATTGAGGCGTTCCCTGGCCGGAGTCGAGGTGCTTGTTCTTGATGAACTGCACAGGTTTTCAAAGGCCCAGCAGGATTTTTTCCTGCCCCTGCTGGAATCCGGCGAACTCACCCTGCTGGCCACAACCACCGAAAATCCTTCTTTCAGCGTTACCCGGCAGCTGCTTTCCAGGCTCCATGTCCTGCGCCTGAAAGCCCTTGCCCAGAAGGATCTTTGCAAGCTGGGCCATGAAGGCGCGAAACGCCTCAATCTCGAGCTTGTCCCGGAAGCCCTGGATACGCTTGCCCTGGCCAGCCGTGGGGACGGCCGCGCAATGCTCAATCTTGTGGAATACGCGGCGGCATTGCCCGAAGATCAGCGCGAGCCCGAAAAGCTCAAAAAGGCTCTGCCAGAGATTCTTGCCCGCCATGACAGGGATGGCGACAGCCACTATGAAATTGTCTCCGCCCTGATAAAATCCATCAGGGGCAGCGATGTCGATGCCGCATTGTATTGGTTGGCCTGCATGCTTGAGGGTGGGGAGGATCCTGCCTTTGTTTGCCGCCGTCTCATACTTTCGGCAGCGGAAGATATTGGGCTGGCGAACCCGGAAGCCCTGCGCATTGCCGTGGCCTGCCAGCAGGCCGTGGAATTTGTCGGTATGCCAGAAGGCTATATCCCGCTGGCCGAAACAGTTGCCTATCTGGCTCTTTCGCGTAAAAGCAATTCAACATACGCGGCCTATCTCAACGCGGCCCGCAAGGTCAAACAGGACGGCCCCCTGCCCGTGCCCCTCCATTTGCGCAATGCCACCACGGCGCTGCAAAAAAACTGGGGTTTCGGGCGCGATTACAAATATCCGCACAATTATCAGGAAAGTTTTGTGGAGCAGGATTATCTGCCCGACAAGCTGGTCGGGGAACGTTTTTACTTTCCTGGCCAGAACGGGGATGAGCCGCGCGTGGCCCAATGGTGGCGCAAGATTCACAAATTGCCCAGAAATGATTCCGGAGGGAGCGCATGAAATTCACGCCTGGCGAAATGCGGGTGAAATTCCCCGGCGACACATACAGCCACAAGCCAGCCGGCGCCGGCATCGTGCCGGCCGCCGCCGCCATGTACAGCCGGATTTTCGCCGGCCCGCTGGCCTGGCTTTGCCACAAGGCAGCCAAGGGAAAATGCGATGATTATGCCTGGGTCTGGGCAAGCGACTGGCTGACCGACATCCTGGAGGATTATTGCCCGCTGGAAGCCTGTGGCCTTGATTATTTCCGCAAGCTTGACGGGCCTTGCGTTGTGGTCGCAAACCACATGAGCACCCTGGAGACTTTTGTCCTGCCCGGGATGCTCAGGCCGTCCCGTCCCGTAACCTTTGTGGTCAAGAAAAGCCTGGTGGAAATGCCTTTCTTCGGGCCTGTCATGCGCAGCCGCGATCCTCTTGTTGTGGGACGCAAGAGCCCGCGCGAGGATTTGGCCACTGTGATCAACGGCGGCAGGGAAATGTTGGAGAAGGACATTTCGATTGTTGTCTTTCCCCAGAGCACACGTTCCCTGGAATTTGATATCCGCCACTTCAATACAATCGGGGTCAAACTGGCCCAGAGGGCTGGCGTGCCGGTCGTTCCACTGGCCCTCAAGACAGATGCCTGGGGCCAGGGCAAAATAATCCGGGATTTCGGCAGGATCAGGCGCGGCATGCCGGTGCGTTTCAGGTTTGGGGCGCCCATTGAAATCCAGGGCAACGGCAAGAGCGAACATGCCGCGATTTGTGATTTTATCAGCAGCACACTTGCGGACTGGCAGGCGCAAGACGGGGTGAACAAGTGAAAAAATTTTGTTTTGGCAGCGTCTTTTTGTTCATGTTTGTGGTTTTCGCGCCCGGCGTCCAGGCTGCGGTCAATTTTCGCGTGCTGGCTTCGACTTATCCTGTCTGGTTGTTTTGCAGGAATGTCTGCGACGGGCTTGAACACGTCAAGGTTGAATTGCTGATTCCGGCCATGGCCGGCTGCCCTCACGATTATTCACCCGGGCCGGCCGATCTGCGCAAGCTTGAACACGCCAATGTCCTGGTGGTCAACGGCCTTGGCCTGGAGGGCTTTTTGCTCAATTCCAAAAAATCTGTCGCGCCCAATTTGCCGGTTATCAATGCCGGCAGGAATGTGACGCCGCTTTTGCAATCCCTGGAAGATCCCCATCCCGGGGAAGCCAATCCGCATATCTTTGCCGCGCCCAGGCAGGCTTCCATAATGGTGTCCAATATAGGAGAAGGGCTGGCTGTGTATGATCCCCAACATGGCGAACAATACATGGCAAATGCCAAGGCATACGCGGAACAGCTCTGGCGGCTTGGACAGAGCATGGAAGCCTTGGGCATCAATGCCCAGAACAGGAGCATTGCCCTGCAGCATGACGCGCTGGCCTATATTGCCCAGAACGCCGGCCTCGATATTGTGGCCATGCTGCCAGCCATGCAAAATCCATCGGCAGCCAGGCTTGCATCCCTGCAGAAGGAACTGCGGGAGGCCAAACCTGCCCTGATTGCCACGGACACCCAGTATTCGGCAAAGATGGCGGGCATGATTTCCACAGAACTCGGCATTCCCTGTGCGCCGCTCAACCCTGTGGCCAACGGTCCCGAGAATTCGCCCCTGGATTATTATGAAACAGCCATGGAAAAAAACCTAGAGACCTTGAGGAAGTATTACAAATAATGGGCCCGGAAGTCTGTTTCGACAATGTTAATGCGAGCATTGGCGGACGCGAAATTCTTTCGGATATCCGCGCCGTGGCGCCAGCTGGCGGGGCCACTGTGCTCATTGGTCCCAACGGGGCCGGCAAGACCACGCTTCTGCATTGCCTTTTGGGGGAAATGTCCTATACGGGACACATTCTTTTTCTTGAAAACGGACGCGAAATCCGGCCCAGTATTGGCTATGTGCCCCAAAGCCTGATGGTCGAGCCATTTTTGCCGCTGCGGGTTTACGAATTTCTTTCAATCTGCCAGCGCCGTCCGCTCTGGCTTGGGGTATCGGCCGAAAAGAAAAGCCGGGCCAGATCCCTGCTTGATCTTGTGGACGGGGCGGCGCTTTTTGAAAGACGGGTAGGGGCCCTTTCCGGTGGTGAATTGAGGCGCGTGCTTCTGGCGCATGCGCTTGGGAAGGAACCCGATCTTCTGGTCCTGGACGAGGCCGAGGCAGGCGTGGACTGGAAAGGCGAGCGCATGTTCTGGCAATTGCTGACAAAGGCCAGGGAAAACATGGGTTTCACGCTGATCATGGTCAGCCATAACCTGCCGCTTTGCGCCCATTACGCGACCAATGTCATCTGCATCAGGCAAAGCGTACTTGCCCAGGGGGCGCCGGCCAAAACCCTGGACGCGCGCACCCTGCTGGCGCTTTTTGGCGCGCCCATCCATCTTTATCCGGCCCAGTGCGATGAGGCCTGGCCCGCTTGCAGGGATTGCGGCGCCTTTACAGGAGCGGGACAGCATCAGGAGAGCGGGCAAAAGGCGCCTGTTTGCGGCGATTGTGGGGCCTTTGCTGGCCAGGGAAACCATCAGGAAAGGAAGGCGGAAAATGCCTGATCTTTCATTCTTGCCGGATTTGCTCGCCTGGCTGCCTTTCGAGAGCATGCAGCCGCGCTTTATGCGCCAGGCTTTGCTGGGGATTTTGCTGCTTTGCCCGATGGCAGCCATGCTGGGAGTGCAGGTGCTGAATTTTCGCATGGCCTTTTTTTCGGACGCTGTCGGTCATTCGGCCTTTGCCGGCCTCGCGGTTGGCCTGATTCTGGGCGCGCCCCCACGTCTTTCCATGCTGCTTTTCGGTGTGGCAGTGGGGCTTTTTGTCATGGCCGTGCAGAGAAAAAGCGGTCTTTCCGCCGATGCGGCGATCGGCATTGTTTTCTCGGCTGTGGTAGCTTTCGGTCTGGCTGTTGTCAGCCGCGCGGCAAGCCTTGCGCGCGAGATGGAGCAATTCCTTTATGGCGACATCCTTACAGTCAGCCCTGGCGAAATTGTCGTTCTTTTTTTGCTGTTGTGCGTGTTGGTCATTTTTCAGTATTTCGGCTCGAACCGGCTGCTGGCCATTGCCCTTTCGCCGCTAATGAGCCGGGTTTCGGGCACGAAGGTGGCTTTCTGGCAATATCTTTTCGCGGCCCAGCTGGCGCTTGTGGTGATGTTTTCCGTGCGGGCCGTGGGAGTTTTGCTGGTTACGGCCCTGCTGATTGTGCCGGCCGCGGCGGCAAGGAATATCGCGCGGGATATGCGGGGAATGTTCTGGTGGTCGATTGCCATATCGACCGCAAGCGGTTATCTGGGCCTGTGGTTTTCGGCCCAGGACTGGCTGGCAACGGGCAGCGGCGCGACAATCATCCTTGTGGCCTGCGCTTTTTTCGCCATAAGCTCGGTTGTGGCTTTTTGGGGCGGGCAGAGGTTCAGGAAGCAGTGATTTCGGGCTGCAATGCCGAAATAATTTTTATCAAAATCAAGATTCATTTCAATGAATTGCTTTTAAAAATTGATGTTGTCCTTCCCCAGTCCCAGGTAAATCAGCTCTTCAACAGTTGTCAGCAATTCCTCGGCAATGCCGCCGCCAAGCATGGGATGGCCGAATATTCGCGCGAGTTGTGGGGCCAGGGGGCCGAATTTGCCCTCGCTGGCAAGCGTTCTTTCAAGGCGCATATCCCAGAGGCAGCCTTCGGCGTCGTCAAAAAATTTTTCCGCCTTTTGCAAAAAAAAACGGGCTGCCTGTTGCCAGAATTTCTCCATTTCATCCGTTATGGGCATTTGGGCCAATTCCCCGAAAGCCACGCGCAGATTATTGCAGGCCATTCCGGGCAGGCCGCTGCGCCAGCCCCTGAGCCAGCTTGCGCGGTGAAAAAACAGGCGCAGATCTTCGCCCAGCTGTAATAAACGGTTGATTCCGGCAAGTCCCCAGGGCCCCAGTTCATTTAAACCCCGCGGGCAATTTCTGGCCGTGCTTGCATCCGTGCCGGGATTCCATTCCGGAACCAGGCGCCCGGCAGGAGCGAGCCCGCAAAATTCTTCCAGAATATCGGCCAGCCAGGCGTTGGCGCAGCGGCTATTTGGCGTCTCCAGATGGGAATAGCTCAAAACGTATTTGCCCCGGCCAAAATTGCCGCCAACAACAAGAGGCTGCCTTTCGAGGTAATCCATATTCAGGCCGTGGCATTTGCGCCATCTGGCCAGCACCTCTTTAGGCACGCGCGCAAGGGGAATGTCGGCCAGCCAGAAATCCTCGTCCGGCCCGCAGCATTCCGCAAGAACGGCCACCTCCCGGCCGGGAATCGGCGCGAAACGGCCAGGCCACCAGACGGGCAGGGAGGCCATCCCGGGAAAATCTTTCCCCGGATTGATCCGGGCCCGCAAATGGCCCGAAATCAAGTGAAATATTCTGCTTTTGTAGGGCGCCCGCGGCCAGGGACAAAGGGCCAGGGCTGCCTCGCCGTTATCCGGGGTAAGGGCCAGGCCCGCGCCCCCGCAAAAACCAAGATACGATCCACCCCCAGCCAGGTATTTGCGAATATTGGCCAGGCCGGCAGGACCGAGCGCCCGGGCTTTTTTGCGGGCATTCCCCCCGGGGGCCAACAAAAGAGCCGGGGCCTTGCCATGAAACGCATTCCGGGCTATTTCTTGGGCCTTGACCAGACGACAGGGCAGGCCAAGGGCGCGGATGCCGCGCCAGGCCATCAGCCCCCAGATATGGGATCCGTCCCAGAGGATGTGTATTGTCTCGCAGCGCATGAACGGCTTATAACAGGGCGCGCCCAAAAATGCACATGCCAAATTGCGCCCAATCCGCCTGCGGGACAACATTGCTATCAATCTCTTTGAGGAGAGAAATACAAGATGGTTGAAAATCTGCCCAAGGCCTATGAGCCCGCGGACGTTGAAAAACGCTGGAACACATGGTGGAAGGAGCACAAGACATTCCATCCCGGCCCGGAAGAGTCCGGCGAACCTTTTTCGATAGTCATTCCCCCGCCAAATGTTACCGGCGCCCTGCATATAGGCCACGCCCTCAACCTGACTCTCATAGATGTGCTTTGCCGCCACGCCCGTCAGATGGGCAAAAATACCCTGTGGATACCGGGCACGGACCATGCCGGCATTTCCACCCAGAATGTCGTCGAGCGTGCCCTGGCCAAAGAGGGGCTTGGCCGCAATGATCTTGGGCGCGAAGCCTTTGTGGAGCGCGTCTGGAAATGGCGCGACGAATATGGGCATCGCATTCTGGAACAGATCGAGGCCCTGGGCTGTTCCGTGGACTGGAGCAGGCTGCGTTTCACGATGGACGAAGGTCTTTCAAGGGCCGTGCGCAAGGTTTTTGTCCAGCTTTATAACGAAGGGCTGATTTATCGCGGCGACTACATGATCAACTGGTGCCCGCGCTGCCAGACAGCCCTTGCCGATGACGAGGTTGACCGGGAGGACAAGGACGGTTTTCTCTGGCATATCAGCTACAGGCTTGCCGATGCCGACGGCTCGATTACCATAGCCACCACAAGGCCGGAGACCATTCCTGGCGATACCGCCATCTGTGTCCATCCGGAGGATGAAAGATATGCCGCACTGGTTGGCAAAAAGGCCGTGGTGCCAGTCATCGGGCGCGAGATTCCGATTATTGCGGACAAATACGTTGACAAGGAATTCGGCACGGGCGCGCTCAAGGTAACGCCAAGCCACGACCCCAACGACTGGGAGCTGGGCAAAAAGCACAATCTGGAATTTTGCCAGGTTATCGACGGATTCGCGGTGATGAAGCCGGAATCCGGCCCATACGCCGGCCTCTCCCTTGCCGAATGCCGCGAAAGGATCGTGGAGGATATCGAGGCTGCGGGCCAGCTTGAAAAAGTCGAGCCGCTCAGGCATTCCGTGGGCACCTGCTACCGCTGCCATACTACCGTCGAGCCGTACGTTTCGCGGCAATGGTTTGTGGCCGCCAAAAAACTCGCCCCGGCCGCGCGCGCCGCCGTGCCGGACATGACGCGCATCTTGCCGGAATCCTGGCTTGCCACCTATTACAGCTGGCTGGACAATATCCGCGACTGGTGCATCAGCCGCCAGATCTGGTGGGGCCATCGCATTCCGGCCTGGACCTGCGTGGATTGCGAGGAACTGATTGTCGCCGAAGAAGCGCCGGAAACCTGTCCGCGCTGCGGCTCGGCTCGTCTTGTCCAGGAAGAGGATGTGCTTGACACCTGGTTCTCTTCCTCGCTCTGGCCCTTCTCCACGCTTGGCTGGCCGGACGAAACGCCCGAACTCAGGCGCTGGTACCCGACAACGTGCCTGGTAACCGGTTTCGACATCATTTTTTTCTGGGTGGCCAGAATGATGATGATGGGCATCCACTTTCTGGGCGTGCCGCCGTTTTCCGTGGTTTATCTGCATCCGCTGGTGCGCGATGCCCAGGGGCGCAAAATGTCCAAGTCGCTTGGCAATGGCATTGACCCCATTGCCATGATTGAAAAATACGGCTGCGATTCCCTGCGCTTCACCCTGACGGTCTTTGCGGCCATGGGCCGTGACATTCGTCTTTCGGAAGAGAGAATCGAAGGCTACAGGCATTTCGTGAACAAGGTCTGGAACGCCGCGCGTTTTGCCATGCTCAATCTGGAAGACAATCCGCCCCGAAAGATTGACCTCGCCTCTGTCGAACAATTGCCGCAAATCTGGATTCTCGACCGCCTGGAGGGCTTCAAGCTGGACATGGCCAATGCCCTGGCCGAATACCGATTCAGCGACGCGGCCCAGTGCGCCTACAAATTTGTCTGGAACGAGTTCTGCGACTGGTATCTGGAGCTTGGCAGGCCGGCCCTGCAATCGGAGGGAGCGGCGATCCGCGAGCCCGCCCGCTATGTGCTCTGGCTGGCCCTGCGGGAAATCCTGGTTCTTCTGCATCCCGTCATGCCTTTTGTAACCGCGGAAATCTGGCAGGCTTTGCCGGCCGGCCCGGACGCCAGCCGCGACATAGCCCTGGAACTCTATCCGGTCGCGCATCCGGAAGCTTCCCGCCCCGAAAAAGCCCGTGAAATGGAAGTTATCCAGAGCGTGATCGTCGCCGCAAGGACAATCAAGGCCGAACTTGATATCAGCCCGAGCAAAAAGATCGCCCTGATTCTGCATCCAGATACCGATGAACAGGAAAAACTGCTCGAGGCCAACCGCCAGTCCATCATGATCCTGGCCCGCCTTGAAAGCCTGACAATCGACAGGAATGTCGCCGCGCCAAAGGCTTCCGCATCCTCCGTGGCAAATGGCTGCCAGGTGATTGTGCCCCTCGAGGGCGCTGTCAATTTGCAGGATGAGCTTGCAAGGCTTGAAAAGGAACTGGCCAAAATCAACAATGACCTGGTTGACGCCAACAAGAAGCTGCACAACGAAAGCTTTACCAGGCGCGCGCCCACCGATGTTGTGGCCAGGGAACGGGAGCGCGCGGAAAGGCTGCTTGACGCCAGAACCAAGCTTGAAGCGCGCAAGCACATCTTTACAGAAGCAATGCAGGAGGAATAAGCCATTCCATGAGCCGGCGGGTATGGCAAAAAAGATTTTTATGTGCTATATCGGGACAAAGGAAAAGTTAATATATCAATTTCAAGGAGGCCGGAATGGCAGAAAAAATTCTTGTAATCGGCGGCGTTGCCCTGGGACCGAAAGCGGCTGCCCGCTGCAGGCGCCTGATGCCCGATGCCAGCATAACCATGATTGATGAAAATGAGTTCATTTCCTACGGCGGCTGCGGCATTCCCTATTTTGTTTCCGGCGAAGTGCAGAATGTGGACGCCCTGCGGCAGACCAATGCCGATGAAATCCGCGATCCGGCTTTTTTCAAGTCCTCGAAAAATATTGACGTTCTGATCAATACAAGGGCGCTCTCGATTGATCGGTCCAAAAAGTGTGTCCTTGTCGAAAATCTCAAAACCGGCAAGAAAGAGGAACTGGCCTACGACAAGCTTGTCATTGCGACCGGCGCCTCCCCGCGCATGCCGGCAGTTCCTGGCGCCGACCTTGAAGGCGTGCATTCCCTTACCCGCCTGGAAGCGGCGTCAGCCATTCGCCATGCCTGCGAAACCGGCAAGGTCAATGGCGCGGTAATTGTGGGCGGCGGCTTTATCGGCCTGGAAGCGGCCGTTGCCCTGGCCGATATGTGGGGCGTAAAGGTCAGCATTGTTGAAATGCTCGACCAGCTCCTGCCAGGGGGGCTTTCGCCGGAAATGGCCCTGATTGCCCGCAATGACTGCGTGCAGGCTGGCACCGAAGTTTACACGTCCGAAAAAGTGATCCGCATCGAGGGCAGGGACGGCAAGGTCTGCAAGGTGGTTACCGACAAAAGGGAAATCGACGCCCAGGTGGTAATTTTCGCGGCCGGTTTTATTCCCAACGGCAGACTGGCCAGCGACGCCGGGCTCGAGATGGCGCCTTTCGGCGCAATCGTGGCCGATGAGCACA
>VSMX01000070.1:265-11676 GCA_009773975.1 Desulfovibrio sp. | reverse complement strand
CTGCTGCTCGTTGGTTCTGGCAACGGCCTCTTCCACGCTCCAGTCGCCCAGCGGCAACAAATACGGCAGAATCGCCATATTTTCAAGCGCGACAAAGTGCAGGCGCAAAATCAGCTGTTCCCTGTTGTCGCTCTGGTCCAGGCCGGCGAAAAAGCCGTCATAATGCCTGCCTTCCACCACAAGCCCGCGCGCTTCGAAGTAAAGCGCCCAGGCCGGCATTCTTTCCAGAATTTCAACAGGCAGATTGCCCGATACCCCGGTTTTGGTGAGCATGCCGTAAAAATCCGCGTCAAAACGCAGGATGTCCTGTGTTGGCCGCCACGCGCCCATGACCTGCAGATTGTTGGCCGCGAAGACCTGCGCCTCAACGGAGCTTTTCGGCAAAAGCCTTTCCGTTATCGCGTTCCAGCCCGAAAGAGGCATAAAAACCCGCCTGTCCCAGTCGTCCTCCTCCTTGTCGCGCATATAACGGTAATAATCAACCGCTTTCCAGACATCGGGAACTTTTGAGCTGAAAAAGTTCAGGAACTGGTTGGGCACGGATATCTCCGGGTTTTTCATAAGCAGCCCTTGTTAAATTGTTGCGGAAAATAAATTGCAATCATACTGCCCATCAGGTTTGCACAATTTTTTTTGGAAATCCAGATAATAATTTGGGCAATTATGGGAATGTCAATTGACAGACAAATAATTCCATTGACAGACAAACAATTAGGAATTAGAAAGGCGGTTCGGGCCCATAGCTCAATTGGCAGAGCCCCCGGCTCATAACCGGTCGGTTCCAGGTTCAAGTCCTGGTGGGCCCACCATTATATTTCAACAGGTTACATCATGTTCATGATGTAACCTGTTTTTGCTTTTGCGACCTAATTGCGACATTACCCCGCGAAATAGGGCGATATGGTCGCAAGGCAACCGCCTATCTTCCATATCATCAAACATCATCATACGGGCCGCCGACCGCCCCACCTGACCGGCGGCACAATCCCCCGCACCCCCTGGGTTTATTTAAACCGCGCCAAAGAAGTCCAATGAGTTTGATTGGCTGTCGTGGCGCTGCCAACTGGCTCAATCGGCGGCGGGTCCTTTCCGGCCCCCCATTGGGCACGGGCGAAACGCTCCCCGGTTTCGGTCGCGATTTGTGGAATGAAAGTCGCGGAATTTTGGACTCATAAATAATTGCCGCCATGTTGATATAATAAATAAGAGTGATGGATAATGTATAAAAAACCTATTCCGGAAATGAGTATGGAAGAGCAGGTCAATGCCAGAATCGAGGATGAAAAACTTGCTCGTGAAAATAAAAAGAAAAAAGACCTGGAGGAAAGAAGAGAAAAAATAACGGCAGAAAAGAAAAAAAAGGCTGCGGTCGCTCCTCCCATTCAGCCTAGCGGTGAAACAATAAGCGATGAAGATATCCAGATATACCTAGATGAAAATTCTATCGGTGACGCCAGATTATTCAGCCGTTTGTATCGCAACAAATTCATTTATGTTGTCAATTGGGAGTTGTGGTTATTTTGGGCTGGGCACCACTGGGAAGAGGATTTTTTTAATCAAAAATATCAAGCAATAAGAAAAGTCTGGGAAATTTATCAGGACTTTGCAGACAGAAAAAAGGCTGAAGCCAACGAAGAGACGGACAAAGACCGGCAAAGATATCTGCAAAAATTGGCGGACACTGCTTATCAGCGTGTAAAAAACCTGACCAGACCCAACGGGCAGGAGCAGCTGCTTGAATCATGCAAACGGATTGAAAACCCTTTGCTGGCAAAACCAGAACAATTCGATTGCAATCCCTTTCTCAAGGCTTGCCCAAACGGTGTGATCAATCTGAAGGATGGACGTCTCATGCCTGGCAGGCCCGAGGACTATATTCTCAACGCTTTAACCACCCCATATCATCCAAGTCTTTTCGATTTCCCAGCCCAGTCCCCGCAAACAATGGATTATCTGCTTTCCTCAATGGGAGAGACAAGGGGGGACAAGGAAGTTGTAGATTTTATTTGGCGCCTTCTGGGATATGGCTTGATTACGAAAAGAACTGACCATGTTTTTGTTATTTTCTGGGGCGAACATGGCAGAAATGGCAAGGACACACTTATCAAGCTCGTTACCAAGGTCATGGGGGACGAGTTATCAGGGGATGTGAACGTCGATATGTTTCTCCAGACCGGTGCCCCACGAAGTAGCTCATCTTCCTCGCCAGATATTCTGGAGCTTCGGGGCATGTGTATTGCCTGGATCAACGAGGCCGAAGAACATCAGCGCTTTGACCTCGCCAAACTGAAAAAACTCACCGGTGGAGGCAAGATCAGCGCGCGCGGCAATTACGAAAAGAAGAGCACCAAATGGGAGCAAACCCATCTACCCATCATGACAACCAATGAGCTGCCGAAAGCCAAGGCAGATGATGCCGCGTTCTGGTCCAGGGCAATAATAGTGAAATGGCCGTTTTCATTTGTTCCGGAGCCGAAAGAGCCTCATGAACGGCCGGAAATAAAAAATCTCGACGCCAAGCTCCAGGAGGAAAGCGAAGTAAGGGGGGTTCTTGCCAGAATGGTCAAAGGAGCCGTGGAATATCTGAAAAACGGTTTCGATCTGAACGTCCCGGAAAAAGTCAAGGCCTGGGCGCGGGAACAGAGGTTGAAATTCGACGATCTCGCGCAGTTCCTTGAGGAATGGTGTGTGCGGGAGCCATACCAGGAAAATCCCAAAGACTACCAACTGAAGGTTCGGGCCAATGAGCTCTATGACGCTTTCTGTCTCTGGTACGCGGAGAACCGGGATAAACGGTACAGCATATCGACAAGGCGCTTTGGCGAATTGCTGAACAAAAAAGGAATCCCATCCATGAAAAGCAACGGTACTTGGCGGCTGGGATTGACACTGACTGCCGAAGCCAGGGAAAGGGTTGAGAATCATGCAAGGTCATAATGCTTCAAAATGGAACATTGGAACAATCAACAGTATAACTTTTTTCGCGCGCGCGAGTTTTTGTCATAATATAATATTTTATTTTTTTCTCTTACGCGAAGAAGTTATACTTAAGATTGTTCCAATGTTCCAACATAAGAGGCCAAGGCAATGACCTCCTTGCTTGACTTTTACCGCTTCCGTTTTGGCCAGGCCATCAAACGCCAGGGCAATGGCTGGAACGGCCCCTGCCCGCTTTGCGGCGGCGAGCCCGGCAAGTCGGACCGTTTCATGGTCTGGCCGGATCGGGATGACCACCTTGGCGAAATCTGCGCCGATCACAAGATCTCCGGCATCTGGTCTTGCCGCAAGTGCGGGGCCAGCGGCGACACCATAGCCTACCTGGTCAAGTGCGAAGGGATGGATTTCAAGGCTGCCCTGGGAGAGCTTGGCATTGAAGGCGGCAAAAAAATTTATCGCCGCCGGCGCGCCCCGGCCGAACCCAAAACCGCAAGCAAGTCCTGGGAGCCGAAGGAAGTTCCGCCCACATCTTCCATCTGGGCGGAAGCCGCCATGAAGCTGGTCGAATCCGGAGAACGACATCTGCATGACGATTCCACAGCTCTGATATGGCTGGCAGGCCGTGGCCTGGATGCCGAAGCCCGGGCCAGATATCGCCTTGGTTGGCTGCCGCCGGAAAGCGACAAGTACCAAGGCAGGTTCCGGCCGCGCTCCAGTTTCGGTCTGGCAGACAAAGTTGGCCAGGATGGCAAGACCAGGACAAAGCTTTTCATCCCGCGCGGCATTGTGGTGCCCACTTTTGACTCGGCAGGCCGCGTGGCCAATATCCGGATCCGCCGGCACAAGGAAGATCTGATCGGCCAAGCTCCCAAGTACCTGGAGCTTGAAGGCTCGCAGCGCGTGCCGTTTGTCCTGCAAGGTTCGGCTTCGCGTCATCTGGCAGCCTGGTTCATTGTCGAGGCCGAGCTTGACGCCATGCTCATCCACCACGCAAGTGGCGGCATTGTCGGGGCAATCGCGGTTCGCACCAATCGCGGCAAGCCCGATGCCCGGGCCCATGGACTTTTGCAGGATGCCGCCCGCGTCCTGGTTGCGTTGGATTACGATGAGGCCGGGGCCGTGGGCGTTGACTTCTGGCTTGATACCTACCGCACGGCCATGCGCTGGCCAACGCCGGAAGGCAAGGATCCGGGCGACGCCTTTGCCCTGGGCGTGGATATCCGCGCCTGGATAGCCGCCGGCCTGCCCGGCTGCGTCTCGCTTCCGGACGAAAGCCCGGAACTCCACGGGAGTGGCATATCACAAGAAAGCCTTGCCGCGCAAGGTTTTGCGGAAAATGGACGCCTGGACACTTCCGCTCCTGGTCAGGATAACTTGGGGGGCGGGGGAAAAGCCGAAAACGGCTTTGCTGAAGTGGCCGAGTCGGATGCAGTCCAGGAGGCTAACGCTCCCCAGGCCTGGTATTCCCCGGCTTGGGGAGCCAGGATGGCGTCTGAAGACGACTTTGATGCGTATGAGATCGCGGCGCTCCGTGGCCCCCTGGGGGCGGCTGGAAAGGTCTTTGAGGATATCCCGCTGGTTGTGGCCAGGCTCTGGCTCAAGTGGCGGCATATCCCGGCTGTCTGGAAAAAAGAGATTCGCGATTTTCGCCATGTCGGCCCTGACGCTGCTTTTGACTGGCAGGCCATGTCGAGCTTGACTCTTTATCTTTGGGATAATCCTGCTGCTTTCGACTGGCTTGATCTGCATCCTTCTGATGAAATCACACCGCAAAATTTTTTCAGGATATAGAAATGACTGACCTCAAAATTGAACACTGGCCGCTTTCCCGCCTGCGTCCATACGAGAAAAATCCCCGCAAGAATGACCACGCGGTCAATCGCATGGTCGGGGTCCTGAAAGAGTTCGGCTTTCGCGTGCCAGTCCTTGCCAAAAGTGATGGAGAGCTGATCGACGGGCATCTGCGCTACAAGGCCGCCCTGGCCATGGATATGAAGACCGTTCCTGTCATCCTGGCTGACGATTTGACCGAAGCGCAAATCCGGGCTTTCCGGATTCTGATCAACCGGAGCGCCACCTGGGCTGACTGGGATGAGGATCTCTTGCTGGAGGAGCTGCGCGCCCTGCACTTGGCCGATTTCGACTTGTCCATGACCGGCTTCGAGGATAAGGAGCTGGATCAGATGCTCATGGAACTTTTCCCGGAGGACAAGGATCCGGACGATGTTCCCGAGCCACCTGAAAAGCCCGTAATCCGCGATGGCGAAATTTGGCATCTTGGCAAGCATCGCCTCATGTGCGGGGACGCGACCAGTCTTTCGGATTGTCGAAGGCTGCTGGGAGATGAATCTCTGGATATGGTCTGGACTGACCCTCCCTACAACGTCGACTACAATGGCAAGGCCGGAAAGATAAAAAATGACAAAATGGATGCGGAAAGCTTTGAAAGATTCCTGCTGACCGCGTTCAAGTCCATGCATGAATGCCTGCGCCCTGGTGGTGCCATTTATGTGGCCCACTCCGAGGCCGGTGACGGCATGGTTTTTCGCCGCGCTTTCATGGCTACCGGCTTCAAGCTTGCGGCCTGCCTGATCTGGCGCAAACAAACGGCCGTTCTTGGGCGCGGAGATTATCACTTCCAGCACGAGCCTATTCTTTACGGCTGGAAGCGCGGGGCCGCCCACCGCTGGTATGGCAACCGTAAACAGCGCTCCATCCTGGAAGTGGAAATGCCGGAGTTGCAGGAGATGGCAGATGGCTCCTGGCAGCTTTGCCTGGGCGAAAAACTTTATCGCGTCCAGGGGAAAGCTCTTTGCATCGAAGAACTTGCAACCACCGTCATCGATGTGCCCAAGCCGGCAAAGTCCGATCTGCATCCTACCATGAAACCCGTGGCTCTTATTGAACACATGGTTGCCAATTCCAGCCCTCGTGGCGGTATCGTGGGCGATTTTTTCGGCGGCTCCGGCTCCACGCTCATGGCTTGCGAGCGTATGGGCAGATCGGCCAGGCTTATGGAGATTGACCCGCGCTTTGCGGAGGCAATCATTCGCCGCTGGCAGGAATACTCTGGCAATGACGCTGTGCGCGCAAGCGATGGCTTGCCCTTTTCAGACTTGCATGGGTGGGGGGCAACAGGTGTAAGCATACATTAAAAAGGAGGGGCAGCGGTAGCGACGCTGCCCCTGTGAAGGCATCTGGCTAGGCCGGACACACCAACACCTGTCCAGCCTAGCCTCCCATGACTGATTTAGTCAAGAACCGGCGCGGCTGGATGCAAGGAAGAACTATGGCGGAAAACGAACAAAAGAATTTGGATGCCTTGCTTGAACGAAGTTCCGGCACGGATATACCTTTTTTGTTGAAAGCCAAGGAAGAGGCCAAGCGTAGGGTCAAAGGTGATCCTTCCGCTGTGAACCTTGCTGCATTGGACCGCGCAGACAAAATGTTGAGGGACGCAATGCAGACAAAGACAGCTTTCAAAGATTACAAAGCGGTATTGGCCTATGCCGAAGAATCCGGCCGTAAGCTGGGCAAGTCCAAGCTTTATCTGGACATCCAGAAGGGCCGGCTCAAGAAGCAGCCAGACGGCACATTCAAGCAGCGCGATGTTGACCGCTACCTTGCCAGCGTGGCCATGTCCGGCACGCTCGACCCTGTGGCGGAACGCGCGGCAGACCGCCAGCGCCGCAAGGAAGAGGCCGAAATCCGCCGCATCGAGGCCGTGGCCAAAAAGGAGGAGTTTGCCCTGGCCGTTGCCCAGGGCAAGTTCGTGCCAAAGGAGAGGGTGCATCTTGAGCTTGCCGGGCGCGCGGCCACCCTGGCCTCGAGCCTCAAGACGGCAATCGAGGCCCGCAATCTTGACCTGATTGCCCTGGTCGAGGGCAACCCCAAAAAATCCGCCGCCTTCGTGGAAATGCTGGAAAATTTTCTGGATGAGGCCATGAGCGAGTACAGCCGCGAAATGGAAATCGAAGTTTCTTTTACCGGAGAAAATCAAGATGGAAACAGCTCAAACCAGTGATGGCCGCCCGGACGCCCAAAGCCGCAAGGTCTGCAAGCGCTGCGGCAAACCGATAAGGACAGAATTTGCCTTCTGCTCTCTTTGCCGCAAGCGCCTGCTGGACGTGGAGAAAAAAAGACAGATGGATGATCTTGCGGAAATGCAGGCCACCAGGACTGCCGCGAAGCGGCACTGCCACGATTGCGGCAAGCCCACAACCAATTATCGCTGTGAAGCCTGCTGGGAACGTTTGCGGAAAAAGCACGGCGTGCCGGCCGATGGTGACGTGAATGTCGCCGAGGGCTGGGAATAATGCTACCCACGCTTGTGCCCACGCAGGCAGTCCCACAGGCGCGGCGCATCGTCTGCGCCGTGCCTTCCTGGCTTTCGCCAAAAGTCGCCGCCGATCTGGCCGCGCATCTTGCGGCCAATGGCGGCGCCATAAAATTTTCATTTTCAAAGGGAGAAAGAAAAATCATGCGCCGCCGCAAGCCAATCAGGATCAGCGAATGGGCCGAGCGTTTCCGGATTCTCGAAATGTCCTCCATCCCCGGCAAGTGGAAAAATCTTTTCACGCCCTATCTGGCCGGGATCATGGACGCGGCCGGCACGCCGGGCATCGAAACCGTCATCATCTGCAAGAGCCCGCAAACCGGCGGATCCGAATCCGGTCACAACCTGGTCGGCTGGTGCATAGACAGGTCTCCTGGCCCGGTCATGTATGTTTTTCCGGATGAAATCACGGCCAGGGAAAACGCGCGCGACCGCATCATCCCCATGATCACCTCAAGCCCCCGCCTTGCCGACTACATGACCGGCTATGGCGATGATGTCTCGTCCCTGCGCATCAACCTGGCCCACATGCCGATTTACCTTGGCTGGTCTGGCTCTGTCAGCAGGCTGGGCAACAAGCCTATCCGCACACTCATTCTTGACGAGCTGGACAAGTACCAGAATCCCAAAAACGAGGCCTCGTCGGAATCCCTGGCCGAAAAGCGCACCACAACCTGGCGCAGCCGCCGGCATATCCTGAAGATCTCCACTCCCACGACAGAGGATGGCCCGATCTGGAAGGCTTTTTCCGAGGAGGCCAACGCCCGGTTCGACTACTGGGTGCGCTGCCCCCATTGCGGGATGTTCCAGCTTATGAGCTTTGAGCGCATCGACTGGCCGGGCAAGGGAACCGATGCCTGCCCGAAGGCGGAGGAAGTCTTGTCCCGCCGCGTGGCCACCTATCCCTGCGAGCACTGCGGCGCTGTCTGGGATGACGCGGATCGCGACCGCGCCGTGCGCAAGGGGGAGTGGCGCGAGCGGACGACCGGGCTTGGGCTTTTCGCGCACATCGCGGCCCACAAGCCGCTGAAAGTGGGCTTTCATGTGCCGGCCTGGCTTTCCTACTTTGTCAGCCTGTCGGAAGTGGCATCAGCTGCCATCAAGTACAGGGAAACCGGAAAACTGGAAGACCTCAAAAACCTGCAAAACCAGTACAAGGCCGAGCCCTGGAAGGAAGACCTTGCCGCCCGCAGCGAGGACTCCGTGCTGGCGCTCTGTGATGACCGGCCGCGCGGCGCGGTTCCCGGCCCGGTGGACGGCAGGGCCCGCGTGGCCTGCATCCTGGCCGGTGTCGATACCCAGGGGCAGGACGAAAAAAACGGCTACTTCCGCTATGTGATCCGGGCTTTCGGCTTTGGCGACACGGAAGAGTCCTGGCTCATCCAGTGCGGCATGGCCCCCAATTTTTCCGCGCTCAACGAAATCTTGTGGCAAAACGACTACCTGACGCCCGATGGTCAGCGCTACAAGGTGCGCGCCTGCATGATCGACGCGATGGGCGGCCGCACCCGCCAGGTCTATGCCTGGGCCATCAGGAATCGCGGACGCGTCTTTCCCTGGCAGGGCACAAGAAGCCCGAGCCAGCCCTACAACATCGCGCCGCAGGAGTATTTCCCGGGCGCGCGCGGCGGCAAGATCCGCATCCCGGGCGGTCTCAACCTCTGGCGCTGCGACACGACTTTCTTCAAGTCCGATCTTGCGGCCAAAATGGCCATCGCTCCGTCTGATCCGGGCGCGTTCCACCTGCACAGCAATGAAAAGAACGAACTTGAGCAGTACGCGCGCGAAATGTGCGCTGAAGTCTGGGACGATGAAAAAGAGATCTGGGATAATCCGGCCCGGCGTCCCAACCACTACTGGGACTGCGAGACAATGGCGCTTGCCCTGGCCTATATTCTCAATGTGCGCCATATACCCTTGCCGGGCGAGGAGCCAAAACCGAAGTCCAAAAAGAACGAACCGCGCGTGGCCATGAGTTTGTCTGAAAGACTAGCCAATTTCAGGAGATGAGATGAACAGGGGCGTGGACAAGGGGAGAAAATTAGGGTGGCTGGAAGCCTGCTCAATTCTTGGTTGTAGTCGACGTCAATTTTACAGACTTATTGAAAAAGGTATTTTGCCGGCATACAGGTTGGAGGGCTGTAAAAGGGGATTATGGGTGTATGAAAATGATTTGCTTGCCGTGCAGAAGTCTTTGCCGGATGCTTGACAATCATTCGCGCAATACATATCTGAAAAGTGCGGGGAGCCCCCCGCAAGTTCAGTAGAAACTTTTGGAAGGCCCTGGGAGCGGCTAAACTGCCCAGGGCCTTCCGCTATTTAAGTCGGTTAAAAGCCCAGGCCACTATGGCGCTGGATATTACCCCAGCCAGCAAGTTCAGTAAGAATTGCTCCATAGGCACCTCCTTTCGGGAGGTGTCCCCGCGAAAGTCTTTCTAAAAAATCTCTTTCAATTTGGCAAGGCAAGTCCAATCATCAAATTTTTTCAAAAAAATAAAAATTTTTTGTGCCAGTAGTGCCTATAGTGCCAGTAGTGCCAGTAGTGACCGACAAAGGTTTTTGAATGTGCTAACAGCATGTTCATGTCTTCCATCTGGACCGAACCCGAACTGCGCGAGCTGATTGCCGCATGGAAACAAGCCTGGCTAAGGGCCTCCACCGGCAAAAGTTACACTATTGGCGGCCGCACGCTCACCCGTTATGACCTGGACGAAATTGAGGCAACTCTCGGAAAACTCCAGGACAAACTGTCCGAGCTCGAATCCGGCAGCGGCCCCTGGCTTGGGCGCGCCGTTTTCCGGAGGCCGTTCTGATGGCAGTTCTGGACCAGTACGGCAAGCCTGTAGATATTTCCTCCAATGTGCGCCAGCCTTCCCGCAATTCGGGATCGTATCGCGGCACTATCTCGAATTGGTATTCGCAATTCATTTCAACCCGCGATGCAATGGCGCGGGAGCGCAATGTTTCCCAGGGGCGCGCCGCTGACCTCTACGCCAACGACTGGACGGCCAGATCGGGGGCGCGCACCATCGCCGACAACGCGATCGGCACCGGCCTGGTGCCAAAATCAGTCATCCCGCACGACATAGTGGGCATTTCCCGCGAGGAAGCCCGGACCATCGGCGAAAAGATGGAATGGGCCTTTACCGAATGGAGCCGCGAATCCCACGCGCGCGGCATCGGCCACTTTGAAGATCTCCAGTACGCCGGGATGCTTTCGATTTTGCGCATGGGAGAGATGCTACACTTGCCGGTCATGATGTCCGACAAGGGGCGCCAATTTTTCCTGGCCATCCAGGATATTTCCCCGACGCGCCTGCAGACGCCCTCCGATCTTTCCATGGATCTGGCAATCCGCGACGGCATAGAGTTTTCCTCATTCGGGCGCCCCGTGGCCTACTGGATAGCCTGCCCCCCGCCGTCCCTGATGACGGTCGAGACCGAGGCCCTCTTTTCTTCCGACTTTGAGCGCCGCCCGGCATTTATCGGTCATCGACAAAATGTTTTCCATCTTTTCCGCTACGAGGAAGAGGAACAGACGCGCGGCCACTCGATTTTTTCGCCGGGCATGAGCCTGTTTCGCAACCTGAACGACGCCATCGACTCCGAGCTTTTCGCCCAGGTCATCGCGGCCAGCCTGCCGCTATTTATCGCCATCGAAAATGGCGACGCCGAAATCCTCAAACAGCAGATGGGCAGTAACGCCGGACAGGATGCTGCTCCCGAAGAGCGCGCCCTGAAGGTACGCCCCGGAAACGTCATTTTCGGCAAGCCCAACGAAAAGCCCTACATCCTGGAGTCAAAGCGGCCTTCGACAACTTTCGGGACTTTCATCGAGATAGTCCAGCGCTCGATCGCGGCCATGCTGTCCATTCCCTACGAGAGCCTGACCAGGGATTATTCCCGCACCACCTACTCGTCCATGCGCGCCGCCATCAACGAAGCCTGGAAAACATATTCTTTTTACCGTTCCTGGTTTTCCCGCCTTTACACCCAGCCGATTTGGGAGCTGGTCATCGAGGAAGCCTACTTGCGCAACTTCCTTGGTCTTGCCGATGACATCGAAAATCTTTCCCCCAAACTGGGCTTTTACGAGGGCCGCAAATACTGGACTTCCGCCAACTGGATTGGGCCGGCC
>VSMX01000070.1:0-255 GCA_009773975.1 Desulfovibrio sp. | reverse complement strand
AGGAAATCCAGGCCACAATCATGGCCCTGGAAGCGCGCCTGATGACGTATTCCGAAGCCTGGGCCGAGCGCGGCGGCGATTTCGGCGACGCGCTGCCGGTGATGATTGAGGAAGCGGAAAGCCTGGAAGCAGTTGGACTGGCGCCCAAACTCTCGTCCGAAGCAAGTGGGGGCGCCGCCCCCAAACCCCCCCCGGGGGGGGCGGGCGCCCCCCCCCCCCCAAATAATAAAATAAAAAAACACGGGGCGGCGGGCC
>VSMX01000007.1 GCA_009773975.1 Desulfovibrio sp. | reverse complement strand
CTTCATATCCTTCGCGAGCCAATTCCTCAATGCCGGCAATGTTCAGCCCATAACCTTCATTTTTGCGGTCAGGCAAATGATAGCCGGCCTCAATCCCGTGCTCTTCAAGGATATCAAGAGCAACAGCCGTGGCTGTTATTCCGTCAACATCATAATCACCCCAGACCGCGATTTTTTTTCCCTTGGATAGCCCCTCAAAAAGAATATTTGCCGCTTCAGGTATCAAGGGCCAATTCCGTGGTGGAACCAGGTCTTTTTTCCGTGCCGCCAGGTAGCTGTTAATCTCTTCAAAATTTCCTATATGCCGTCCCAGCAAAATTTGCAGGAAAAGAGGGCTGATGGATAATTGCTTGGCCCAATTTTCCGGTAATGGCAAAGGCTCCCGGATTTGCCAGCGGCTCATAAGTCAAGATCCAGATCCAGGGAAAAATCATTTCCGGCTTGAGGGGAAGTTACATTTTGTTCTGTAGCATTTTCTTTTGGTTTTTCTTCTGCAGGCGCATTCTCCGCAGCCGAATCGTCAGCAAGGTATTTTTGTGCCAGGGGCATTTTATCAGCTGGAACCAGAGATTTTTTAATCATCCAGTCTAGGAACTTGAGTGAAATTTCATGCTTTGGGGCAAGTTCGAGAGCCTTGAAGATATGTTCCAGGCAACCATCATTATTTCCAGTTTCAAAAAGTGCCCGGGCAAGATTGGTGTGTAAATTTTCATCCTGTTTTGTAAGCTCCAATGCCCTTTGATAATATTCCGCAGCCTGGTCAAACATTTTATTTTTACGCAAATTTATACCGAATTCGTTAAACAGGTGTTTCTGCTGCGGCTCATAAGTCCCCTCAAGCTTTACAATACGCTCAAAGATATTTTGTGCTTTCTCCTTTTCGCCACGTTCAAGGTAGGTGAGGCCGATACCAAAATTTGCGCGGACATTTTCCTCATCAACCTTGAGCGCGCGTGAATATTCGTATTCGGCAGAAAATGTTTCACCCTTCTCGCGATGCGCATCCCCCTGCCGTACTGATTGCTGCAGTTCCCGCATTTTGGGATAAACCGACATCTGGTAAAACTCCGGTTCGGGAGAAAACTTTGCAATCAGTTCATCCATGGTAATCTTGCGTTTGGGGCCGCTGGGAACGAAATTCGGATTCAGGGGTTGGCATTCCAGCACATCTCCAGCTTGCTCCACAAACCAGAAAGTCTTTTGCACAGTCTTGCGGGTAGTTGTGCCCGTGCCAACTTTACGGATTTCCTGAGTTGAAAACACTCCGCGGATTGCGGATTTCTCCTTTTCGGGGGCAGCAGTTGAACTTTCTGAATCAGACATAATGTAACTACCTGTTTATATTTTATTTTTTGCAAATTTTAAATATTTTCGTGTATCCAGCAATATAAACACCAGAGAAATGCCTGAAAATGCCATTGGCAATTGATTGGCAAAACAATTTCATGCGCATCCGCCTGAAATTCCATTTGCAGCTTACGAAATACTCATTGTCATGATTTTTTGGCTTGAGATATTTTATGGCTCTAATTCCAATTTATCAAGAGGTCAAGAAAAGACTTTATCGCACAGTAATTCCTGAATTTGGCTTTATGGGCGCAATAATATTGCCACAATACTGTAATGGCTAATTTCCTTTCCGCGGTATCGCGGCATTGCTTGCAAAGACGCGCTCCGTTGCGCGGTAAAATTCCTCCTGGGCAGATTTGCTTCGCTGTCAAGGAAAATCTTATATGATTCTTGCTGCATGATATGTCTGTGGAACGCCTCTGAAACATTCAGGCTACCACTCTTGATTCCAGCAAAATATCCATCAGCCCCCGAGGAGAAAATTCATCCTTCCCGACCTGGTTTATTATTGTCCCGCCGGCCATCACGGCGACAGTATCAGCAAGGCGAGCCGCCTGTTCCGGATTGTGGGTAACCATGATCAGAGGCAATTCGCGCCCGACTTCGAGCAGCAATTCCTCAATGGCCGTTGTCGCCAAAACATCCAGGGATGCCGTCGGTTCATCCAGCAATAAAATTTGCGGATCAAGGGCAAGCGCCCTGGCAAGACAAAGTCTTTGTTTCTGGCCGCCGGAAAGACTTTCGGCTGGCGCGTCCAGCCTGTCGCGCACCTCGTGCCACAAGCCCGCACTTTGCAACGCCTGTATCATTTGTTGACCAGCTTCCCGGGAATCCAGCCCTGCGACAATTTTCAAAGGCATGAGCAGGTTGCGTCTGATGCTTGTTGGCAAAACATCAGGCGTCTGAAAGACCATCCCTACCCTGCGCCTTAACTGGCAAAGCGGCATTGCCAAGCCGGACATTATTTCGCAAAGACCATTGGCAAGATCCACCTTTACCGAGCCTGACGCCCTGTAACCTGCAAATGTCTCGTTAAGCCTGTTGAATTGGCGCAGCAAGGTTGTCTTGCCGGAACCTGAACGGCCAACAATCGCGGTAATGCCGGAGGCAGGCGCCCTGAAGTACACGTTGCGCAAAATTTGCCTGGCGCCAAAACCAACTGAAAGATCGTGAGTCTCTACACAGTTTGTCATATCCCTCCCTGCCAGCGGAGGCGGAAACGGTTTTCCACAAGGGAAGACAAGGCGAGCATGATTCCCGAAAGCGTCAACAGCACAAGCGCGGCGCCAAAGCCGCGGACAAGTTCTTCCTGGCTTTGATACTGGGCAGCTGTATAAAAAATGGAAAAAGACAAGGCTTCAAATTTTACGCCAAGGCCGCCAGGCAACCCGGCATTGGCAACCGCGCCGGTAAGCATGACGACCGCCGTATCCTCCGCTGCGCGACCAATGGCCAGAATAATGCCTGCATTTATACCCTGGCGCGCTGCCGGCAGAAGAACATGAAAAATGCTCTGGCTTTTGCTGAAACCCATGGCCGTGGCAGCCAGCTTTATGGATGACGGCACGGATTCAAGAGCCTGACACGTTGTTATTGCAAGCGCGGGAAGAATTAGCAACGCAAGGCAACAGGCAGCCAGGATAAGCGAAGTATTTGCCGAGGGGAAAAAGGTGTGGCGCAGAAACAAAATCAGGGTAAAGCCAAAAAGCCCCATGACAATTGATGGAGTTCCAGCCAAAATATCCAGCGAAAGGCGCACGAAGCGCGCGCTGCGTTTATGGGAAAACTCCGCAAGATATATACCGCAACCAATGCCAGGAAAAAGCACAATCAGAACGCTCAAAATAACCAGGCAAATTGTGCCGGCGCAGGCCGGCCACAAGCCATCCCAAACCGGCTTTGCCCCGGTAATGGCTTCCCAAACCGGTGTCGTGCCGAAAAAAAGTTCCCTGCCCAGGGCAGGAGCGCCACGCGTCAAAAGAAAAAGCATCAGTCCGCAGATTGTCGAAACAAGCAACAGCCCAAGGCACCGCAACAGCCAGGAAAGGCCAAACCTGGTGATCTGGCGGAAAAAAATCATTTGCGGCTTTCTCCAAGGCGCCTTAACAGCAGGCTTGCGCCGGCATTGGTGAGCAAAAGTATCAAACCTGCCAGAAAAAGAGAATTATAGGCGGCCCCGCCAACTTCATTGGCTGTAACCAGAGCCATGTGAGCCGTCAGGGCGCGCATTCCGCCATTGAGGGAATCTGGAATCGCAGGCGCATTTCCAGCCAGCATCAGGGGTATCAATGTATCGCCAAGCGCCCTGCCAAAACCAAGAAGCCCGGCGGAAACCAATGCGCGGATGCTGGCTGGAAGAACAAAGCTGATCTGCGGCAAAAGCCTGCCCCGCCAAAAATAAGCCTGCCATCAAAATGCCGCCAAAAAGTTTGAACATACCGCGCATCAAATTTCTTCCTCCAGATGGTTGCAATGTTCTTGACACAGTCTTTTGTATCCATATAGGATAAATTAAATATTAAATAATTGGTTAATATATAATTAAGGCTGATTTTGCAATGGAAAAAAATCTTGACTGCAGGGGACTGCAATGTCCCCAGCCCGTAATTCGCTGTCGTGAGGCCATCAGGGACGCAACTCCCGACAAGATGATCGTGGTTGTTGACAATCTCGCCGCAGTCGAAAATGTAAACCGCTTTTTGGGCAGCAATGGCTATGAGGCTTCCACGGAAAAAATTGGCGATAGCCAATGGAAAATCATGGCATCCAGAAAGGCGGACCAGCCACGGGCGCAACAGGTTCACCAGGAGGATGAAGACAAGACCCTCATCCTGATCACCAGCGAAACACTTGGCAGGGGGGACGATGATCTTGGCGCCAGGCTCATGGCCACTTTTTTGGGAAGCCTGCCGGAACTTGGCCAAAGCCTCTGGCGTATTATCCTGCTGAATGGCGGCGTAAAGCTTGCCGCCCTGCCCGGCCCCTGCCTTGAGAATCTCAAAAGTCTTGCTGCTTCCGGGACCGGCATTCTTGTATGCGGCACATGCCTCATGCACTACGGCTTAATGGAGCAAAAACAGGTAGGCGAGACAACAAACATGATGGATGTGATGACATCCATTTCCATGGCCAGCAAAGTTGTCCGCCCATAGGGCATTGTCATGTTTTTTATTGAACCAAATCATTTTTCAATATCAGGATTGTGATGCAGGAACTGTTTCGCGCCATTCCCTCAATGGATATTTGCCTCAAAGCCATCAAGGATGAAAACGCGGATCTGGCGAGGCTTCCACAGAATTTGCTAAAGGATCTTGTTACCGATTTCTGGAACATGATCAGAGTGCTGATACGGGAAAAGAAAATTACCGACGCCAGCTCGCTCGCCATTGAAAACCAGCTTGGCCCGCTGCTTGCCCATGTTCGCAAAAAGCTGCGCCCTGTACTCAGACGGGTATTAAACGCCACGGGCGTAATCATTCACACCAACCTCGGCAGATCCATTCTGGCCAGGGAAGCTTCCGAAGCAGCGATGATGGCTGCTAGCGGCTACTGCAACCTCGAGATGAATCTGGCAACAGGTGAACGCGGCAGCCGCCACGATATTACAGAAGAACTTGTCCGCCGCATCACGGGAGCGGAAGCGGCGCTTGTTGTCAACAACAATGCGGCTGCCGTTCTGCTGATTCTCGATACACTTTGCAGCAATGGAGAAGCCATTGTTTCGCGAGGTGAACTGGTTGAAATCGGCGGAAGTTTTCGTATTCCGGACATCATGGCCAAGAGCGGCACCTTTCTGAGAGAGGTCGGCACCACCAACAGAACGCACCTGAAAGATTACCGGAATGCGATCAACGAGAACACCAAAGCCATACTTGCAGTGCATACTTCGAATTTCCGAATAATCGGTTTTCATAAAGCTGTGGAGTTGCCTGAACTCAAGACCCTTGCGGAAGAACATGACCTTCCGCTGATTTATGATCTGGGGAGCGGCAATATCCTGGACTTTTCGCAGGAGGGGCTGCCCCCGGAACCTACAGTCGGGGAGGTCATTGCAGGCGGCGCGGATGTTGTCTGCTTTTCTGGCGACAAAGCCCTGGGCGGTCCGCAGGCCGGAATTATTGCCGGCAAAAAAGACCTGATTGACAAATTCAATAAAAACCCTCTTGCCCGGGCTCTGCGCTGCGACAAACTTTGCCTTGCGGCCCTTGAAGCCACTTTGAGACTTTATCTTGATCCGGAAAAAGCAAGGGAACATATACCCACGCCTCACATGATAAGCCGGGAACCGGCAGAGCTTGCCCGGGCTGCCCACAGTCTCGGCGCAAGAATAAAAAACGCGCTCACCTCTGCGGGGCTTGCCTGTGAAATCAAATATTGCAAGGATATTTCCCGTGTTGGGGGGGGGACATTTCCCGAATGCAACCTGCCCACAACTCTGGTCTGCCTGCGCCCAAAAAACTGCGCGCCCCAGAAATTGCGGGATCAATTGCTGGACTGCGAACCGCCGCTTGTGGGACGCCTTGAAAATGACGCCTTCTGCCTGGACCCACGCACTTTGCACAAGGATGACTATCGAGAAGTAACGAGGGTCATGACAGAAGCAATGGCGAAAATTAATTAAATGCAACCCGGCCGCAATGGCCGGGTTTGTCTTTCCAACGATTAAACGCATCACTTCAAGACAAGTTCCTTGCCATCCGCCCTTGCCTTGCGCACTTCTCCCACAATAGCGGCAAGATCACCATATTCGCCAAGGATTTCCGCAGCAGCGTCAACTTTTTCCGGAGGCACGGAAAGGAGAATGCCGCCGGATGTCTGGGCATCAAAAACAAGACTGACCAGGGATTCATCAGCATCCTTGTCAACGAGAGTCCGCGAAATGCAATGCCTTGCGTTGGCATGGGTGCCCGCGGGTATCAAGCCATCCCTGGCATAGTCCAGAACATGGGGCAGCAATGGCAAATCAGCCATACGCAATTCCACGCAGACCCCGGAAGCATGGGCCATTTCCATGGCGTGGCCGCCAATGCCAAAGCCGGTTATGTCGGTTGCGCCAGTTATGCCGAGGCGGCGAATCACCTCCGCGCCGCCCTTGTTTAATTTGCCGCACCAGGTTGTTATCTCTGCCTCGCTCTCAGCGGCATGATCCCAGTTGGCTTTCACGCCAGTTGCAAGAATGCCAACCCCAAGAGGTTTGGTCAGCATCAGTATCTGGCCTGGCTTGAGCCCGTCATTCCTGGCAATATGCTCCGGCTTGATTATACCGGTAACGGAAAGACCATATTTCAGTTCATCGTCCTCTACCGTATGACCGCCCGCCGATACCGCGCCGGCTTCCAGCATGGCGTCAATCGATCCCTGAAGGATTGCTGTTATCGTATGGTCGCTTTCGCTGGTGGCCAGTTCCGGCGGGAAAAACGCCAGGCTCATGGCGCACCACGGCTCGCCGCCCATGGCATAAACATCGGAAAGCGCGTTTGCCGCGGCAATCCTGCCAAAGGCAAAGCCATCATTTACAATGGGCGCAAGCACATCCACAGTCTGGACAATAGCGTACCCGGGAGGAACCGACAGAATTGCCGCGTCTTCATTATATGCTCTGCCTGCCAGGAGGCGCGATTCAAGATCGGGCCTGGGAGACGTTTTTACACTGTGTAAAAGATTTTCCAGGACCCCTGGAGCCAGTTTGGCAGCTCAACCGGCCGCCTTTGCCTTTTCAAGCAGTTTCATTGGGATTATTCCTTTATATTTATGGGTTGGGCAGGATTCATAATATTAGTCACGTTATCTGTTGCGGCCTCATTCGAGTTCTTCCACCGGTCTGCGCATATAATTGAAATAACCGTCAGAGGCATTGATATTCGCAAGCGGGTTGTGACCAAGCAAGCGGTCTTTTACGGCCAATATCGTTGCCGGGGCCTCCAGGTGCTTGAGCACCATGCTGTCATGGCCAACGCAAAGTCCAAGCAACACATTGAAATCCACTTTGGCGTCATTCATGATCAGGGCCTGCAAGACAGGGTTGCACATGGTTTCAGGATTATCCGGGCATAGCATGGCTTCTTTTTCAAGATCCATTGCTTCCTTCTGTTGGACCGGTTGCGATGTTCAGGAATTCCGCGGATTTTGCGGGAACTGCAAATGAGAAAATAGCCAATATGGCGGCATATAAGACGAGCTTGCGGAGCATGAGCTTCCTCCAGCGGTTGAAAGTGGTTGAACCCCCTTGCAACACGCGGCGGAAGAATCATTCAGAATAAAAATGTCCTTGCGCCACGCGCAGCAAGAATGACAAACCCTGGCCGCGCAATCGTTCCGCAGCCTGCGGAACCATTTGGCGTTCATTGCCAGGATGTGTATGTCTGCCGTGGGCCTTTGAACAACATTTTTTCTCCATCCCCGGAAAAAGGCTTTAAAAAAGCAACACAAACAAAATTTGTTTGCCCTGTACTGAATACATAAGGATTTAAGTTCTGCCTGTCATCTTCAGTTTTGCAAAAAAATATTTTTTTCAATTCCCCAATTGTGGCATACAGGGGAAATTTTCAAAAAAATCAAGCCGATGGACATTGTTTTTGCGCAATCAAAATGTCATTCGCTTTCCTGTTTTGCAAAATAAAAAAACAGACACTTGCCAAGAGAGCCTTGTGTTTTATGTTCAATGTATGCCTGCCCACAAGGCGCAAGCAAATAAACCAGGGGTTTAATCCCCCAGACAAAAAGGAGAATTAATATTATGAAATATGGTGTAAGAAACGATCTTCGCGCGGTTGTCAAGAAAGTCAAAAAAGATGAAGTAATGGCCCAGGCCGAATTTGCCCTCGAAGGCCCCCTTGGCATGACCTGTGTGATCAGCAGGGATTCCATGGACGACCTGGATCTCAAGCCAGGCGATCAGGTTCGTCTGCTTGTCAAGGCAATCAACGTGATCCCCGTAAAAGACTAAATATATTTTGCGCCGGTTTTCAGCCCTGCCAACAGGCAGGGGGCAGATAAATCAGGGGCATGAATTGAGGCAGGCAGATTCGCCTGCCTTTTTTATTGCAAACGCCATGTTGGCTTATAACGTAACCTACGTTAAAATCAAAATTTTTTCACATAATAACAAAATTTTTGAAAATGCTTGCCAAATTTGCCAGAATGTGAAATAAAGAACTTACCAAAAACACGGATGAATGCTGCAAGAGAGAATCTTTGGGACAATCCCGAAGATCGCCGAAGAGGCAAGGCCCGCGATACGGGCTGAAACTTTCAGGCAAAAGGATTGCAGCAGGACGTACCGCTGAAGCGCCAGGGGCGTGACAGGGCCATAGACTTGGGGAGATACATCTTGGCCAACCGTCCGATCCTGATCAGCAACAATCCCACATACCTGGATGCCGCGCCCAAAACAGCCGACTTGCGTTTTGTGGATGGCAGCGCGCTGGATGTTCTTGTTACGGCGCGTGATCTTGCGCATCAGGGATGGTGTCTGGCAAACCATCCCCTTTATGGAAATTTCAGACCCCACCAGCAGCCTTACCGTTCTCTCGTGATGCTTCCACATCAACCAGACAATGCGGACAACGCTCTTTCCCGGGAGCCATGCACGCCCCTCGGCCTGCTCGAGGAGGCTCTGGTTCTGTATCAGAGTCCTGTCCGCAAAAGCCGGCCCGAAGACGTGCCGGAGCACATGCGCAAAGATTGCGCGGTGATTGATGTGGAATTAATGCGCGCGACGCTCGAAAGCCTCTCCTGACATGGCCCCGCGGGCCGGTCGGTTCGCCAGGGGTTTTCGGGCAGCAGGCGGTTCTGTCCGGTGGGAGGCGATTGGGCATTGTGCCCGCGTTACTACCCTACACAAAGGAGAGCGATGTGAAACTGGAACTCTGCAAGATTGTCGTTGACAAACTTGAATGGGGACCACGCACAAGCGTGAAGGACAAGGTTCTGACCATCAACAAGGACGAGCTTGTTGCCAAAATTCTTGAAGATCCGGGCCTCAAGGGCGTCGAGGTCGAACTCGTCCATCCTGGCGAAAGCACCCGTATTCTTCCTGTCAAGGACGCCGTGCAGCCGCGTTACAAACTTGAAGGCCCCGGTCAGGTATTTCCCGGCTGGATTGGGGATGTGGAAACCGTTGGCTCCGGCAAGACCCTGGTTCTTGACGGCGCATGCGTGCTGACCACCGGCCGCCTGGTTGCCCCGCAGGAAGGCATTGTGGACATGAGCGGCCCCGGCGCCGAATACACGCCTTTTTCCAAAACCCAAAATATAGTCCTCGTGTTCGAACCTGTTGACGGCCTGGAACTGCACGATCTCGAAGCGGTTTACCGCAAGGCCGGCCTGCGCGCAGCCTTCTATCTTGCCGAAGCCTGCAGGGACTGCAAGATTGACAACGTCGAGACCTACGAATGGCCGCCTTTCACCGACTCCCTAAAGGCCTATCCCAATCTGCCGAAGATTGCTTATGTCTATATGCTGCAGTCCCAGGGACTGCTGCATGATACATGGGTTTACGGCGTTGACGCCAAGCGCATTTTGCCTACCCTGATCAGTCCGACCGAAACCATGGACGGCGCGATCATTTCCGGCAACTGCGTGTCTGCCTGCGACAAGAACAACACATACGTCCACCTGAACAACCCTGTCATCAAGAGCCTCTTCGAACATCATGGCAAGGATCTCAACTTCATCGGCTGCATCATCACCAATGAAAACGTTACCCTGGCCGACAAGAAGCGCTCCTCCTGGTATGCGATCAATCTGGCCAAGATGCTGGGCGCTGACGGCGTCGTAATCTCCGAAGAAGGCTTCGGCAATCCAGATGCCGACCTGATCATGAACTGCTGGAAAGCCGAGCGTGCCGGCATCAGGACAGTGCTGATCACCGATGAATATGCCGGTCGTGATGGCTCAAGCCAGTCTCTGGCCGATTCCTGCCCCGAAGGCGATGCATGCGTAACTGCCGGCAACGCCAATGAAATCGTTGTTCTGCCGCCCATGAAGAAAGTTATCGGCGATCCTTCCAAGGCCGATGTCATTGCCGGCGGATTCTTTGGTTCCCTGCGCGAAGACGGCAGCATGGAAGTTGAATTGCAGGCCATTCTCGGTTCCACCTGCGAGCTTGGCTTCAACCTTATCGGCGCAAGAACCCTGTAGGCAAAGGAGCAAATCATGGCTTATAAAGTAGTACATTACATAAACCAGTTTTTTGCCGGCATTGGCGGCGAGGAAAAAGCCGACATCGCGCCTGAAGTGCGCGAGGGCAAAGTCGGTCCAGGCATGGGCCTGGGCCAGCTGCTCGCCCCCGATGCGGAAATCGTGGCCACCTTCATTTGCGGCGACAACTATTTCGCCACAAATTCGGACAAGGTTTGCCAGGAAGTCATCGACTGCTGCAAAAAGTACAAGGCTGACGCTCTGATAGCCGGGCCGGCCTTCAATGCCGGTCGTTACGGCACAGCCTGCGCCTCCGTTTGCGCGGCCGTCCAGAAAGAACTCGGCATCCCCACCCTTACGGCCCTTTACAAGGAAAATCCTGGCGTGGATCTTTTCCGCAAGGAAATCGTCATTGTCGAGACCGCCAATTCTGCGCGCGGCATGGGCAAGGCCCTGCCGACAATGGCAGCCGTTGCCAAAAAGCTTCTTTCCGGCAAGGCTATTGAAGATCCGGCAGCCGAAGGCGTGTTTTCGAAAGGCATTCGCCAGAATATGTTCTATTCCGAACCCGGCGCCGAACGCGCCGTGAAGATGCTGATCAAGAAGCTGAAAAAAGAGCCCTTCACAACAGAATATCCCATGCCGGTATTCGACCGCGTTACCCCGCGTCCTCCCGTGAAGGACATGAGCCATGCCAAAATTGCCATCGTTACTTCTGGCGGCATCGTGCCTTTCGGCAATCCCGACCACATTGCGGCCTCCAGCGCCCAGAACTTCGGCGAATACGACATCTCGGGCGTAACCGACCTGAAGAAGGGCGAATACCAGACCGCGCATGGCGGTTATGATCAGACATACGCCAACCAGGACCCCGACCGCGTGCTTCCCGTTGACGTGTTGCGCGACCTGGTCAGGGAAGGCAAAATCGGTTCCCTTTACGAACATTATTATGCCACAGTCGGCAACGGCACAGCTGTTGCCAATGCGAAAAAATTCGGTACGGAAATCGGGAAGAAGCTGAAAGACGCAAATGTCCAGGCTGTCATCCTGACATCCACCTGAGGAACCTGCACGCGTTGCGGTGCAACGCTCGCAAAGGCCATTGAAGATACTGCCGACGTGCCTGTGGTCCATATGTGCACAATTGTGCCGATCTCCCTCAGCATTGGCGCAAACCGAATTGTTCCAACGGTTTCAATTCCCTATCCTCTTGGCAATCCCGAACTGCCTGCCGAGAAGGAAAAAGAACTTCGCCGCCACCTGGTTGAAAAGGCCCTGAACGCCCTTGCCACGCCAGTGGACGATCAGACCGTGTTCAACGACTAGTTTGCACACAGATTGAAATGCGGCCGGGGTGCAGGCTCCGGCCGCTCATAAGCCTACGGAGACGCACATGATTGAATTTTTTAATGGCCTTGAAGGCTGGGTCACAAGCTTCAACAGTTTCTTGTGGGGAACAATGTTCCTCATCCCCCTGCTCGTCGGCACAGGCATATTCCTGACTTTCCGGTTAAGGTTTGTCCAGGTGCGCAAATTTCCCCTGGCCCTGCGCTACCTGTGCGGCGGCGCAACATTGTTCGGCAAGCGCGCGGACAAGACGGGCATGAGTTCATTCCAGGCTCTGACAACCGCTATTGCCGCCCAGGTGGGCACCGGCAACGTGGCCGGCACGGCCACGGCCATTGTCATGGGCGGACCTGGCGCGATTTTCTGGCTCTGGTGCGCGGCCTTTTTCGGCATGGCGACAATTTTTGCCGAGGCCGTGCTCGCCCAGGTTTACAAAACCGAGGACAATGAAGGGCACGTTGTTGGCGGACCGGCCTACTACATGCTGCGAGGCATGGGCCCCGCGGCCAAGCCCCTGGCCATATTCTTCTCCATAGCCATCATCATCGCCCTTGGCTTTATCGGCAACATGGTGCAGTCCAACACCATCGCCGTGGCTTTCAACAGCGCTTTCGGCCTTTCCAAGTGGGTTGTGGGCATATTTGTCTGCATTCTGGCTTTACTGGTCTTTATCGGCGGCATGGGCCGCATCGCCAGCGTAACTGAAAAGCTGGTTCCGGCAATGGCCCTTCTCTACATTATCGGCGGCATATATGTGCTTTGCGTCCATGCGGGCCAGATTATTCCGGTTTTCGGATGGATAATCGACGCCGCATTCTCACCCCAGGCCGTATTTGGCGGCGCGGTAGGCATAACCATCCGCGAGGCGATGCGCTATGGCGTTGCCCGCGGCCTGTTCGCCAATGAGGCCGGTATGGGCTCCACCCCGCACGCCCACGCGGTCGCCAAGGTTGATCATCCCTGCGAGCAGGGTCTTGTAGCCATTTTCGGCGTATTCACCGTTCTGATCATCGTCACCTTCACGGCTCTCGTAATTCTGGTTTCGGGCGTTTACAAGGTTGGTCCGGACCTGCTCCCGTCAGCCCATCCGACAGGCATTCAGCTGACCCAGCTGGCCTATAGCGTGGATATGAGCAACTTTGGCGCCATGTTTGTCGGAATTTGCCTGTTCTTCTTCGCTTTCTCGACAATCGTGGGCTGGTATTTCTTCGGCGCGCAGAACGTGCGTTTCCTCTTCAACGAAGCCGGAGTGAAATATTATCGCGTAATCGTTGCCTGCTTCGTTTTCCTCGGCTCCTTCCTCGAAGTCAACCTGGTCTGGCAGCTTGCCGACCTGTTCAACGGCCTGATGGTCGTGCCCAACCTTATTGCCCTCTGGGCCCTGAACAAGGTTGTGGCCAAGCATCTTCGCGAATTTGAAGGACTACTGGACGGAAAGATCAAGCCTTCCGACATCAAACCGGACAAAATATACACCTCGAAGGGAGTTGAAATGGTCGTAACCCCGACTGTCGCGGTCAGCCCTTCGCCGGAAACTTTCGCAAGGGATCAGAAGAACGCATAATTAATCGCATCCGGGGAGCCACTGCCAGGGTGGGTCCCCGGAAAACAATACAGGAGAGATGAATGGAGAAAAGGGAGCTTGTAATCATTGGAGCAGGCCCGGCAGGCCTTACAGCCGCCATTTATGGCAAGCGCGCGGGCCTGGATACCCTTGTTATTGAAAAAGGCAAACCGGGAGGCCAGATCCTGATCACCAGCGAAATTGAAAACTGGCCTGGCCTGGTTACGGAATCCGGTGCCGGCCTGGCCGAAAAATTCCGTTATCATGCGGAAAACTTCAAGGCCGAATTCCGTACCGCCACCGTGATGCGCCTTGAACCGCAGGCCAACGGGCACACCACTGTAGTGACCGACGGCGGAGAAATCGACGCCATGGCAGTTATCATCGCGACTGGCGCGTATTTCCGCAAGCATGGCTGCCCTGGTGAAAAAGAATTTACTGGCGCTGGCGTTTCCTATTGCGCGGTCTGCGATGCCAACTTCTTCGAAGAACTCGAGGTTGCAGTCATTGGCGGCGGCAACACGGCCGTTGAGGAAGCCTGCTATCTCACCCAGTTTGCCAGCAAGGTCTATATTGTGCACCGCAGGGACGAATTCAGGGCTGACCGCCTGGTGGTGGAACGCGCCATGAACAATCCCAAGATCGTGCCCGTGATGGACAGCATCCTGGAAGAGATCGAAGGTGCCGACACTGTTGAGCGCATTGTCGTCAAAAACGTGAAAACAGGCGAAGTCAAAAAAATTCCCGTCGATGGCGTCTTCATTTTCATCGGCACGCTGCCCAACGGCGCTTTTATCGGTGATTCCGTCAAGACTACCGAAGCTGGCTGGGTCATTACCGATCAGAATATGAAAACTTCGACACCGGGCATCTTTGCCGCGGGCGATGTGCGCGATACCGGTCTGCGTCAGGTTGTTACCGCTGCCGGTGACGGCGCCAGGGCTGCCATGAGCGCATACGCCTGGGTTGTCGAGCATAGATAGGCCGTAAAGGAGAAGCATATTATGGCGATGACAGTTGGCATAAAAGGAACCGCCTACTGCCTGGATTTCGCTCCCGAGCTCGGGATGCGCTATGGGGGCACACCATGGCAGGAATTTCAGGCAAAACCGGCTTCCGAATTCCTCAGGGAATTGCCCAACCATATGCAGACCTGGGAAGAGGCCGCAAGCTACGCGCCAAACCAGGCCTATATAGGCGCAATTCATCTTGACGACCTGGCCAAGGCGCCGAAACCGTGGATCGACAATCTTGGCAAAGCCGAAAGATATGGCATTTACGGCGAAATAATGCCCGAAGACGAATTTATCGCCTTTATGGACATTTGCGACGTCTTTGACCTGATCTGGCTGGAAAAAGACTTTTCCGCCAAAATGAAAGACAAATTGGCAACCGACCCCGTCATAACCGATGAACAGCTGAAAAGACTGGAAGCAGGACATGATGAGGCCGAACTCAAGGATGTAATCGAAAAGCACGGCGCGCTGCCCATCTGCATTGATGGCAAGGTTGTGGCAATTTGCCGCAGGGCTCATGACACGGACGAAAACCTTTCGGCTCATGTCATGCTCGAAAATCTGGCCTGCAAGGCCAGCGGCGTGCTTTCTCTTCTGCATCTGATCAAAAACTGCGGCATGAAGCCAGCCGACATTGATTTTGTTGTCGAATGCTCGGAAGAAGCGGTTGGCGACATCATGCAGCGGGGCGGCGGCAACATGGCCAAGGCCATTGCCGAAATCGCCGGCTGCGGCAACGCCAGTGGCTTTGACGTGCGCGGTTTCTGCGCGGGTCCGACCGCTGCCATGATCAGCGCGGCCAGCATGGTCGCAACTGGCGCAAGAAATAACGTTGCGGTGGTTGGCGGCGGTTCCTTGCCAAAGCTGTTCATGAATTCTCGCGATCATGTCAAAAAGAATCTGAAAGCGCTGGAAAACTGCATTGGCTCTTTTGCGGTGCTCCTTGTGCCCGATGACGGCACAGAACCTGTTATCCGCCTGGATTCCATTGGCAAACACAGCGTGGCAGCTGGCGCGGCACCCCAGGCCATTACCTCGGCTCTCACCTTTGAGCCATTGCAGAGGCTTGGTCTCAAATTGACAGATGTGGACAAGTACGCGCCCGAACTGCACAATGCGGAAATCACCTTGCCAGCCGGCGCCGGCAATGTTCCAGAAGCCAACTACAAGATGATTGGCGCGCTTTCGGTCATGAAAGGCCAGATCAAGCGTGAGGATATTCCGAAGTTTGTAGAAGAGCATGGCTTGCCCGGTTTTGTGCATACCCAGGGCCATATCCCCTCCGGTGTGCCATATCTCGGCCATGCCCGGGACGATATAAAGGCCGGCAAGATAAACAGGGCCATGATTATCGGCAAGGGCAGCCTCTTTTTGGGCCGTCTTACCAACCTTGCTGACGGCGCTTCCTTCCTGGTTGAGGCTGCGACGCCTGCCGGCGGCAATGCCGCTGGCGTAAGCGGAGAGGAAGTGCGTGAACTGCTCCTGGATGCGTTGCAGGATCTGGCCGCCAACCTCGAGAAGAATTGAGGTGCGTTATGGGCGGAATGAATGAAGATAAACGCTCAATAGTGGCCAAAGCCCTGCGCGAGATCGTGGAAGCGGCTCGGGGAGGGGGTCCCAAACTCCGCATCGGCCTGATGGCTCATGGCGGCGAAATGCCGCTTGAGGAATATCTGCATGGCGCCTGCCAGGCCATGAGCAGGGATTCGCGCATTCAGGTTGTGTGCCTTGGTCCAAAGCCGGAAAAACTCCCAGAGGGCGTCGACTGGATAGAAGCAGAACCCAATGATGCCGCAATTGCCAAAGCCATGGAAAAAGCCATGGATGACGGGAGCCTTGATGGCGCCGTTGCCCTGCATTATCCATTCCCTGTGGGAGTTACAACCATTGGCCGCGCTTTCACTCCCGGACGCGGCAGGCCAATGATACTTGCTTCAACAACAGGCATCAGCGCAGGCACCCGCGCCTGCGCCATGCTTTACAATGCTGTTTATGGTCTGGCAGTCGCAAGGGCTGCTGGCATGGCAAATCCCACAATCGGCATCGTAAACCTTGACGCAGCGCCGCAGGTCTTGCGCGCGCTGACGCGTATGGCCGAAAAAGGCTATGCCGTGGAGTTTGGCGAAAGCTTGCGCAGGGACGGCGGTTCATTGCTTCGCGGAAACGATCTCCTTGCCGGAAGCGTGGATGTAGCTGTTTGCGATACCCTTACCGGCAATGTGCTGGCCAAGGTTTTTGCCGCCTTCACGACTGGCGGGGGTTATGAGGCATTGGGCTGGGGTTATGGCCCCAGCGTTGGCGATGGCTGGAAAAAAGTCGTCTCCATCATCTCCCGCGCATCCGGCGCGCCGGTTATTGCAGGGGCATTGGAATATACTGCCCAGGCCATTCGCGGGAAATTGCCAGAGCAGGTTGCAAAGGAACTGGCCGCGGCCCGGGCTGCCGGTTTTGAAGACGAACTGAAAGGACTGTCTCCAAAACCAGAAGCGGGCGCGGACGATGTTCCGCCAATGCCAAAGGCAGAACCATGCGATGAGGAAATCCACGGCATTGATGTGCTTGACCTGGACAAGGCGGTGCATTCCCTGTGGAAGGCAAACATCTATGCCGAAGGCGCAATGGGCTGCACCGGCCCTGTTGTAAAGCTGGCTTCAGCCAATCTTGCAAAAGCCAAAGATCTGCTCAAGCAGGGCGGCTTTATTTAGCACATTTTGAAAATGCCCGGCTTGCCGCAAGAGCGGGCAGCCCGCCGCGAGGCCCACGCTCTTGAGACCTGATTGCAGCCTTCGCCATATACGGTTTGCCGCACTCCGGCCATCGACAGCAGGGCCGCCAACGTGTCAGACGTTGATACTGGCTTGCCTTTGAACTTTGATTTTGCAAAAGCCAAAGTTCATCTGCTCCAGGCAAGGTCAATAAGAAACCTTGTAAAGAACCAAAGAGGTGAAATTATGGTTATCGTTGACAAAGAAACTTTTGAACAGGAAGTGGAAAAAAGCGATCTGCCAGTAATTGTCGATATCTGGGGACCGCAATGTGGCCCATGCCTTGCATTGATGCCCTCTGTGGAAAAACTTTCCGGGGAATATGACGGCAAAATCAAATTCTGCAAGCTCAATGCCGCGGAAAATCGCCGCCTTTGCATGAAGCTGAAAGTTATGGCTCTGCCCACAATCCTCTTTTACAAAGGCGGAGAAAACGTAAAACGTTTGAGCAGCCAGGACGTCAGCCTCGAAGCGATCAAGGCCGAGGCTGACAACCTTTTGGCATAAGGTTTTGTCCTTACAGACAAACTGCACAATAAATATCCTTTGGAATCCATGTGATTTCAGAGAATAATGGCATTGGCAACCGGCATTCCGCAAAATTGGCGGACTGTCGAAAACCCTCCAACAAAAAGGAGAATACAATGGGTAAATTGAGCGGCAAGAAGCTGTTGCTGCTGGGCGAACGCGATGGCGTTCCGGGCCCCGCAATGGCAGCTGCTTTCGCCAACAGCGGCGCCGAGGTGCTTTTCTCGGCGACCGAATGTTTTGTCTGAACGGCCGCAGGAGCCATGGACCTGGAAAATCAGCAGCGCGTAAAGGATGCTGCTGAAAAGTTCGGTGGCGATGATCTGGTTGTGGTGCTCGGTTCTTCCGACCCTGAAGGGGCGGAAATCTATGCCGAAACCGTAACCCTTGGTGATCCCACCTTCGCAGGTCCCCTGGCTGGAGTCCCGTTGGGACTCAATGTTTATCATGTTCTTGAAGAGGACATGAAGAATGAAGCCGATCCTGCCGCCTGGGAAGAACAGATTGGAATGATGGAAATGGTGCTGAATACCGAGGCATTGGCTGAATCGGTCAAGAAAATGCGCGACGCCAACAGCAAATTTTCCCTGTAAATAACTCCTTGACAAGCTTTGTCCCATTGCGGGTAAAGTGGATATGGCCCCGGAAACTGGGCCTTGAGTTGCTGACAAAGCCCTCATTCAATAAATGGGGGCTTTTTTATTACTATTGCATTGAAATGCCAGGTTACCAATATAGCCAAGGCGGCTCAATGGACATAAGGCGGTCTTGTTCCTCCGCACCCATGTAAGCGCAAAATCAGTTTTTGCAAAATCCTGGCCCATAGGATAAATCAAATACACAAGTCAATTGATTTAATCAGTTGAATCAACACCTCTGGCAGCATTTGCCGCATGTAGTAAATATAATCAAATCGAAATCTGGCCGGAGAATATATGGACGTGCCATTTCTATATGAATTTGTGATTCTTTTCCTTCTTTCCATTGTGGTGACCATTGTCTGCAATCGCCTCAAACTGCCGGCCACAGGTGGTTTTTTGCTTACAGGCGTGCTTTGCGGTCCTTCGCTTCTCGGTGTGGTCAGCAACAACGAAGTCATTGACCAGGTTGCGGAAATAGGCGTGGCCATGCTTTTGTTCACCATCGGCATGGAACTTTCGGGTGATGCGCTTTCAAGATTGAAAAGGCCTGTTTTTCTTGGAGGCACCCTGCAGATTGGACTGACCGTGCTGGCGGTGACCGGCATTGCGCTTCTTTACGGCACGACATTGCAGCAGGGTATTTTCTGGGGCTGCCTGGTATCCCTCTCATCTTCCGCAATAGTTTTGCGCATTATGCAGGAAAAAGGCACCAGTAACACCCCCACGGGACGCCTCGCCCTGGCTATTCTTGTTTTTCAGGACATCATGGTCGCGCCCATGCTTTTGAGCGTGTCCTTGCTCGCAGGCACGCTTGAATTATCCTTTGAAAAAGCCTTTTTTTCAATTTTATGGGTTGTTCTTGCCTTTGGGGGCGTGCTGCTTTTCGCATATTTTGGCCTGAACAGGCTGATGGAAGCCGTCATGCGCACCAGGACGAGAGAAATTTTGCTCCTGACAACACTGGGACTTTGTCTGGGCATGGCGCTTCTTACCAGCGCCCTGGGGCTTTCTCTTTCCCTTGGCGCCTTCATGGCCGGGCTTCTTTTGGCCCGTTCCCAATACAGCATGAGCGTTATTTCAGGCATTCTCCCCTATCGGGATGTTTTCATGAGCCTTTTTTTCATTTCGGTAGGCATGATACTCAATCTGGAATATTTTTTCCAGCATTTCATCCTGATCATTTGCAGCACCCTGATTTTTGTGGCTGTAAAGAGCGTCCTTACCCTCCCCGCCGTTATCATTCAGGGCTATCCCCTGCGGACCGCCATAATAACCGGCCTTACACTGGCCCAGGTAGGTGAATTTTCTTTTGTGCTTGCCGCTCAGGGCCTTGCTGCCGCCCTTTTCAATATGTCCAATTACCAGACTTTTCTTGCTGTAAGCGTTCTTACCATGATGTTAACTCCCGGTCTGATAGCCATCGCCCCAAAGGTAGCCAACATGCTGACAAAGCATTCTCCCCAGAGGCACAAGGAAAACAAGGCGATAGAGCCTGCCCGGAACAAGGAACTTGAGGATCACCTGATAATTGTCGGCTTTGGCATCAGCGGCAAGCATTTGGCTCATGTCGCAAAAGAATCCGGCATTCCCTATACCATTTTGGAAATGAATCCCGAAACCGTGAATCGCTATCGCGGAAAGGAACCAATCTCCCACGGCGACGCCACCCAGCCCATTGTGCTTGAACATCTCGGCATAGAAAAAGCCAGGGTAATGGCCATTATTATTTCTGACCCTGCGGCAGTCAGGGCAATTACAATCGAAGCGCGACGCCTGAATCCGAATGTCTATATAGTTGCGCGCACGCGTTTTGTAACGGAAATCCTGCCCCTGCACAGACTTGGCGCCAATGACGTGATTGCGGAAGAGTTTGAAAGCTCGATCGAGGTATTCAGCCATGTTTTGACCCAATATCTTGTGCCCAGACAAGATATCGAATCTTATGCGGCCCACTTGCGCAAGGCCAACTACCGCATGATTCGCCGCCTTTCAAGTTCTGTGGATTCCCTGGATGAAGTTGTTGGACGCCTGCCGGATATGGGAGTGCAGGCCATGAGAATTGGCCCGGAATCCTCGCTTGTGGGCCAAAGCCTCGCCAATTGCGGCTTGCGCCCCATATATGGGCTTACCGTTGTTGGCGTTTTGCGGCATGGAGAAGTCAGCGCTTCCCCGGGACCAGATTTTCTTTTTGAAGAGGACGATATTGTCTATCTATTCGGCAGCACTGATAAATTGCTGGCAGTCAAACCATTGTTCACAGGGCCGCACAAGTCCGAAAGCAAGGAATCCATTGTTGTCTAAATCCATACAGATCCATGTCCCAAATTTCTGACCTGACAAACAGCCCTGATATGGAAGAAAAATACGCGGCGCTCACAGCCATTGCGGGACGCTGCCATGACCTGTTGAACGAAATCCATTCCCTGACAGGAAAAATCAACAGCAAATATGCCATTTCAATAGGTACTTGTATCAGCGAAGCACTGGCGCAAATCGAAAATACAGCGCGAAATTTTCAGGACAGACCTTGCAAAGTGGGTATAATTGGCGAATTTTCCTGCGGCAAATCCACCTTTATTAACGGTTTTACACAAGAGCATTTACTGGTGGATGACATTTTGCAGGGCACAACATCTGTGCCGACAATTCTTGAATTTGCAGAAGAAGAATTTTTATCCATCAGAAAAACAGATGGAGAGACAACTTATTTCAAAAATTGCTCCCCCCTTGAATTGCGCAATCTGCTGAAAAAATTTGCCACAGAGGATGCTGATGCATCTGACATTGAAGAAATAACCTGGCATGCCCCCATTCCAGTTTTATCCCACGGCTTTTGCCTTATGGATACGCCAGGTTTCGGCACCCTGCGCCAAAATCATGCGGAAGCGGCAAGAAAAGCCGCAAAATCCTGTGACGTCCTTCTTGTTCTGTGCAATTTGTCGGCTTCTCCCCTTGCCCGAACCCTTCTGGCAGAAGTGGAACCCATGGCCTGTAAAGATGCTGAAAACTGCGTTTTTATTGGCACATTTGCCGACAAGTTCAACAAGGCCCAATTGAAAAGCCTGGACAAGTATTTTTCAAAAAAGCTTGCCGCGACTTTCAGCCATGTTCCGCCTTTTTTCTTTGTCTCCGCCTACAAGGCCCTGGAGGAAGCGGAGAATAAGGAGGCTTCCCCAAAAGAATGGCTGGGCGAATTTGAAAAATTCCGCGAAGAAATACTGACCATTATCCAGCAAATTAGTTTTGCAAATAATATTTGGAAAACTTCCAGGATTCTTTTCGGGATTCTGGAAAAGACCAGGCATAATCTTACAGAAGCGATAGATTTTTATGCCAGGGAAGGTAAAAAATATTCAGATCCCGACATCATTGCAAACTCGAACGAATTCATAATCGCTACAGAAAAATTGCGAAATGATTTCACAAATAATTGCCTGCAAATCCGAAACAATTGTGAAGGCAGCCTGAACAGGGAGCTTGAAAAGTTCCACGCTCGTGTTGTAAGGCGCATAAATGAATTCAATGATGTGGACAAATTAAAAAAATATATGGCAGAAGGCATAAACAAGGCATTTGACAAATTTGCGCATGATTTTCAGGAATTATTGCAAAAAGAAATGATAGTCCCCATGCGAGAAGCCGCAGCGGATAATGCAAAAAAACATCTTTCACGCTTCCTGCCTTATAATGCGCACGAAAATCTGCCAAAACCTGAAAATAATGATCTCCCGACCGACATGGCCTGGACAGATTTCAATGGCGCCGAGATAAACGATCTGGGCGCAAGGCATGAAGAAGAGAAAAAACGAAGGCTTGGCGGCGGATTGGGAGCTGGAATTGCCCTGGCCATGCTTGTGCCTGGTGCTGGCTGGATTGCGGGAGGCATGCTGGCGCTTGGCGGAATGTTGATGGGCGCATTATTCATGCCCGATATCAAGAGCCTGAAAAAAGAATTCATCAAGAAACTGGCCCCTGTCTTTTCCCGGCTGCAGGATGATGCCATGCTTGTTCTGGGAGCAAATTACGGCAAAACTTGCAGATACTTGATTGACAGGCTGGAGCCTGACAGTCTGGCCGCAAGCCTTGTTGAAAGATATTCAGATTCCTGCAGGGCACAGGCAATGGAACTGGAAAATTACACCCTGGCTTTGCGGCACAAGCTCCGTCTTTTGAATGACCTGGTTACAAATTTGAAAAATATTTAACATATTTCTGGAAGCAGCTTATGGACATGACCCAATTTGGCAATATTTTGCAGAAATGTCGCAATCTGTCCATTTCCGATTCGGACTGGATCAAAAAACTGGACACCCTGGCCCTGGATATGAGCCAGGAAACCTTCAATGTCTGCATTGTCGGCGGTTTTTCCCATGGCAAGACACATTTGTTGAATGAGCTTCTGGGCACGGATGTTTTTCCGGAAAACGTCCTGCCAACCACAACTGTGCTGACCAGGGTAAGCTATGGCGAAAAAACTGACCTGGTTTTTAAAAACGGCGCAGAAAAGACAGATTATGAATTTTGCCGGGAAAATCTGGACCTGTTTTGCGCCGGAAATGCCAGGGAAGATGCCGTGGGCATTCTGTCTGTCCATTTTCCGGGGGAATTTCTCAAGCCTGCTACAGTTATCGAAGATACTCCTGGCCTTGACGACCTCCTGACCACGCGCGCCGATATCACATTTGCGGCCCTGGAAAACTGCGATGCCGCCCTCGTGGTGGTTTCCGCCATTGCGCCTTTGAGCCTGAATGAAAAAACATTTATTGAAAGTTACCTTGCCCGGCGGGCCATACCCAAAATTGCCATGGTCATTACCTTTCTGGACAAGCTCAATCCCAGGCAGATGGATAAACAACTTGACTATATCAGCCAAATCTCCCGCGCTTCGTGGCCCGAGATTGAGATATGGACAAGCATGGGTCTTCAGGATGCGGAGAAAAAGAAGTATTTTGCTGGCGGCCCCGAGGCCATGCGAAAAAGAATCCAGGCCTGGGCCGGGGATCCGAATCTTGAAAAGCAACGCGCAAAACATTTTTGCGCGCGTCTTGCAACAATCCTGAACGAAGCTCTTTCCGAAAACAGGACACTGCTTGCAAACCTGGAATCAGACCGCGCAGCAAGAGAAAAAAAACTCCGCAAGGCAATCGAAAATCTTTCTGAAAGCGCGCAGGGCTGGCAGGAATTGCGACGCGAATTCATGGACAGGGGGGCCGATTGCGCAAAAACAATCCAGGAAACCCTTGGAGGCAAAGCGGATAAAATTTACAATCTTTCCCTGAAAGATTCCCGCCAGTCATTTGAAGCTTCCCTGAGACTCAACCTTCAGAGTCTGGTGGCCGAAATTTCCCAGGATTTGCAGCAGTCTCTTAACGATGACATGGAAAATTTGCTTGCCGATATTCGCTCAATGTATGGCATTGAGCCGCTATTGCGCCAGGAAAGCCTGGAAATAAGCCCGGATTATACGCAAATCAGCTTGCCTGGCAATAATCCGGTCCAGAATATTTTTGAGCAAATAAAAGGGCTGGACAATGAAATTGTCGTAAAAATTGTCGTTTTTCTGCCCGTGCCGCCTATTGCCCGTCCAATTATCAGGCAAATAGCGCACTGGCTTCTCGACTTTGGCAAAAGCCTGCTTGAGAACAATCCAGACGAGCATGAGGACAAGATCAAGGCTGAAATTGACAAATTTCTTTCCAGTCTGGAAGGCGAGACACTCAGGCTTATCGAATTGTTATATGGCCACGTTGCCGAACAGGTGCGCAATGAACAGGATATGTGGCTGAAAAAGCAGAAACATGCTCTTGAAACAGCAAACGCGGGTCATGAGACAAGCGCAAAAATGATAAGATATCAGGAAAATATGGCACAACTGCGTTCCTTGCTTGAAATGTTGCGGCAATAACCTGTTTTTTATACAGGAGTGCGAAATGGGAAAAATAAGTCTGGAAAAAAGCGTTGCCAATTTCAATGAAAAGAAAAATTCGTGCCTGGAATTTTTACAAAATGTGATGCGCGTGCGTTCCGATTTTGATATGTCTTTCCCCGAACTGGATACTGGCGAGGAAGATGAGGCTCAAAGACTTTGCAAGGATAAAATTGCCCGGATTATCGAAAGATTAAAAGAGCAAAGACTGAAAATTCTTTTTGCCGGCCAGTTCAAGACCGGCAAAAGCACCCTGATAAATGCCATGCTTGGGCAAGAAGTGCTTCCAGCGGATGTCATGCCCTGCACGGCTGTCATTACGGAAATTGAATATGCCGAAAATCCTCGCGCCGTGCTGCATTTCAAGCAAAACAAACAGGCGCGGACAACCGGCCTGAATCCGGATATTGCAGCGCATCTTGAAAAATACGCAAATTCCGAAATCCCTCCAATGGAAATTGACCTGCAGGATCTTGCTTCTCTTGAAGATTATCTTACTATTACGGATTACGGCAAGGAACAGTGCGAAGGAGTGAGAGAAGCCCCCATAGCCAGATGCGTGGTTCACTGGCCGCTTGAAATATGCCGGAATGGCGCGGTTATTATCGATTCCCCGGGCCTTAACGAAGCGGAAGCCCGCGACCGCACAACGATGGGCTATCTTGGCAGCGCGGACATGATTGTGCATGTGCTCAATGCCATGCAGCTTTGCGGAATGCCAGACAAGGAATTTATCAGCAAGGTCGGGAAATTCGGCAACTTGCCCATTCTTTTTGCCATCAATCGCATAGATTTGCTCAATAACGACAGGGAAAGGGAAAAGGTACGCAAAAGCGCTCTTTCCCACTCGCTTTTGCAGGCTACCTACGGCCAGGATGGAATTTTCTTTACTTCAGCCCAGAACGCCCTGGACGCCCGCGTGGCGGACGATTCGGAAAAGCTGGGGCAATCCGGGCTGCCGGATCTGGAGGACAAAATTGCCCGCGTTTTTGAGGAAGACAGGGCAAAAATCAAACTCTCGTCCATCAAATCTGTTTGTGAGGATCTTGAAATCTTTGCAGAACGCACATTGCCCGATCTGCAAAAACAGCTTGATGCGGATTTGCTGAGCCTTAAAAATGATTTTATGGCCAGACAAAAGGAATTTCATGATCTGGACAATAAAATTGACAAGATGCAGGACAAGGTAGTCAAGTGCCTGAACAGTTTTACAAAAGATTTTGAAATTCGTTCGGAAAACTTTTTCAGGCAGTTTGCGGGCGCCCCTCTTGAACAAATTGCAGAGGCGGCCGACGTTAGTTCAATAAGCTTGCTGCGCAACAAGGAAGACACTAGGCGGGTTTGCGCAGAGCTTGGCATCGCTGTCGGGGAAGGCCTGCATGTAGGCCTGCTGGACTGGCTGGCCAGGGACGGAACGCGGATATATGTCCGGTATTTGCAGGAAATTGGGGAGGCCATCAATACCGATTTACGGGATTTTTCCAGGCAACTCTCCAATTTGCGCCAGGGTCTGAGCCTTGCGAACCTGAACATCCGAAGCGATGCCCTTGATGTAAATCCGGGAATTTTTCTGGATGAGTTGGGCAATGTGGGCATGGCTGTTGGCGGCATTGGCGCGGGCCTGGTTTTTGTCGGGGAAAGATTCCTGCCAGCCTTGATAGGAGGTCCCTGGGGCTGGGGTCTGATGATAGCGGCCACGGTGGGCAGCATAATCTGGGCGGCCATAACGGGCAACAACAAGGCCAGGGCCAGGGTAAAGGAACTTTTTGTAAGAGAAGTTCGCAAAAAGCTGGATGAGGAAATCCCGGCAATTACCGGATTTCTGGTAAAGGAAGTAACAGAAAGAATGCGGCAGGAAATCGAACCGTTATTTTCCGTCCTGAACAAACAGATTGCCGATGCCAAACGTCCTGTTGAAGGCGCAATTTCCTTTCTGGAAGCCAACAGGAACGATCTGGGGGCCAAAAAAATTCAGCTGGAGGATTTCATAAAGAAGTTTGAAGCGCTGAACGGGGAAGGCCAAAAATTGTCGGAAAATCTGAAAATTTCCACTTTGGAGTGCAATACATGAAAAAAATCGTATTTTCGACAGCCCTGTTTATGGCTCTTGCCTGGGCTTTGCCTGCTTTTTCACATCCCGTTGGAGTTATTGACGGTTACTGGCTGAAAACAGGCCCGGCGAACGGCGCGCCAAATTTTTTGGCCATTACCGGCGATACAATGCGCATTGACAGGAGACGGCCCGTAAAAATTTTTGCCATGCAGTCGGGGGATGAGGTAATTGTAAGGC
>VSMX01000069.1 GCA_009773975.1 Desulfovibrio sp. | reverse complement strand
CTTGGTAGTTCCATGCCATGCAGTGTAGCAGCTTTGCTAAATATTGTTTAGTAAAAATTTGGAAGATCAGTAAAATTCCAGACAAGGGAGCCATTCATCCTCTCCACTCATTACGAGGCCTTCTGGCACAATTTGATAAAGAGATTTATCCGCGAATTAAAAACTTTTTGCGCCATTTTTTACTGCAACTATATCAGTTAGTTGGAAAAAAAATATTTTTTTTTGACGATTGGCCTAATGAGTAAAAAAATTTGCACGAAAAGACTTGCAAACAGGGCCGGGTTGCATTATTTATCTGCCCAAGGAAAAGCAATCAGGTTCTGAAATAAAACCCCTCGCAAGAGGGTAAGCAAAAAGGAAGGTATAACCATGAAAAAGATCGCCACGCTGATTTTGGCTGCCGGTCTCGTTTTTGGAGCCGCTACCGGCGCAAGCGCCATTGATTTCAAGGCCAAGGGTCAGTGGATTATGAGCTTTGATTATGGCCAGAATGGCAATTTCCAGGGCAAATACCATGGACATAAGACAACCGGCTGGAACGGCAAGGAAGACGACTTCGAAGCTCGCCAGCGCGTCCGTCTGCAGTTGGACGCCGTGGCTTCCGAAAGCCTTTCCGGAACAGTATATTTTGAAATTGGCGACACCATCTGGGGCAAAAATTCCACCGGTGGCGCAATTGGCGCCGACCAGCGCATCATTGAGCTGAAGAACGCCTATATCGACTGGATGATTCCCGAAACCGAAGTCAAAGTTCGCATGGGTATCCAGAACATCACAACCCCCGCCTACGCTTCCGGCAACTCCGTGCTGAACGATGACGTGGCCGGAATTGTTGTTTCCGCCCCGATCAACGAGATGGTCGGCATCACCGCTTTCTGGGCCCGCCCCTACAATGACAACTATACCGGTTATGATCGCGACGGCATTTCCGGCTACCGCGCCAACTATATGGACAACATGGACGCCTTTGGCCTGCTGGTTCCGCTGACCTTTGACGGAGCCAAGATTACCCCCTGGGGTATGTATTCCATGATTGGCCCGAACACTTTCCGCGATAGCTTCACCAGCCGCAACGGCAACTGGTCCGGCAATCTGAAAAACATGGGCGCTGGCAACGGATACGTGAATTCCGGTCTCTTCCCGGTGGGCGGCGCGCGCCACAAGGATTTCAGCAATGCCAATCATGCCCGCAGCCTGTCCTCTTATGGTGATGCATGGTGGGGCGGCATCTCCGGTGATATCACCGCCTGGGATCCTTTCCGCATTGCTTTCGACTTTGAATACGGTTCCGTTACCTGGGACGATGATGGCCGCCTGAACCGCCAGGGCTGGTTCGCCACACTGCTGGCCGAATACAAGCTTGACTGGGCCACTCCCGGCATTTATGGCTGGTATGCATCCGGCGATGACGACAATCCGGCCAACGGCTCCGAGCGCCTGCCTTCCCTCGACGGCAACAACACCAACAAGTACTCAAATTTCGCCTTTGACGGTGATCCCTATATTGCCCGCGATGCCGTTATCGGACACAACATGGCCGGCACCTGGGGCATCGGCGCCCGCCTGAAGGATATGAGCTTCATTGAAGATCTCAAGCATACTTTCCGTATCAACTACATTGGCGGCACCAACGACACCAAGATGGCCAAGCTGCTCTCCCTCAATGGTGACTGGGCAAACTCCGGCCTGATGGGCATGGACGCCATGTATCTGACAACCGGCGACTCCGCGCTGGAATTCGGCCTGACCAACACCTACAAGATGTATGAAAACTTCACGGTTACCCTGGAAGCCGACTACATCGCATTGTGGCTTGATACAGACAAGTCCGCCTGGGGCGCGCGTCATCGCCTGAACCAGAGCATCCCGGAAACCAAGGATGCCTGGAATATCAACGCCAGCTTTGTTTACTCATTCTAATCCTGGCTTGACAGATTGAAATATCAGGGGGCCTCATGGCCCCCTTCCTGCTTTTCCAGCCAGGAAAACTGTTTTTTCACGCGCTGCCAAAAGGCCGGCTGGTTTTGTATAACGCCCGGCAATTTCATCTGAATCTGTTGTGGCCTTTCCTTCCTCTGCGCAATTATCCAGATAATCATCCGCAGCTTCTTCGAACGCGCTTCGCAATTCGGCGACATTATCGCCATGAAAGCCAATTATAGCTGATATTCCGGCAATATGCCCCACAAAACTCTTGTCTTCATCGCCATATTCAATGTCTGCGGTATAATTTTGCGAGTCATTTTTTTCAAGGAAAAACTCCCATATCCAAAAGGAATTTTTTGAGTCACGGATTTGATAAAGCCTGGCTTCTTTTCTGGATGTGGGCGATTAAATGTGATAACCTTGCCTTCATAAATAAACCGGACCCGGGAGCCTCGACCTTCCTGCAAAGAAGAGCCTGCAGCAAGCAATAGAACTTCTATATCCTGCCAGTCGATGCTGCCGGAGGCCGATAATTAAAAATATCTTTCAATGTTTTCCTTTGCCTGTTATTCATACTGGTTGATAGCAATTGGCGCTGGCATTATCAAGTTTGTAAAATATAATTTTTGGCGTTTCTTATTTTACCTTATTATGCATTGAAGTTATGGACGCTCATTTATTCCGCCGCTTTTGCGATGCCTTGCTGCCCCGTCTTGAGGGCGCCCTGATCGCCAAAATCCAGTCCCCGTCTCCTGGCCATCTTTCCCTTACCTGGTTCGGCCATGGCCGCGAAGAGCAAATTTACATGCGCCATGAGCGCCAAAAGCCTTTCATCTTTGTAACCCATCCTGTTGGCAGCGGCACAAAGCCCGATGCCTGGATCATGCGTTTGCGCAAGTATGCTGTCGGAGCCAGAATTGGCGCTATTGTGCCGCAATACCTGCAGCGCCGCCTCTGGTTTTTGCTCTCGGGGGGCGATGCAAAAGGGCGAAATGGCGAGAATGTCTGGCTATGCCTGGACATGAAGGAAGGTGCCAGCCTGCATTTTATGCCTGCTGATGAACCCCCTGCCCCGGATGAAATGCTTTGGCCCCAAATGCGCGAACTCGCAAAAGCTCTGGAGGATTGGAGAAACTGGCCGGTTCTCACGCCGGACTTGCGCCGGGCCCTGGCCGGAATAATGGACGAGAGGGATCAATGGGCGCTCCTGGGAGACCTGGAAGCAGGCGGCGGCGATATCTTTCTTTACGAGAATGACGAGGGTGAAATATGCCAGGCCCATGCCTGGCCATTATCCCCTCAGCAAAGAGGCAGCCTGAAGGAAATTTCCGGCCCGGAAATATTGAAGCTTCTGGAAAGGGCCGGCCAGGATATGGTTCAAGCGCAGATTGAGGCGGGCAAGGCCAGGATTTTGGCGCGTCCCGGCCAGAAGCGCGTCAAAAAGCTGCAAAAATTGCTGGACAAGCTGCGGAATGAGGAAAAACGCCTGCTGCAAATGGCTGCCAGAAAAAATGACGCCCTGGCGCTGCGCGACAACCTCTGGCAGCTTTCGAGGGATTTCAGGGGCTCTGAAATTGTTCTGGAATATCAGGGGCAGGAACGCCGCATTGCCCTGGATGCCCGTTTCGGGCCTACCGAAAATATGGAAAGGCTTTTTCACCTGGCAAGGCGCGGCGAGCGCGGTCTTGCCATGCTTGCTGAAAGAAAAAAGACAATTGGCGATGAACTGGCCATGCTGACGGCTGCCTCCCCTGCTGAAATCGAAGTGGATGGCGCTGCCGCTTCCGGAACGGCAGCCAGCCCCCCGATGCACAATCTGAAGAATACCCTGCCGCGCAACGTGCAGATATTTACAAGTTCGGATGGCTATGTCTTGCTGCGCGGGCGCGATGCCCGCGGCAACCAGGCCGTGCGCAAGCTGGCCAAACCGTGGGATATCTGGCTGCATGTGGAAAGCGGCCCCGGCGCCCATGTCATTATTCGCAGAAAACATCCCGGCGATATCGTGCCGGATGCCACACTTGAGGAAGCCGGCTCGCTGGCCGCCAGCAAAAGCTGGCTCAAGGATTCGGCCGATGCGGCCATAGTCTATGCGGAGGCGCGCCACATCAGCCCAATGCGCAATGCGCCGCCAGGCACAATGCGAATTGCGAAAACCCTTGGCGCCAGGCAGGTTGCGGTGCGGCCGGAACTGGAAGAAAATTTGGCAGGTTAAGAAACAAAAAGGCGGGAATTTCTCCCGCCTTTTTTGCCGAAATTAACGCCAGGGGCCTCCATAGGGACCGCCGCAAGGTCCATGACCGCCGCCATGATGATGCTCAAGGCTTTGGGGCATATCTGCAGCAATAGCCGCAGTGCCAAGGCCGAGCATGGCCGCGCAAACAAGGGCAAACAGGGAAAATTTGGAAGAAGCGACGAACTTGCGCATTATTGAACTCCTGAAAGAATTTAAGTTGTTATGGATTGATAAAGCAAGCCGTGTGCCAATTATATTTATTCACCAATAACAAGCGGTTGCAAGCTGCGGGTTATTTTTATCCAGGCTCTTCCGGATAAAAAAAAACCCGATACGGGTAAAAATTACACATATCTGGGCTGAAAAAATGGATAATTGATACTAACCGACCGGTTTGGGCGTCAGCACAACAGGCATGGCTTCATCAACTTTTTTGGCATCCGCTTCGCGGGTATCGTCAGCATTGTGCGCAACCTGCTCCGGCTGGCCAAAGGGTCGCGAGCATCGGGCAAGCGGAATATCGCCAAGCGAGTTCTGGCTGGCGTTGTCCGGCTTTCCGAGTGCCGCGTGCCCTGTTTTTGGGGGGTGGCGCGTCATCAGCATTCCTGGCTCGTCATCCAGCACACCAGCAAGATATTCGCTCATGGTCACAAAACGCTGGCAGCCGCCGGCGCGCAGGTTGGCGATTATGCGCGGCAAATCGTCAACAGTTGATTTGTGGATATCGTGAAAAAGGAAAACGCCCCGCAAGTTTCCGTTTTCATAAACTGTTCCGCGTGTTGAACGCAGCTTGGAATAATCGGCGGGCAGGTGTTTCCAGTCCTTGCTGTCCATTGACCACATGATGAGCTTCAGGCCATGCTCCCTGAGAATCTCTATGGTCCTTTCGTCATAATTGCCGTATGGGGGCCGCATATAAAGACTTGTTACGCCAATTTTCCTGAAAATCGATTCAGTCAGGCCGATTTGCTCCTTTTGCTGCTCAAAACTCAAGTGGTGCAGATTGGGATGACTGAATGTATGGTTGCCAATTTCATGGCCTTCCGCGGCAACGCGGCGCACAACGCCAGGCAGGCGGCGGGCATTGCTGCCGAGCATGAAGAATGTGGCGGGGATGCCATAGTCCCTGAGCATATCCAGAAGATGGGGGGTGAAATTTGACGGACCGTCGTCAACGGTCAGGGCGCAGAGATTTTCACCCATGTCCTGGTCCATGATGCGATTGCCGTCCACCACCAGGGCATTGCATTCATGGGTGGCAAAAAGCAGCATCGCGACGGTCACGATGGCAAAAAGGCGTTTGGGGAGCATTACGAAACTCGCTTTGCCGGGCCGGTGGGACCCGGAGTTGTTAAATAATTTCTAAATGAGGCATTTTGCCACCATTTTGCCGGATGTCAAGTTTTTTGGACCATTTTTCATTGCCCCCTGCCTGTGGAAAAAGCATGTGGATACTGGCTCTGGATGCTGATTTGACGGGTATGGAAAAGATTAGGCGCATACTCCCCGACTGCTAAAACCCGGGAATAACGGGAAAAAATTTTTTACCAAAAAAGGGGCCCGAAGGCCCCTTGCAAATCAGTTCTGCTGATGGGTGTTACTTGCCGGTATCGTGGACAAGAAAGCTTTCCGGTTCGGTTGGCGCGCCTTCAATGGGACGGCGTCCAAGCATCAGCAGGGCCACAAGGGAAACCACGGCCACACAGACGCCGATGATATTGGCGATATCAATGGACATGCCGAAGCCCATCGAGGGTTCGTAGCAGATATAGCTTGCGCAGACCGCGGTAATGAATACGGCCGGCGCCGTGCATATCCAGTGGAAGCGGCCGCGCCGCAGCAGGAAGGCCGCGCCGGCCCAGAGCATGATTGCGGCCAGGGACTGGTTGGCGAAGCCGAAGTAGCGCCAGATAATGGTGAAATCCACCTGGGAGAGAAAAATGCCGATTGCGAACATGGGCACGGCAATGTAAAGGCGGGGCAGGATTGCCTTCTGGTCATAGCTGATGGCTTCCGCAATTGTCAGACGGGCGGCGCGGAAGGCCGTGTCACCGGATGTGATTGGCAGGACGACGACGCCCAGAATTGCAAGGACGCCGCCAAATGTGCCCATAAGGGCCATGGAGGACTGGGTTACGACATTGGCCGGGCCGCCATTGGCAAGAGCCGCGGAAAGTTCGGTCAGCGTGCCGTCGGGGCCAATCAGGGGGTAGAAGGTCATGCCGACTGTGGCCCAGACCAGGCCGATGAAGCCTTCCGCAATCATGCCGCCGTAAAAGACGCTCTTGCCAAGTTTTTCATTGGCTATGCAGCGGGCCATAAGGGGAGACTGCGTTGCATGGAAGCCGGAAAGCGCGCCGCAGGCAATGGTGATGAAGACGAGCGGGAAGATAGGCAGGCCCTTGGGATGGAGGTTGGCATCCCACGTCACGACCTTGCTGTAGAACTGATCCGGAATGTCCACAAACATCATGACGGTCATGCCGATGGCCATGATGCAAAGGATGGCGCCAAAAATGGGATAGAAATTGCCGATAATCTTGTCGATGGGCATGATTGTGGCAATAAAGTAATAGGCAAAGATCACGCAGACCCAGAATGTGAGGTTCATATAGGCTGGCGTGAGTTTTGCAAGCAAGCCCGCGGGCGCGGCGACAAAGACCACGCCGACCAGGATGAGCAGGACAACCGCGAAGACGCGCATGATCTGCTTGAAGGTGTTGCCAAGGTTGTAGCCGACAATGGTGGGCACGTTGGCGCCCTTGTAGCGAACGGAAAGCATCCCGGACATATAGTCATGCACCGCGCCGGCAAAGATGCTGCCGATAACGATCCAGATCAGGGCCGAGGGACCCCAGAGCGCGCCGAGTATGGGGCCGAAGACGGGGCCCACGCCGGCGATGTTCAATAGCTGGACCATCCACACTTTCCAGACCGGCATTTCCACATAGTCAACCCCATCGGCCATGGTTTTGGCGGGAGTTGGGCGGTCGGCGCGCGCGCCGAACACTTTTGCCACAATGGCGCCATAGACAATGTAGCCCGCAATAAGGGCCGCGGTGCAGATAATGAACCACATGTACTTTGGCATAAATGCCTCCAAAGATAATAAAATACCCGTAAGGAAACAACCATCGGCGGAAAAACCCCATTTTCCGCTATCAGTTTTTATTCTTTATAAGTCCATTTTTCCACTGTCAATAAATTTTACGCATTTTTCCACAGATTGTTATCAATTTCACAAATATGATGCTTAAAAATCCGTTTTCAGGCCAAAACACATCTTGAGGAAGTTGGGGCGATATTTGACTTTTGAAACAAAGTCGGTTTTGTTGTTTCCAGAATTGTAGAAAAAGTCTTCACAAAATTTGCCGATGTGATTAAAATAGCTCACGAAAAATTTTTTTAGATAAAGGGAGTTTATCGATGGCGCACGGCTCCGCCGGGGACAAAAACGGAATGTCGCCCATGGCCATGCCAGAACCAACGCCCCGAAAAGCGGGATTATTCCGGATCTGGCTCTGGGCCCTGGCCGCCTGCGGCATTATTGCCTGCGCGGCCTTCTGGCTTACACGCGCGCCGGAAGAGAAAAAAGAACTCAAGAATCAGGCGGCCGACCAGGTCAACAAGCTGCTTTCCGAAACTCCCATTGCCGGGATGGGCGACATTTTGCGTGAGGCCCCGCCGCCTCCGCCGATTCACACCTATGCCCGCGCCGGCTTGCCTGGCACCTTGTCCGGCCCCGTTGTGCGCGGCGGGGTGGGTAACGCGCCGGAAGGGCAGGATAAGGGAACGACCGTATATTTTTCGAGCGACTATGTGGCCCCCGTGAAGGAAGACGCAAAGGTTCGGCCAGGGCATGTATCGGATATAGCCAACTGGCTGGTGGGCCACTACAAGCCCGGTCCTGGCGGCGGCAGCCTGCAGGCAAGTGTCCAGGGCCTGAACGCGAGGGGAGGCTCGGGCCTTGCGGCGCAGGCCACGGGCGGCAGGGCCGCTCTTTTGCGCTATGCCTTCAATCCGGCCATGATCGAAGGCCTTTACCGGCTCTATGTGGACCGTTTCATGGATGACCTGAATGTGGCGGCAAAAAACCGCGGTTTTTCCGCAAGGGAAAACAGGCAATTCCATCTGGCCCTGGCCAGACAGGCCGCCATATTGGCCCAGGCATTGGAGGCAACGGCCACAACGCCCGACCTTTCAGGGCGTCTTGCCAGGATTGACGGCCTTTCGCAGCGCTCTGTCGAGCTGAACTCGCAGATGGGCGTGGCAGTTGCCGAATTTGATGAATTGCGCCAGGCAAATGCGCCTGCGAAACGGTTGGAAACCGTTCAGTTGAGGATCAATGGGCTTGCCGCCCGCTATCGTCGTTCGCTGGAAGAGTTGAGCAATGCCAAAAACGCCCTGGTTGCGGAACTGCGCAAGGGGGCGGGCCAGGGTCTGGATGACGAATCCCTGTTATATGTGGCGTCCTGGGTCGAAAGGCGTCTGAACAACAATAGCGGAGCCGCGGCAGCGGTAAACAGCGCAGCGGGCGCCATGCGCGATCTTGCCCGCCGCTGCGCGGAATCAGGGGGGTAGTAATGCTGAAAAAAATTGTGGCCAGTCTTGTTTTTCTGCTGGCAATCGGTCTTGCGGGAACGGGGATGGCGGCCACCGAACCAGCCGGCGCGCTTGACGATATCAACCGCGCGATTGATGAGGCCGACAGCAAGGCATTTCAGCAGCTTGTCGATATTGACGGCATCCTCGCAGATTCCCTGAACGCCTTTTTGCGGGAACTGAAAAATCCCGAAACGGCCAGCAAGCTGCCGCCTCTGCTTGCCCTGATGTTTTCGCAGGCCGCCGCCCAGTCCGAAGGCGGTGAGACACTGCGCGGCCTGTTGCGCTCGGAAGCCAGGAACTTTGTGCTTAACGGAATTGAATCCGGGGCCTTTGCCGGCCGCAAACCCATTGTCGCCAATAGCCAGAACCTTTTCGGGCCTATTTTCAGCGCCGCGTCCCCTGGCCGCAAGGCTGTAATCGGCAAGGGCAAGCCCACGAAATCCGGCAATATGTGGCTTATGCCCTTTACCGTACACGACTATGGCAACGAGCGCGATTATAATGTTAAAGGGCGCTTCACCCGCCAGAACGACGGCACCGTGCGCCTTACGGGAATTGAAAATATTCCTGCCCTGCTTGCTCAAATTGGCGCGGAAAACGCGGAATAGGGAAATTGTATATTTGAGCGCGGAAATATAAAAAATGCCAAAAGATATTTTTCCGCACGATGCCGCCTGCAAGGCGAGTTTGGAGAACTGCTTACCATGGTTCAGTAAAAAAGAGCCAGAATTTCAACAGGCGCATTTTCGCATCCTGCCCGGGACGGCGCTTCAAACGGCCATCATATTGTTTTTTGAAAAGTCAATGGTTATGCTTGGTCAGGCAATTCCAAAAGCATAACAACAGACAAGGAGAAAATATGGCCGAAGATCCGAAAGTCCTGCTGGAAACCACGGCAGGAGATATCCTTGTGGAGCTTTACCCCGAAAAGGCTCCCAAAACGGTTGAAAATTTTTTGAAATATGTGGATGAAGGCTTTTATGACAATACAATCTTTCACCGCGTAATCCCCGGCTTCATGATTCAGGGCGGCGGGATGGACATGAAAATGAATGAAAAGTCCACCCATGAGCCAATAGAAAACGAAGCCGGAAACGGTCTGAAAAACGAGCGCGGCACACTTGCCATGGCCCGCACCATGGATCCGCATTCGGCTTCGGCCCAGTTCTTCATCAACCATGCGGACAATGATTTTCTCGATTTCCGCGAACCCACGGAAAACGGCTATGGCTATGCGGTTTTTGGCAAGGTCATTGACGGCATGGACGTGGTGGACAAAATTGCTAAAGTTAAAACAAGAACCGTGGGCATACATGAAAACGTGCCCACGGATTCCGTGCTTATAACAAAGGCCAGCAGATTCGACTAGCATCGCCTCAAGCGGCACTGGTCGCAAACCCGAAAGGGATTGCGCGCCGTCAATGGCGGCGTGAGCAAGGCAGGACCCGAAGGGCGGCCGCAGGCCGTTTCTGTCAGCCAGCTTCGCTGGCATACAGAAATCGGCAGCAACGCAAAACCACGTTTTTTGCCTTGCGATCTTCAGGCTTTTGCGACAGTGTCAGCCTGACATTTCACTGGTTCCGCTTTTTCAGATGTTCCATTTCCACAGACTGCCCGGGAGCCATGCGCAAGCATTGGGTTGCCGGGCAAATTTCTTTCATATAGCCGAAAAATTCATCTGGCGATTGGGCCAACACCGGGAAGGTGCCCCAGTGCATGGGGATAACATTGGGCGCGTCCAGCATTTTTGCGGCATGGGCCGCCTGGAATGCATCCATGGTAAAGAAACCGCCAATCGGCAAAAGCGCCAGGTCAAGCGGATAAAGCTTTGCCAAAAGCTCCATTGACTGGAATATTCCAGTATCGCCAGCATGATAAAAGCGCAGACCGTCCGGCATGGTAACGATATATGAAACAGGAACGGCCGTATCCGATGAATGAAAAGCCTGGGCCATGGTCGCCTTCATGCCAGCGACTTCCACCGTGCCGCCTATATTGAAGCCCATGGAAGAAAGGGTCAGGTTTTGCGGCAGGCCGCGCTCGACCAGGGCCTGCGCCGTGCCCACCACGCAGCCGAGGGGCGTCTGCGTTTCCCTGCAATATTCTATGGCGCAACCAACATGATCGCCATGGTCATGGGTTACCAGCACCAGATCCGCCTTGCCAAGATCGGCTGGTTTCAAGCCGGTTGACGGTGCCAAAAATGGGTCAATGATTACGCTGGCGCCGCCACCGTCAATTTTAAAGGCCGAATGGCCAAACCATGTTATTGTATCCATATTGATTTCTCTATTGTTTGAATATGGGCATCATCACAAATTATCCGCAAGAATTTTCAACCAGCTATCCTGAGCCTGCGCAATGTGGCTGCCGTTTATTTTCGGTCACGTCCGGGATTATTCTGCCTGGGCCCTTCTCTTGTCAATACGCGCCTTCTGGGCGCGCCCAATAATTTCTCTTGATCTGGCAAGGCGCCTGTTGCTCATTAATGGCTGATCAGGCGAATAGCCACAGAGCTTTTTATAATCTTCAACTGAAATATCGTGGCAGGCCAGATGTTTCTGGGTAAGGCTCTGTCTTTCCTCTCCGCAAATGCAGCAGAATATGGCATCATCGGTAATGGAATCCTGTGGTTTCACCTTGAGCTTCCTGCGGGTGTATTTTTTCTTTGGCGATTCGACTTTTTCTATTATTTCTGCGGCGGCCAAAGCACATTCTGGAGACTCTTCGACTGTATCACCGTTGTCAATACGTTTTTCAATATCCATATTAATACGTTTTGCTTTTTCATATTGTTCCATGATGAATTCAATCGGCTGATCGGAGCAGCGGCTGCAAATTGCCGCAAAAATATCCCTGTCTTCCAGCGCCATTGTAAAATCCTTTTGTTAAAAATGGCAAATTACATATTCATTGACAAAACGCTAATAAAAAATAATATTATTGGCAATAGAGATAAATGGCAATTTCGATTAATTTGATAAAAATCTGTTTTAATATGTAT
>VSMX01000068.1 GCA_009773975.1 Desulfovibrio sp. | reverse complement strand
GCTGCTTCCCTGACGCTTCGCGGACCTTAGCCTTTGCTGTTTTGTTGTATGGCCCCTCCATTTTACCCTCTGTTCTCTTCTCTATACATCCCCATTTTATTATCCTGCAGCCTTCTCCAATTCGAGAGGTCAAATTTCCGACATTCGAATCAATGCCTTCTCCGGGCAAGGGCAAAATTTGCCTGTAATCTTTTGCTGCGTTGGATTTAAAAAGCAGGAATTTTGGCACTGACTTTATGATATCCTGACGGAAATTTTTGCCTATTGCTTTCTTTCTCAAAAATAACCTATTGATTTATCAATATATTTTAGCTTTGGCACGGAGACTGCATAAAGAAAGACAAATCAACGATGCGCATAGCGCAATAATAAAAACTGGGAAATACAAAGGGGAGAAACAATGGATAATCAGCTGGATTACGAAATCAACAAAGAACTTGGCGAGTGCTATCTTTTCATGGGCGACTTTGACAAGGCCGAAGAATATTATCGCAAGGCCGCATCTGCCAATTCCAAAAGCGCGGCTCCGTTCATGGGCCTGGCTACTGTGGCCGTGCAGCGCGCAGAATTGGACAAGGCTCTGGTTCTTTACCAGAAAGCCGCAACCATTGAAGAGACCGACAAGACACTGTGCGGAATTGGCCTTGTCCACATGGAAAAAGGCGAGCACACCGAAGCATTTGATTATTTCACCCGTGCCCTTGAAAAGTCCTCCGGCAATCTTGTGGCCCTGAACTGCATGGTGCGCGAAGCTTATCAGACAAACCAGGTTGACAAAACCATTTCCATGCTGGAATCCGCTTTGGAAGCCAGTGAGGAGAAAGAAGCTGTACGCGTAACACTGGCCGGCTGCCTGATTTTCCTTGGCCGCCAGAGCGAAGCTCGCGAGCATCTTGAAATTGTCCTTGGCAGCAATCCGGCCAATCCGAATGCGAAAGAACTTTTTGAATCAATGGCTGCCTAATTAGCAGCATACATACTCCCCTCCCCACACGATTTCCGGCTTCGGGGCGAGACCGGAGCCGGAAATTCGAAAAAAGGCAGGCGGAAGAGAAAATTTCATTCCGAACATTTTCGGAAAAACGGGACATGAATAAATCATGTCCCGTTTTTATGTGCGCCGGACATGGGAACGATGCCGTTCTCTATAAGGCAGTGCAAACGTGCAATCTGTATTGCCCGCTTTCTCAAAGGTCTGGAGTGCCTGAATGGAGCGCATGGATGCTTGCCCTGTCGGGTAAAGACTGGTGGCGGTTGTCTTTGGCGTGGCAATGTGCCAGGGCAATGAAGCTGCCTGGATCAGGCAGACGGGCATCATAGTCCTGAACAGATAGCCGGTACGGTAAAACTTCAAAGGAAACCGACGTATGAGATGAGCTTGTACGTTGGCGCGAGAAGGAAGGAGTCGTGAGACTCCCCCCCCTTTCGATTTTAAACAATCCCTGTTGTTGAACAAAAGTTCAAAGCCTGCTATATCTATTTTATTCTATATAGTATGTGATATTGTTAAATCGCTTCACGACAAGAATGTGTTTATCATTTTTGGGGGAAAGTCATGGCAAAGCTGGCGTACGGTGTCTGGGACGGCACAGTTTATGATAATAGAAATGGTGGGGAGGATCAGCCGGCAGATCTGGATTTGAACGTTTTCGACAATTTTAATGAAGGTAATCCAGCCCGCGCAATTCTTAGTCACAGAGGTTTTCTGGTTTTTGACCCCGATCTGCCGCTTTTGTGGGCAATGGGTCAGCATTTTGCCAAGGTTGCTTCCGAATCCTGTGGAAAATGCTCTCCCTGTCGCACTGGCGCGCCGATTTTGCGCGATGCATTGCTTGCGGCCCAGAATGGGGAAGATGTGGACTGGAACGAAATTGTCGATATTGCCCATCAGATGAACGAAACCGCCCTTTGCGGCATAGGCAAGACAGGGCCTGCTCCGCTCCTGGATGCAATTGCCCACTTTACCAGGGAACTCAAACCGAGAGAAAAAGCGGACAAGGCCGAATTTTTCAGCGCAATGACCAGCCCATGCATTGAAGCATGCCCCGGTCTTGTAAATATACCGCGTTATATTGATTATATTCGTGATGGTCATGAAGATTTGGCGGCAAACACCGTACTGCGCCACTATCCGCTTGTCGGCAGTTGCGGACGCGTTTGCGTGCGTAGTTGCGAAAGCGCCTGCCGCCGGGCAGACGTTGATGAACCGATCTCCATTCGTAATCTGAAGCGCTACGCGGCTGACAAGGCAATTGCCTCGGGAATGCTCAAACCGGAAAAAGCGAAGGAAATAAAGGAAGAAAAAGTTGCCGTTATCGGCGCTGGCCCTGTTGGAACCTCATGTGCCTATCATCTGCTCCAGCGCGGCTATCCTGTGGATATTTTTGAAGCCAAGGAGCATGCTGGCGGCATGATTCGTTATGGCATCCCGATCTATCGTCTGCCAAAGGATACTCTGCAAGCCGAAAACAGCATTGTAAGCCAAATGGGCGGCAAGTTCATCTTCAATCAGAAACTCGGTCGCGATTTTGACATCAATGATCTCTTCGGCAAGGGCTACAAGGCAATTTTCATTGCCTGCGGCGCTCCCCTTGGCTCATATCTGGGCATGAAGGATGAAGATACTTCTCTCGCAGGCTATATGAACGGCATTGATTTTCTCGAAAATGTCTATAATGGAGTGGAAGCCGGCCATCCCCCCGTTCTGGATGGCGATGTGGTCGTGGTTGGCGGCGGCAATGTGGCTATGGACTGCTGCAGGGCGGCTTGCCGCGTTGCAACCGGCAAAACTCATCTCATTTATCGCCGTACAGAAGCGGATGCGCCTGCCGATCATGAGGAAATTGTCGCGGCCAAAGCTGAAGGCGTGGAATTTCATTTTCTTTGCGGCCAGGATAGTCTTGTTGTTGAAAACGGCAAAATTACCGGCTTGCGCGTTATGGACATGGAACGTACCGAACCGGACGCCAGCGGACGTAGAGGCGTTCGTCCCATTGAAGGATCGGAACACGTTATTCCCTGCAGCTTCGTAATTGCCGCAATAGGACAAAAAATTGATCCCGATATGTTGATTGAAGCCGATGGCATCAAACTGGATCGCAAAAATTGCATCGTGGTCAATTCAACGCACGAAACTAGCCGCAAGGGCGTTTTTGCAGGTGGCGACTGCACAACCGGGCCTCGTGCTTCGGGCCCTTCAACCATGATTATGGGTATGGGGCATGCCTATTTTGCTGCTCGTTCCATAGATCAATTCCTGTCGGAGGGACGCAGCCCGTTTGATAGCCGCTGGAGACTCAGTGAATGGATCCAGGGCGCCAAGTTGATGGATGACGGAAAACCTGCGCCTTCAAAGCCCAAACAAGAAAGGGTCAAGGTACATGAACGGGAGCCCATGGAACGCAATTGCAATTTTGAGGAAGTGGAACAGACCATGTCCCGCGAAGAGGCCTGGGAAGAGGCAAAACGCTGCATGCGCTGCTACAGGGTTTTCTCTGTAGTTACAAGGCAGCCGATTCCGGGCAATGTGTAAAAATTACAAGGTCGATTTTCTTAGGGGCCACTGGCCCCCATTTTTATTCATCATTATTTGCAGGTTTTTATTCAATGACAAAAATATTCCCTTCTCTTGCCGTACAGGACTAGAGCATTTATGCAATGAAATTGCGTAAATGCCCTAGCGCGGCTTTGCCTGCAAAGGCTTGCGCGAGAATATCTCAAGGCAAACTTGCTTTGCCAGTAAGAGATATTTTCATGCGTAAAATGCTATAATTCCATTATCCACATACAATGATTTCTGCCAACTTTTCAAGCAAACAGGCGTATTATCGTGTCAGTTGATGCCATTGTGCTCTTTTCGGGCGGTCTGGACAGTATTTTGGCCGCAAAGGTTCTTGAGGAACAGGGTCTTGAGGTTCTTTGCCTGCATTGCATTTCACCGTTTTTCGGCAGCAGGCATTCCATTGATCGCTGGAAAAAAATCTATAGCCTTAACATTGTTTCTCTTGATGTGGGCAGGGAATTCATGCAAATGCTTTGCCGCTGGCCGGCCCATGGTTTCGGCAAGGTTCTCAATCCCTGTGTGGACTGCAAAATTTTGCTTCTCACCCAGGCCAAAAAATATATGGATAAAATAGGCGCGACTTTTTTGGCAACGGGAGAAGTGCTTGGCCAGCGCCCCATGAGCCAAAGGCGAGACACCCTGTTCCTGATCTCAAGGGAAGCAAATGTACGCGATTGCCTGCTACGGCCATTGAGCGCCCAGCATTTACCGCCAACCCCAATGGAAGAAAACGGCCTGGTAAACCGTGACCTTTTGCCTGCCATTGCCGGTCGCGGCAGAAGCGAGCAGCTTGAACTTGCCACAAAATTCAAACTTGCCGAAATCCCAACCCCGGCAGGAGGCTGCAAACTTACTGAAAAAGAAAACGGGCGTAGATATTGGCAGATTCTGAAGCATTATCTTCCCGACTGCGGTGTGGACAAACAAGAGCCTCCGGCAAATGGAGCCAGAATCATCAAGGCACATGAGGATTTCCGCTTGTCCGGCATTGGCCGTCAAATGTGGCAAAATGATTACTGGCTTTGCATTGGCAGAAATAGCTGTGATAACGATGCATTGCGCGCGAATGCAAGCAAAGATGATATTCTTATAAAATTATGTGATTTCTCGGGACCAATTGCCCTTGCCCGCCATGGCGCATCCTGGCCTGATGATATTCTGGAATCGGCCTGCGCAATAACGTCCGCATATTCTCCTCGCGCTGCGTCAAGCGGCGGAAAGGTTCGCCTTTCACTTAAATTGGGAGACGAGTACAGGATTATTGAAGTGTTTCCGGAACGCAAAAACTGGCATGTGCCGGAATGGGAAGAAACAAAGGAAGAAATAAGAAGACGCGCAAAGGAATATGAGCAAATTACAAAACTTTCCCGGAATGAACAAAGAATTTGTAAGGAATCTGGCTGATATAAAGAAACTCTGATTATTCATCTTTTATAAATATTGATTTGGGGGCCCAGCAGCCCCCAAATCGATATTTCCCTAATTATTGCTCTGGTTTTCTGTTACCATGGCCTTGAGAGGTTCGCCATAATAGGCCTTGCGGTAGAGTTCTTTCAATTCGCTGATCAGGGGATAGCGCGGATTGGCTATGGTGCATTGGTCATCGAAGGCCTGTTCGGACATTTCATCCAGCTTGTGCAGGAAATCGGCTTCCGCGATTCCGGCATCCTTGAGTGAACTGGGAATCTTCAGATCTCGTTTCAAGCCCTCGATCGCCCGCACCAGGCGCGCGGTTTTTTCTGCGCGGTCTTCCGGGTTATCGCCCTGAATGTCATCAGCCAGGTGCAGCATGTCAGCTATACGCGCATAGCGACCCTTGACCCAGGGATATTTATATTGCGGGAGCATACCCTGTTTTGTGGGCGTGTCCGTTGCGTTGAACTCAATGACATACGAAAGCATGATTGCATTGGCCAGCCCATGCGGCAAATGGAAATATGAACCAAGAGCATGGGCCAGGGAATGGCAGATACCAAGAAAAGCATTGGCAAAAGCCATGCCGGCCATTGTGGCCGCATAGTGCATTTTTTCGCGGGGCACCAGACGATCCGGCCCACCTTCATACGATCGTCTCAAGTATTTGAATACCAGACGAATCGCTTCCACAGCCTCGCCATCCGCAAAATTGGTGGCCAGGGTCGAGGTATAGGCTTCTATCGCATGAGTCAACACATCAAGGCCGGCATTGGCAATCAGGGATGGAGGCAGATCCATTACAAATTCGGGATCTACAATGGCCATATCCGGCGTAAGCGCATAGTCGGTAACAGGATATTTCACACCGGTTTTGCTATCCGTAATGACGGCAAATGGCGTTACTTCGCTGCCAGTCCCGGAAGTTGTGGGAATGGCCACCATAACAGCTTTTTTGCCCAGATCCGGGAAAGAAACTACACGTTTTCTGATATCCATAAAACGCAGGGCGATATCCTCAAAGCGCGTATCCGGCTTTTCGTAGAGCAGCCAGATAATTTTTGCGGCATCCATTGGGGATCCACCGCCAAGAGCAATAAACATATCCGGCTGGAAGGCATTGACCATGTCCAGAGCCTTGCGCACCGTCGCAAGATCTGGGTCTGGCAAAACGCCGGAAAAAACACGGACTTCAATGCCCATTCTTTCCAGCACTTCTTCAACCTTGCGCACATGTCCGAGTTGTTCCATTGTCTTGTCAGTTATGATGCAGGCTCTGCGGCGATCGCTGTATTCCTTGAGGGCCGGTTCCATGGCGCCCAGCTTGAAATAAATCTTGTTGGGCACACGAAACCAGAGCATATTCTCCCGCCTTGCAGCCATGGTTTTGATATTCATCAGGTGCTTGACCCCGATATTTTCACTTACCGAATTGCCGCCCCAACTGCCACAGCCCAGAGTAAGCGACGGAGCAACGCGGAAATTGTAAACGTCGCCAATCGCGCCCTGGGAAGCCGGCATATTGACCAGAACCCGGCCTGTGGTCATGGTATCTTCAAAAATCTTGATGTTGGCGGTATTGGATTCCTTTGTGTAAAGAACAGAGGTATGGCCCTGGCCGCCAAGCGTAATCAGCTCTTCGGCCATGTTCACTGCCTGATGAAAATCCGGAGCCCGGTAAAAACCCAGCACGGGCGAAAGTTTTTCATGGGCAAAAGGATCATCACTGCGGATTTCCGCTCTTTCAGCCAGAAGAACTTTTGTCGATTCGGGCACTGTTATGCCGGCCATGGCCGCAATTTTGTGGGCAGGCTGGCCAACGATAGCCGCATTGAGCGTGCCATTGACAAAGATTACATTTGCCAGAGCCGCAGCTTCTTCATCATTGGCAAACCAGGCCCCGCGGGCCACAAATTCTTCCCGTATCCTGTCCGCAACGGAGGATTCCGCAATAATGGCCTGTTCGGAGGCGCAAATCATGCCATTATCAAAGGTCTTGCTGAGAAGAATTGAATTAACGCCCATCTTTATATCAGCCGTGGAATCAATGACGACAGGGGTATTTCCAGCACCAACACCAATGGCTGGCGTGCCTGAACTGTAGGCGGCATGGACCATGCCCGGACCGCCTGTAGCAAGAATAAGGTTGATATGTTTGTGGCTCATCAGGGCCTGGGTGAGCTCGGGCGTGGGATCCTCAATGCAGTCAATAATGCCTTCAGGGGCGCCACCTTCTACTGCCGCTTTCAATATTGTCATGGCAGCGGCGCGAGTACTTTTTTTGGCCCTGGGATGAGGTGAAAAGATGATGCCATTGCGTGTTTTCAAGGAAAGCAAGGCCTTGAAGATGGCCGTCGACGTCGGGTTTGTGGTAGGCACAATGCCGGCAATAAGGCCAAGGGGCGCGGCAATTTCGCGATACCCAGCAATCTGGTCATCCTCGATTATGCCACAGGTTTTGCTATCCTTGTATTTGTTATAAATATATTCGGATGCAAAATGATTCTTGATTACCTTGTCTTCCAGGACGCCCATTCCGGTTTCCTCGACTGCCATCCTGGCAAGCACAATCCTTTTGGAAGTTGCGACAGCTGCCGCATGCTGAAAGATTTCATCCACCTGTTTTTGGTCATAACGGGCAAAAATTGCCTGGGCCGCCCGTACACGCTCAACTTTTTTATCAAGTTCCTCAATGGAGCTACTCATATTGATTCCTTGCGGAATAACCGCGAGTTTGCAAATTGGAATTATAGTTGCTTATGTTAACATAAATATCCCCGGAAACGGATGCTACGGGGATATTTTCGACCCTGCCCCTGCAAGGCCGGATATTTGTAAATATATAACTCCCGGTAATAAAAAGCAATAAGCGTTAAAAAGTCCCGGCAACAGCAAGCTGGCGCATCCTTTTTATCGCATCCTGGGTATCGTCTGGCGATCCAAAAGACGTCATGCGCACATAGCCTTCCCCGCTTTTGCCAAATCCGACACCGGGTGTGCAGACAAGCGCTGCTTCATGCAGCAGTTTGTGGAAAAATCCCCAGGAATCCATGCCATTGGGAACCTTGACCCAAAGATAGGGGGCATTGCGGCCGCCATACACGGTAAGGCCAAGCTCCTGCAAAGCCTTTGAAAGCAGATCGGCATTATTCTGATAGCCGCGGATAACGTCCTTTATCTCGCGTTGGCCATCCTCGCTGTATGTAGCGGCAGCCGCGCGCTGAACAATGTAGGGGCAACCATTATATTTGGTGCTCTGACGACGCAGCCAAAAGCCGGCAAGATCTACCTTGCCGCCCTTTCCATCGCTAACCTTGCATTCGTGGGGCACCACAACATAAGCACAGCGCAAACCGGTAAAACCAGCTGTTTTGGAGAAACTGCGAAACTCCACGGCAACTTCCTTTGCGCCTTCAAGCTCGTAAATACTGTGCGGCACATCGTCATCGCGGATAAATGCCTCATAGGCGGAATCAAAAAGGATTATGCAGCCATTTTTACGCGCGTAATCTACCCAGCCCTGGAGCGCCTTGCGGGAAAGCGTTGTGCCTGTCGGATTATTGGGGCAGCAAAGGTAAATCATGTCAGGAGTTTTATCGGGAAAGGCCGGAATGAAGTCATTTTCGGCAGTGCAAGGCAAATATACTATATTGCTCCAGCGGCCATCCACCTTTTCCCCGGCTCGTCCTGCAAGAACATTGGAATCAACATAGACTGGGTAAACAGGGTCGGTAACAGCCACGATACTTTTTTGCGAAAAAAGTTCCTGGAAATTACCCACATCCGATTTGGCGCCATCGGATACGAAAATCTCATCTGGATGAATGTCAATTCCGTGTGCCTTGTAATCATATTCCATAATGAGATCGCGGAGGAAAGCATAACCGCCATAGGGGCCATAACCGCGGAAATGCTCCGGATGGCCCATTTCATCCACAGCCTTGTGCAGGGCATTGATGACGGCCGGAACAAGAGGACGGGAAACATCGCCAATTCCCAAGCTGATAATCCTGGCATCTGGTTGGGAATCCTTGAAATCCGCTACTTTTCTTTCTATTTCCGCAAAAAGGTAATTGGCCTCGAGTTTCAGATAATTGGGATTTATGGAAATCATTTAATCCTCTGCAATATGCTTTTACAAATAGAAAACACCATCAAAAACGGTAACCGCCGGTCCCTTCATGAAGACATGATTGCTGGCCTCATCCCACTTGATTTCCAAAGAACCGCCAAGTAATTCCACTTCAACCTGACGTTCCGTCAAATTGTTCAGGACACAGCCAACAACCGCCGCGCAAGCTCCCGTGCCGCAGGCAAGAGTTTCTCCGGCCCCTCTTTCCCATACGCGCATCCTGATTCTGTCCCGCGATAAAACCTGCACAAATTCTGTATTTGTCCGTCTGGGAAACACCTTGTCATTTTCAAACTTCGGACCGATTGAGGCAATCTCGAGATTTTCAAGATTCTGCATGAAAACGACGGCATGAGGGTTGCCCATTGAAACCGCGGTAATTTCATACATATTACCGTCTATTTCCAGAGCCTGGGCGATGCAGTTTTCCCTGTTGCCAAGGGAAATAGGCACAAGTTCCGGCACCAGAACAGGTTCCCCCATATCTACCGTGGCCCCGCACGGCGTTCCACCTTCAAAAGCAAGACGGATAACCTTTTCACCGGCCAGAGTTTCAAGCCGGAGCAAATCCTTTTTAATCAAACCGTGATCAAAAGCAAACTTGCCCACGCATCTTGCCGCATTGCCGCACATTTCAGCTTCTGTGCCATCCGCATTGAACATCCGCATACGCAAATCCGAAACCGCGGACGGCAAGACAAGCACCAGACCATCCGAGCCAACGCCAAAATGACGGTCGCTTATTTTTTTGGCCAGATCATGCGGATCCTGAATCTGCTCAACAAAGCCATTGATATAGACATAATCGTTACCTATGCCCTCCATCTTTGTAAATGGCAATTTCCTGATCATGGCTCCTCCTTTTTTGCGTATGGAATTTTTCAATTTACACATTAGCCTTTGCAAAGTAAAGAAATTGCACTGTAAATGGCTGCGTTTCATTATGGATTTGTTATTCCACTACAGGAACCGCCTCTTCCAAAAACGAGCGTTTGGGTTTAGAATTTTAGCGGATTTTGTTTGGAAAATACTCGCAGCAAAAAAATTCATACGCGTTGCGTATTTCTGGAGGGTACAGTGGAATGTCCAGGGGATAAAAGCCCACAAAACAGCACCCAACAGGGAAATGGCAAAACCATTGAAAAAATTACAGTCAAGATTGAAAATTCTTCCGATAATTCCTTGCCTGCGCGAACAAGTCCCATGGCTGCCGGTATGGACGTGCATGCCTGGCTTGACCAACCGCTTACAATACCACCATTTTGCAGGGTTCTTGTGCCTACGGGCCTCAAGCTCGAGATACCGCGAGGATATGAATGCCAGATCCGCCCGCGTAGTGGTCTTGCCCTGCACCACGGCATTACAGTATTGAATACGCCTGGCACAATCGATGCGGACAGTCGTTCGGAAATCGGGGTAATATTGATCAACCTTTCCACCGAGCCCTTCACCATCCATCCGGGCGATCGTTTTTGCCAAATGGTTTTCAAAAGATGTGTTGAAGTTGAATGGGAAGAATGTAAAAAACTTGACCGCACCAAACGGGAAGGCAACAGCTTTGGAGGGTCGGGTTTGTCCGAACCGGATGACAGCGACCAGCTTTGATGCAATAGCAACCACCTTGCCGGGCCATTAATCCGGACAGTTCACCAGGGAGAAAAAATTGGCGAAACAACAAGCTTTGCGGCAATGGCGAGTGGAAGATTCCATGGAGCTTTATGGCATTGGTACATGGGGAGCGGGATATTTCAATATTTCCGAAAACGGCGAGGTGGTAGTCAGCCCTCATGGACGCAGCGGCCCGCAAATTCCGCTTCTCGAAGTAATAGCCGGCTTGCGTGAACGCGGTTATGATATGCCGGTCTTGTTGCGCGTGGAGAATATTCTTTCTTCCCGCATTGCCAAAATTCATGAGTCTTTCCGCAAGGCTATCAAGGAACTTGGCTACAAGGGCGAATACAGGGGGGTTTTCCCCATCAAGGTCAATCAGCAACAACAGGTTGTGGATAAGATAGCCCAGTTTGGGGCAAGATACCATCATGGTCTTGAAGTTGGATCCAAGGCCGAACTTATCGCCGCTGTGTCGCTGATGCACGACACAGAAGCCTGTATTGTCTGCAATGGATACAAGGATGCTGAATTTATTGATCTTGGGCTCTGGGCCAAACGCCTCGGTTTCAATGTATTTTTTGTCCTGGAAATGCCAGGAGAACTGGAAATCCTGATTGAACGCTCGAAAGCGCTCAATATACGGCCCAATATCGGCGTGCGCACCAAACTTGCCGTCAAGGCTGGCGGACATTGGACGGATTCTGGCGGGGAGCGTTCAACCTTTGGACTTGCTCCCTCCCAGGTAATTGATGTTATCGATTATCTGAAAGGCCATGACATGCTGGATTGTTTCAAGCTCCTGCATTATCACCTGGGCTCGCAAATCTCCAATATCAGGGATATCCGCACTGGCGTGATGGAAGCTGCCAGGATTTACGCTGGACTGTTCCAGGAAGGCGCTCCAATGGGCTATCTGGATCTGGGTGGTGGCCTTGCTGTGGATTATGACGGTTCCCATACCAATTATATTTCATCACGCAATTACACGCTTGACGAATATTGCGCGGATGTTGTCGAAGCGGTTATGGACATCCTGGATGAAAGCGATGTACCCCATCCGCACATCATTACGGAATCGGGGCGTGCGACAGTTGCCTATTACTCCGTGC
>VSMX01000067.1 GCA_009773975.1 Desulfovibrio sp. | reverse complement strand
ATTGCCCGGTACCGGCGTTTTTGTGAGCATATTGTAAAAATCGGCGTCAAAACGCAGAATGTCCTGGGTGGACGCCAGGCGCCCATGACCTGCAGGTTTTTTGCCGCAAAGACCTGCGCGTCAACAGAACTTCCGGGCAGGATTTTTTCGGTTATGGCGTTCCAGCCCGAAAGAGGCATAAAAACGCGATTGTCCCAGTCCTCTTCCGGAGCGCCGCGCGTATAGCGGTAGTAATCCACCGTTTTCCAGACATCCGGCACTCTGGAGCTGAAGAAGTTGAGGAACTGGTTGGGAACCGTGATATCAGGATTTTTCATAAGCAACGTCCCTTTTTAAAGTGATTTTCCAAAATTCGTTTTTATTCTCCTTTACAAAAGGTTGGCGACAATGCGGCCCAAAAGCCGGCTTTTAGCCCCGCGTTCCAAGGTTTGCATATTTTTTTCGGGATTACCAGCAGATAATTGCGGCTATTTTGGTGGTTCGGGGTCATCGCAGGCGGAACTCGGGGCGCGGCCACGCAATATTTACAGCCTTTGTATGGAAAGCACCTTGCCCCCCTTGCCCACGCGGTAGAGGCAGTTTTGCCAGAGTATGCTCCTGGAGGCGATTGTGCCTACCCAGACCATCGCAAACATCAGGCTGGCGCAGAAAAAAGCCTGGAGCCAGCGGCCCAGGGGCGGTTTGGACGGCAAAAACGACCTCCAGCGCGCCATCACCCAGCAGACAAGGCAGAGCCAGCAGAGGGCCAGAAAGGACGCGATCTCGCTGCCGGCGCCGAAGATGTCCGCCGCGCAGGCCCAAACGCACCAGACAGGCGGCAAAACAATGGCGGTCGCGAACAGGCCGAGAATGCACCACTGGGCCGGCATGCAGAATTTCAGGAAAAGCACCTGCCTTTCAAGCCAGGCGCGCCAGACAGGCAGGGGATGGGCATGGGAGCTTGTTTTCAGAAGCGCGGCGGGGCAAAGGCGGATATGGACGCCATCTTTCTGGAGCAGGGCAGCCAGGGAGCAGTCATCGACAACATTGCTGGACCACAGCGTGGCCACATCATAGCGCGCGAAGGCCGTACGGCTGATGGCCAGCGCGCCGCCCCAGGGCTGGGTAAAGGCCGCCATGCCCTGCAAAAAGCGCATTAGAAGCACAGACTGGGCATAAGCCAGGGTGATGATGGAATTGTCCCCGGGCAGGACAACATGATAGCCGGTACAGATGGCCGCTTCTCCGCGCGCAATCGGCCCTGCAAGGCAGCGCAGAAAATCCTTTTCGGCCAGGTGCGTGGAATCGCAGAAAACATAGACGTCCGGGAAAGCGCCGCAGGCCTCCACGGCGGCAAGAAGATTGCGGTTTTTCTGGCCGCATTTTTCCGCGCGTCCGGCAATGATATGCTGTACCTGCGGATGTTCGGCCCTGAGCATGCGAATCAGTTTGCAGGCCGCGTCATCTTCCGTGGCCGTTACCAGAACGGGAATAAAATCAGGATAGTCCTGGTCAAGCAGGCTTTTCAGGGCCCTGTCCATATTTTGCCGCTCCCCGGCCATGGGTATTATCAGGGCCACCTTTGGCCAGCCTTCCGGCGGCTTGCGTTCGGCCTCCTGCCTGTCCCGCGCGGCTTTTTGACGGAGTTTGCCGCCTGTCCGGCCCAAAATGAAAAGCATGGCGCACTGGAAAAGACCGACAAGGAACATTGCATACGTCATTGAAAAAACCTCGTACCGGATATGTCAATAAAGGGGAGCGCAATCGGAGGCGGCAAGCGGGGCATTTAACACGCGTTTGCCGGAGAGGCTCAGCTTCGGGCCCTTGCTGATCTTTACCGAGCCTTCCATTTCATCAGGGCTGACCAGGCGCCCGGCAAAATGATGGCCAGAACTGTGGGACAATTCAAAGGTATCGTTTCTGATATGTCCATAGAGATGGTAAGCATCCTCATTGCCGTTGGCATGGCGCAAAATCAGCACGCCCCGCGCCTTGCCGTTATCCTCGAAGCACATTCCGGCCCGGAATTTGGCGGTCAGGACCCGGCCTGTCCATAGCTCCGTGCGCACTCCCGGGCCGGTGACAATGGCGTCCGCCGCGCGCGAAATGCCGGGCAAGACGGCGGCAAAAATGAAGGCAGCAAAAAGGATTGTGCAAAATATTCTGTTCATTAATTCGCCCCAATAGATTCAAGAATGCGCTCGTGGGCCTCTGTCATGGCCTGGAATGAAAAAACCCGCTCAATTGCCATGCGGCCGTTACGGCCAAGTTCATCGGCAAGCTCGCCTTTCTGGAGCAGGGAAAGCAGATTGGCCGCAATGGCCTGATAATCGCCAGGTTCGGAAAGCAGGCCGTTTTTGCCCAAAAGTTCGGGAATGCCGCCCACAGCCGTGGCGCAGACCGGCGTGCCGCTGGCCATGGCCTCCATGACAACATTGGGCGTGCCTTCGCGGATTGAAGAAAGCGCGAAAACCCGTCCTTCCCGATAGTGGGGCGCAGGTTCGTCCGCCGCGCCGGCAAATTCCACGCGGGAAGCGGCGCAAGGTTCAAGTTGCGCGGCAAGCTTGCGCAGGGCAGTCTCTTCCGGGCCATCGCCCACAAGACGCAGCCGGGCGTGGGGATGTTGCCTGGCGACGAGTTCAAAAGCCCGCAAAAGCGTCGCGTGGTCCTTGTCCCCCGCCAGCCTGGCAACGCAGACAATTAACGGTTTGCGGGAAGATGGCGGCAATTCGCCAGGATGGAATCTTTCGGTATCGACGCCATTGGCTATGAAGCTCAAGCGGTTTTCGGGCACGCCGATTTTGCGCATTACATTGAAAAGCGCCCTTGAATTGCAGACTGTATGGGCTGCAAGGGGCCACAAAAAACGCTCGTGCTGGCGCATTGGCGCGCCGCCCCCGCGCACAGTGCCAAGCACGGGAATATGCAGGACCTTGCCCCACAACCTGCCCCAGATATTTGGAAGAGCCGTGCAGGGGATGATGACATCCGGCCGCAGTTTCCTGATGGCGGAACCCAGCCGCGCGAAAAAAAGCGGGGCCGCTTTGCGGTTTGAACCCAAATGGACAAGGGGGATATTGCCGTCGAGAACTTTACGGTCAAGATCAGTCGGGCCGGTTAGCGTAAGAATAGCCGGCCTGAATCTGGCGCGGTCAAGCCGGAGAGCCAGTTCCACATTCTGTCTTTGCGTGCCGCCAAAGCAGAGGTCTTCAAGCAGAAAAAGTACGTTCAATATGATCCTCCATGGAGGAATCTAAACTTTTTCCCCATAATTGCAAAGAGCGGGGACAGCCACAGCCTAACGGCGCAAATTTCGTATAGCTTGCTTTATTTCCCCCGGAACCACAGGTTGATAACAGCATAGCTGCGCCATGGGCGCCAACGTTCCGCCATTTCCAGAATTTGCCTGGGGGTATGATCCGGCAAGGCGTGTTTCACGCCAGCATCCGTTTCAAGAAAGGCATCCGGCCAGCCCATCGTGCGCATGGCGATATACTGCGCGGTCCAGTTGCCGATTCCCCGGACAGACTGCAGCTTTTTTATCTCCATTTCGGGGGCGGCGCTTTGATCCAGCCGGATTTCACCAGAATCCACGGCTTCCGCAAGGGCACGGATGCAGGCGGATCGGGAGGCGATTATCCCCAGGGCCCCGAGGCGCTCCTGAATGCCATTTCCCAAATTCATAATATCTTTTGCCGTGGGAAAGGCGCGGTCGAGGCCTTCAATATCTGTTTCAACAATCGTCCCCAATTCCCGGGCCATGCGGCCGGCGAGTGTGCTGGCGGCTTTCACCGTTATTTGTTGGCCAAGTATGGCCCTCACCGCCGTCTCAAACGGCTCAAAACTCCCCGGAACTCTGCGTCCACATACGCACAGGCCGGGTTGTATCTCATTCATCACATGCAGCGTTTCATGAACGGCATCGGGCTCGCAGCAAAGATCGAACAAATGCCGAATGCGGGATAAAACGTGCGGTAAAACGGAAATCAGGGAGCCGCTTATGGTGGCAATGAGAGCGTCTTTATTCGGTTGATGCGTGATCCGAATCCAGCCCGCGCATATTTTCCCCTCCCTGTTTTCCATTCTTGCGACCCGGCTGTAAGTCTCTCCATCCACCTTTTCCACACCCGCAACAGACCGTCCCGCCAAAAAATCCAGCATTTCCTTCCAGCGATAGGGCGGCCTGTATCCCAATGTAAGCGCCAGCGCGCCAGCGTTATGTTTCTTTTCCGGAGTTCCCTTGCGCAGGGCGCCTGGAGAAAGGTTATACTGTTTCTGGAACAAGCCGTTCATTCTCCTGAGGCTGCCGAAGCCGGCCGCCATTGCTATCTCCGGCTCTGTGAGGGAAGTATCGGTCAGCAAATTTTTAGCCAGCAACAGACGACACGTCTGCAAATACTGAACTGGCGTAACATTATATTCTTCCAGAAACACGCGGCGCAAATGACGTGAGGAACATCCCAGCCTTGCGGCCAGCTCTTCCAGCCGCTGGCCGCTGCCGCAATTTTCCTCAAGAATTCGGGCTGCCTTTCTGGCAAGAACCGACTCAGCATCCACAAGGGAATTGCCTGGGGCCAGTTCCGGTCTGCACAACAGGCAAGGGCGATACCCCGCCTGCTCGGCTTCCGCTGCGGACGTAAAAAAAGTGCAACTTGATCGCTTGGCCAGTCTGGCCCGGCAAACGGGACGGCAATAGACTCCTGTGGAAGAAATGCCCACGAAAAAGCGCCCATCAAAGCGTGGATCCCTGGCTTTGAATGCCGCATACAAGGCATTGTCCCGCGCCGTATCCTTCATGCATTCTCCTTATTGTTTTTCCCATGCGCCGTTTTTGCGGCACGCGCGATCCTGTCCTGGCCTTTATCATCAGCTTTTGCATACCAGGGAACGCCTTCAAACAGATACTATAAAGATCTCCAGGTATTCCTGGCCGCGAATATCCACAATCATCACGGCAATGGCGCGTGTGCCCGGGGCCAGGCAAAAAACCGGGCTGGAAAGCACGAGGGGCCGGCTGTTTTTTGTCCTGAAACTGTGCCAGCCAATGTGGAAGGTCTCCTGATGGGATTCGTATTCCGGGTCAACCGCCCAATAATCCACAAGATCAATCCGGGGATGTTCGCCGGCTTTCGGGGAAAAGCCGGCAAGTTCAACGCGGACCCCGCCAGCCTCGTAGTGAAGTACAGCCTTGATGCCGCCGCCAGGCGCATCTTGCTGAAATTCATTTGCCACGCAAATCTGGAAAGGGGAAGCGGGAGAATAATTTTGCAGCTCGAGCAGGCGTTTGCGGCATGTATGGATGGCAAGGGGGCCGCAATCAACGGCAAGCCATTTGCGCCGCAGTTTTTCCGCAACGGCGATTGTTGTGCCTGAGCCGCAAAAAAAATCGGCCACAAGGTCGCCTTCCATTGAGCTTGCGCTGATAATGCGCCAGAGCAGGCTTTCCGGCTTCTGGGTCGGGTACCCCGTTCTTTCGGATGACATGGGGTTGATTATGGGAATGTCCCAGACATCATCCGGCACCGTGCCCGCCTGGTTGGGCATGTATTTTTTGCCGCTTTTCGCGGTGATACCGCTTCTGGCATAGCCGCTGCCCTTTTTATAGGGGATTCTGATTGCGTCCGCGTTGAAACGGAATTGGCGGGACTTGCTGTACACCAAAATATGGTCATGCTTGCGGGCAAAATATTTGCGGCTTCTGCCGCCGCCCGTGTAATGCCAGATGATTTCATTGACGAAATTGCCGAAAACCCTGTCCAGCATGATGCGCATGCGGGGCGCGAGCCGCCAGTCGCAATGGGCGTACAGGCAGCCGTCATCGGCCAGGATATTGTGAATGAGCTCGAGTCGTGGATAAATGAATTCATCGAAGGCGCCGGGATTCCACTTGTCCTCAAAGGCTGTCTGGCGCAGAAATTCACCATTTTCCCCGACAGGCATATCCATGCGGAAATCAAGACCGGCCTCGAAAGGCGGATCTATATAAACCAGTTTCATGCCGCCGGCATCATGAACCATGTCCCGCAGGGAGCCGCCTGCGAGGGAGGCCAGGACATCAAGGTTGTCTGCGTGAATCAGGGTATTCGCCCAGCCATCTGCCAGGCCGCGCCGCTCGACGCTTTTCATGATTCCCGGGCTGATAACGGGCTTTGGCGGATCCGCGAAAAGCCTTTCCCTGTATTTCCGGGGGAGGGGCAAATCTGCCTCGAGCAGCCGGATTATTTCGGTCTTCTCCGCCCTGGTGAGAGTCTGGCGCTTCATGATTTATGAAAATTGACGCGCTTTTACGCGAATATGACCAGCATACCGACTATCATCCCGGCAAGCAGGCTGAAAGCGGGCACCTTGCTTTTGCAAAGCAATACGGCCTGGGGGAAAATTTCTCCAAATACAACATAAAGCATTGCGCCGCTGGCAAAGGAAAGGCTGAGGCAAAGCCCATGCGGCCCGACATCCCCAATCCAGAAGCCGAGCAGGGCGCCAAGTATGATGGGAATGCCGGATGCGGCCGTGACAAGCACGGCCTTTGGGCGGCCCATGCCGCCGCTGATCAGGGGCACGGCCACAGCCATGCCTTCCGGAATGTTGTGCAGGCCGATAAGCCAGGCCAGGAGCAGGGTGGGGCCGGAAAGCAGATCGTCGGTATAGACGAAGGACGCGCCAATGGTCATGCCTTCTGGCAAATTGTGCAGGGCAATCGCGCTGGCCATGACCATGCCGGCGATAAAGAGCCCCACCTTTTCGCCCTTGCGCTTGTGTTCGACAAGGTGGTCAAGGTGGATAAGCTCCCCCGGGCAGTCCGCTGTTTTGGGGTGATCCGGCTCTTTCGGCACATGGGAATTGGCGTGCCGGTCAATGGCGTAGTTGAGCAGACAGACGCCGGCAATGCCGACGCTCATGCCGCCCAGCACCCAGTAAAGGCCGGCTTTTGTGTCCAGCGCGGCATGCACAAGGTCAAAGCAGACTATGCTGATCATTACGCCGGCGGCAAAGCTTAAAAGCAGGCTGATGACGACCGGGGAATCGCTTTTGAAAATCGCGCCGATCACGCCGCCAAGGCCCGTGCCGACCACGCCTGCCAGAAATGTAACCCATACCAGCATTTCAAGATGTTCCATGTATCATGCTCCACCAGATATTCATCCGCAGGTTCCTTTGTGGTTTGAGACCTCGTCCTTCAGGCCGAACAAGGCCGCCCCCCGCACTCCCGGGCGGGGTGGCAGCCGCGGGCGGTTGGCCCGGGAGGGGTCTCAAACCCCTCCCGGGCGCAAGACGCAAACCCCCTAAGGGCTTTGCTGCCAATTTGGTATTTGCATGCGCCTGGAAAAATTGTTGTGCATTCAGCGCATTTGTGCTTCAACCAAATCGGCTGTGAAACCGGTTTGGGATGAATATTTTTCGCCGGGCATTTATAAGGAAAAAAAGTTTTTTCTTCCTGTGAGCGCTATTTTTTGTCCAACAGCCCATTGTTGTCAAATGTGAAATTTTAGGAAAAGGAGTAAACCATGGCGGAGACCATAACACAACTGAGCATAAGCGCGCCTTATGAGGATTACGACAAAATCACCGGGCTTCTGACCCTGGAAGTGAATTTTGGCTGGGAGGAACAAAGCCTGCCCAATGGCGACTGCGTGTGGCAGGTTCATTGCGAAAATGGCGATTTTCTGCAATCCCTGGCGCATAAAATCCGCGCCCTCGCGCCGGAAGCCGAATGCGCCGCCAGGGAGATCGAAAAACAGGACTGGACAAGCGCCTGGCGCGAGTTTTTCACGCCTGTAAAAGCCGGACCTTTTGTCGTTCTGCCCCCCTGGCTTGGTAATTCCGAAAAAGAAACAATCATTATCGAGCCCAAAAGCGCTTTTGGAACTGGCCATCACGAGACTACTGTGCTTTGCCTGGAGGCCCTGGGGGATCTGCTGGCCAGCGACAGGGCGCGGCCCGGACAGTCTTTTCTTGATCTGGGCTGCGGCACTGGCGTGCTGGGCATGGCCTGCGCCAAAAGCGGTCTGGAAGGCATTGGCCTGGATATTGATCCTCTGGCTGTTGAAAATGCGGAAGAAAATATTTTGCTGAACAATGTTTCGGGCTTCAGGGTCGAAGCGGGCAGCATGGAGAGGGTGGCCGGAAAAAAATTCGACCTGGTTTTGGCAAATATCCTGGCCGCGCCACTCAGGGAAATGGCGCCGCTTGTCGCTGCAAGCCTGAAAGACAAGGGCGCGCTTGTGCTTTCGGGCATTCTAGACATCCAGGCCGATGGAGTTGAAGAAGCCTATAGGCAAAATGGCTTGCCAAAGGCCGCGCGCCTGGCTTCCGGTGAATGGCGGGCCTTGATATTCCGGAAAGATGTTTGAGGCATACCGGCCGCTTTTGTTTATTTTAAACGCTATTGACAGTAAGCCCCTCACTTCAGTGAGGGGAGGATGTCACGGGCACAAAGTTGCCAATGAGCCGAAATTGAGGACAGTCAATAGGATAGTCATAATTTTTACTTCAGTCCAGCCCGTGAAATCTGCGGGCTGCAAGGAGGACATTCCATCGCGCGCCATCTGGATTTGCATGCTCTCCTTTATTTTATCCCGGGCATCTGGTAAAACATGCGCTGAAATAAAGGAGGCCAGATGGATACTGTCATTTTGTGCGGCGGCAAGGGAACCCGCCTGAGGGAGGAAACTTCTGTCAAACCCAAGCCGATGGTGGAAATTGGCGGCCGCCCTGTCCTGTGGCATATCATGTCCATTTACTCCCGCTTCGGTTTCAGGGATTTTATCCTCCCCCTTGGCTACAAGGGCGAAGTCATCAAGCAGTATTTCAGCGATTACCGCCTGCTGAATTCCGATTTTACCGTGGATCTCAAAAACGGCGACATTACAATGCATCCCGGTTATCAGGACGACTGGCGCATAACCCTTTGCGACACCGGCCAGGAAACCCTGAAAGGCGCGCGTCTGAAACGCGTCGCCAAGTATATCAGGGGCGAAAGATTTATGGTTACATACGGCGATGGTCTGGCCGATATTGATATTGACGCGCTGCTCGGGTTCCACAAACAATCCGGAACCATAGGAACCTTTACCGGCGTCAGGATGCCTTCCCGCTTCGGCACCGTGCGCACGGACAGGGATGGCAGGATATTGTCGTGGGAAGAAAAGCCAGTGCTCGACGAATATATAAATTGCGGCTTTTTTGTGTTCGAGCGCAAATTTCTGGATTACCTGGACGAGGGCGATAATTGCGATCTGGAAAAAGAACCGCTGCAGGCCCTGGCAGCCGAGGGTCAGCTTTCCATGTATCCGCATCCCGGCCAGTGGCAGTGCATGGATACATTGAGGGATTCTATCAGGCTGAACGAGTTGTGGTCAATGGGAGAAGCTTTCTGGGCTTGAGGCACAATCGGCAATATATAAATTCGGGAAAACTGGAATGTTCAATAATATATATCAGGGCAAAAGAGTTTATATTACCGGCCATACCGGCTTCAAGGGCTCATGGCTCAGCGCCTGGCTTCTGGCTCTTGGGGCCGATGTGGCCGGCTTTTCGCACGATATTCCCACAAGCCCGTCCAATTTCGAAAGCCTGGGACTTTCCGGGCGCCTCACGGATTATCGTGGTGACGTGCGCAATGCGCACGAGGTAAAAAAAACAATGTCCGATTTCAGGCCGGACATTGTTTTCCATCTGGCGGCGCAGGCCCTGGTGCGCAAGTCCTACGAAGCGCCCGTGGCCACTTTTGAAACAAATATGCTGGGCACGATGAATGTGCTCGAAGCCATGCGCGGGCTGCCGCAAATCAGGGCCGGGGTGATAATCACATCCGACAAATGCTACAGCAATGACGAATGGGTCTGGGGCTATCGCGAAACAGATCGTCTTGGCGGCGCGGATCCCTATTCGGCCTCGAAGGGCTGTGCGGAAATTATAGCCCATTCCTATTTTCTGAGCTTTTTCTCGTCTGGCCCGGCCTGCGCTACGGTAAGGGCCGGAAATGTTATAGGCGGCGGCGACTGGGCCATGGACAGGATTGTGCCGGATTGCGCGCGGGCCTGGGCAGGCGCAAAACCAGTTGAAATCAGGAGTCCCGGCGCCACCCGGCCGTGGCAGCATGTGCTGGAGCCGCTCTCCGGTTATCTCTGGCTGGGAGCCAGGCTGCTGGAAAAATCCGCGCCCGGCCCCTACAATCCACAGGGCCAGTCCTACAATTTCGGGCCTCCCGCCGATGTGGACAATACTGTTGCGGAAGTGGTCGGGGAACTGGCCCGATATTGGCCAGGTTTCCAGAGCAAAATGAATATCGATGAAAAATGCGCGCTGAAAGAGTGCAATCTGCTCAAGCTTTGCTGCGACAAGGCTCTTGCGCATCTGGACTGGAAAGCCACTTTGAATTTCACTGAAACGGTGGCCATGACAGCAGCCTGGTATCGTGATTTTTATGGCCAAAAATCATCGTCCCCGGAAATGTGGCAGTTTACCCGGAACCAGATTGATGAATATGCCAAAAAAGCCAGGGAAAGGGGTTTGCTGTGGGCGCAGGAATAAATGACGGTTCCGTCGCGAAGACAACAATTGAAGGCGTGCTTCTTGAACCACTGGCCGTGATTCCGGCAGCTGGCGGACCAGTATTGAAAATGCTTTCGCCAAAAAGCGCGTTGTTGCCGGATTTTTCCGGCGGTTTTGGCGAAATCTATTTTTCAATGGTGGAAAAGGGCCAGATAAAGGCCTGGAAACGTCACCATTTGCAGACCCAGTTTTTTGCGGTGCCTGTCGGCCAGATAAAAATTGCGCTTTACGACAGCCGCGAGGATTCCCCGACAAAAGGGGCGATTTTTGAAACCGAACTGGGCCTGCCTTTTAATTACGGGCTTTTGCGGATTCCTCCCGGAATCTGGTACGGCTTTGCCAATATGGGGGAAAAGACGGCCCTGATCTGCAATTGCGCCGATATCCCCCATGATCCCAAAGAAGGCGAGCGCCTGCCGCTGGAAACGAGGGAAATCCCCTGGAAATGGGGGTAAATTGAGAGAAAATACTTGTTCAATTATGCGTGTATTGTAAGTATTACAACGACGTTTGATGCGCTAGCCTATGCAAAGGAGCTTGAATGCGCGGGGCTTACGCGGGAACAAGCTGAATTTCAGGCGAATGCAATGCGCAAACGGATTGAAAATCAGTCAGAGGCGTTGCAGAAGGCTCTTGATTCCTTCGATGAAGCCCAAAGAAGGGAACTGGCAACCAATGCGGATGTTCTCTAAGCCGGATTACGTTTGCAAAAAGAAATTGTCGAAGTCCGACTATTCTTGTGTTTATGCTTGTTTTTTTGAAACTGGAAACCTGCTTTCCGCCAGCACGAGGCCGGTAATTGTCAGCAGCGCGCCCCCGGCGGAAAGCCTGGTTATCGGCTCGTGCAGAACAAGCGCAGCGGCGAATACTGTTACAACGGGCACAAGATAAATGTAGGCCGAAGTTTTTACCGCGCCTAGGCTCTTCAGGGAAAATGTCCAGGCGGCAAAACAGAGCGCGGAGGCGAGCAGGCCCAGGAAAAGCATGTTGAGCGCATTGACAGGCTTGAAAAGCTTTTCCGCTTCAAGATTGATGCCTTCATACAAAATAACGGGCAGCATGAAGACAAGGCCCCAGAAGAATATGGCCCTGGTGGTTGCGAGGCTTCCCCGGCCAGGCGCGGCCAGCTTGCGGGTCAGAATGGAGTAAATGGCCCAGGAAAGCGCTGCCAGCAGGGCAAGCAGATCGCCAAACGGGCTCATTTTGAAGGAAGCGCCATTAAATGAAATCATTGCTATGCCGATAATGGCCACGACAAAGCCAATAAAAAAATTGCTGGCCGGTTTTTCGGAAGCCAGAAATTTCCAGGCCAGCAGGCCTGTAAAAAATGGCGCCACAGTTACAATAACACCCACATTCGATGCAAAACTCACCGTAAGGGCCACATTTTCCAGTAAAAAATAGAGCGTAACTCCGCTAAATCCAGCCCCCGCAAAAAGCAGCAGGTCTTTTTTGTTATTGGTGCTGATTTTTTTCGGCGCGGCCGCCCACAACGCAAGCCAGCCAATCAGGAATCTGATGAAAAGGATTTGAAAAGGCGCAAAGTCGCGCAGCAGTATCTTGGTCGAGATAAAGGTCAGCCCCCAGACAAGAATACAGAAAATGGCGGCAAAATGCCCGAGAGCCTCATCGCGCTTCATCCGTAAATTCCTTTGTGTTTTGAGACTTCGGCCTTCAGGCCGAACAATCCCGCACCCCGCGATCTCTGGCGGAGTATCAGACGCTGGCGGTTAGCCTGGGAGGGGTCTCAACCTCCTCCCAGGCGCAAGACGTAAAGCCCTGAAGGGTTTTGCTGCCAAT
>VSMX01000066.1:4316-12358 GCA_009773975.1 Desulfovibrio sp. | reverse complement strand
CACATGTACCAAGTTCGTATTTACACACGCTGTTGTTTAACTATATATAGAATTTTCTCTGTATTTTCAATAAGTTGCGTTAGCCGGCTTTTCTTTCTTCCTCGCAACCCGGGTGGTCTGGAATGCCACTAGGATTGACCGTACCTGCATGGTACAACGACGACCATTACATCAGCGAGAAAGTGGACGAGTGCAACACAATCAAATTCGGCGCGGTCGAAGGCGAGGAGTTCACTCCCTGGACGGCTGCTTCTGTCAGAGATTTTCTGGCCGAGGCAAATGGCGAGGCAAGCTATGCCCAGTGGATGGGCTATGACAACTTTGTAACCAACGGCAACGCGGAAAACTGCAGCCCCAACCCGCTGTTCAACGTGATGCAGTATGTCACGGCCAAGGCCGCTCAGCTGAACGGCATGAACAACGGCGCTGGCTACGAAGGCAATAATGCCTGGACCGCCGATTCCGTGCTCGAGTATTTCAAAAGCCTCGACATTTCGGCATGGGATCATTTCACCAAATTCGGCCAGTTCGAGAATGTCAATCCCTCCAATGCGATGGATCTTTCCGCCTTCCTGGCCAACAAGCCAAAACAGTGCAACGATCTGAATTTTGACGGCAAGAGCGACTGGACCGCCGATTCCGTGCTGGCCTACTATCAGGAGCACGGGATCAACGCCGTGATGGTGGCCGGCAGCGCAAGCGATCCCAATGTCGTGGCAGTTCCCGACAACGAAGCCGTCACCGCGCCTTTCGGCATGACTCCGTGGGGCGTTACCACCACTCCCGTAGATCTTGATCTGACCACGGGCGATGACGTACTGACCATAACCGACGTGCCGGTCAACTTTATCGGAACCGTCGCGAACACCGCGGCCGACACCACTTTGAACCCGAACGACCAGATCACCGGCGGCAACCCGGCCAACGAGCTTACCGTCAGCATGAGCAGGAACTGGGGCGGCTTTGAAAACGGATTTTTGAAAGACGTCCCGAACGTCAGCGTGATCAACGATTCGCAGAACGGCGCTCCCCTCGCCTGGAACGCGCGCGGCACGGACGGCGTGGACAATTACGATGTCAGCGGCTGGGTAAATCTTGATAATCTTGCCCAGACCGGCATTACAGTCGATTACTCCAATATCAACAACAAGGGCAAAGGCAACGCGCTGATCAACTTCGCCGACACAGGCGCGGGCGATGACCAGCTGAACATCAATATCGGCAAAAATGTGGGATGGCTTAATTTCCAGACAAGCGGAATCGAAACCATTACCCTCAATTCCGATGAAAGCAACGCAAGCCTGAACACATACGCCGACGGCATGCAAAATCTGGTGCTGAAGGGCGACGCGGTTTACAATATCCGCACAATGACGCTTACCACCAAATCCCTGGACATGAGCGACCTGACCAGCGACGGCAACTTTGTTTGCCTTTCCCGCAGCGAAGGCGTCGACACAATCCTTGGCGGCGCCGGCAATGACAGCGTCAGCGTGAGAAATCTGACCCCCAATGCCGTGATCGATGGCGGCGCGGGTGATGACTCCATTAAACTGCGCTCCACTGTGGGCGCGTTTCAGCTGGACATGAAAAATGTCGAGACCCTGAACGTGGCAATGGCCGCGAATCTCGACATCGAGCGTGAACCCGACGCGGATCCCGGCGCGGCTATCGCACTGGACGGCTCCAATACGACCGGCCTGCAGACGTTCGGCATTGCCGGCGGCAACGGCTACACATTCGATAAAAACAGCGTCCAGACCGAAAACGAAAGGCCGATTTATTTCACCAATTACGACATGGATCAAGTTAATGTAAAAGTGACCGGCAAAAACTACGTTGACCTGAAAATTGACACCATCCAGGACGTGATCGTGAATGTGGGCGACGGAACCAGCGCCGCTGATTCCATTACCGGTGAAGTTCATTTGCTTGACGCAAAAACCGTGGCCATAAATACCACGGACGACAATACCGGCGCGGCCACGCCTTTCGATGCCGCCCTTTACGCCGCCAATGCCGGCAGCCTCACTCTCGGCACAGCCCAGAACGCAGCCATCGACATTGCCGGCGGCGATCTTTCCGGCGTGTCACAGCTTGCGGTTTCCGGATATTCCGATGTGGCCTTTGACAAGACTACCCAGCTCTCGAACAATGCCAAAGCCGTGTTTGTCGATGCCGACGGACTGATTGGCGGCGACTTCACCGCCTCCTTTGTCGATAACGCAACGGAGGGGGGCGCTACTTTGAATTACACCGGCACCACAACCGGCGTAAATAACATAACTGTTGACGCGACATACAACACCGTCTCAGTTACGGGCGGCCTCCTTGGCGATACCCTCACCATTGACGCCACAAACGCAACCGCCGAAAACAAGATTATCGTTACTGGCGATCTCGGGCTCGGAGACGACAAGGTCGTCATCATCGGCAATGGGCAACATGTGAACCTTGAGGGCCTTGAAGGCGACTACAAGCTGGTGCCCAGCGCCGCCGGGTCCATTGTTCCTGTCGGAACTGGCACCACGGACATTACCCTGCTCGAAGGCGGCGGCAGCGTATATTTGACCGAGAAAGGCGCTGTCGCGAACATCACAGCCGATGCCGGCGGCGGAACCATCAGCATTGAAGGCGTGGGGGGGACCACGGCGAATGTCACTTGCGGCGCAGGCACGGATATCATCCAGGTAACGCCCCCATCCGGACTTACTGAAGGACCGGAGGACAAACGTGACGCCTATCTGTCTACGACGGTGGATGATTTTACTAAAGGCACCGATAAGCTTGATATGGGTGATAATCTTAACTACGCTCTGGGAGGCAGCTCCGCCAGCATTGATGCGGGAAAAGTTTACAAAATGCTGACGAGGGCCGGCTATGATGTGGACGAAGCCACCATTACGGGGGCTTTAAAGGGCTTTGACGGCAAAAATGATCATTACGGAGCCTGCGTTTTCGAGTTAAATGGCTCGGACGTGAAAAATACAGCGGTCGTCCAGGGAGGCAGCGATGGCTATAGCGCTTCGGTGATTGTTCTGGCCGGTGTGGATGGAACCACGTTTTCAAGCGCGGCTGACCTCTTCGCATCAGCATAATATTAATCCTCAAACCGGGATGCTTGAATGTCTTTTCAGAATTCCGGCTTGAACTGACAGGACAAACATAATGGCGGGAAGGCTCCAATCCGGAACTTTCCCGCCATTTTCGCGCGTTGTTGGCCCCCAATTAACGTTGCCTTGTCAGGGCCCGGTCACGATGGCGTTTGCGGCGGTCGATGCGTTCCTGCATGAGAAAGCGGCCGGTGATGGAATTCGGGTCCGCCACAATTGCTTCCGGCGTGCCTGACGACACGATCAGGCCGCCGTTTTCGCCGCCGCCAGGCCCCATGTCCAGCACATGATCGGATGCCAGAATCATGTCGGTATTGTGTTCGATCACAACAACGCTGGCGCCTTTTTCCACCAGGGCATGAAGCACCTTGATTAGCTTGCCCACCTCGTGCATGTGCAGGCCCGTTGTGGGCTCGTCAAGAATATAAAGCGTGCCCGGCAATGTGCGCTTGCCAAGCTCGCGCGAAATTTTGATTCTCTGGGCCTCGCCGCCGGAAAGCGTGGGCGCGGGCTGGCCAAGGCGAATATAGCCGAGCCCCACTTCCTCGAGAATTGCCAGGCGTCTTGCCAGCGCAGGATAGGCGTCAAACAGTTCCCTGGCCTGGCTTACCGTCAAATCGAGCACTTCTGCAATATTCAGGCCCCTGTAGCGAGCCTCGAGTGTTTCGTGGTTGTAGCGCTTGCCCTTGCAGACATCGCAGGTGACATAGATATCCGGCAAAAAATGCATTTCGACGCGAATCTGCCCTTCGCCGTGGCAGGCTTCGCAGCGGCCGCCCGATACATTGAATGAAAAGCGCCCCGGCTTGAAACCGCGTTTTTTCGCGTCCGGAGTCATGGCGAAAATATTGCGGATTTCATCAAAAATCTTTGTGTAGGTTGCGGGATTGGATCGCGGGGTGCGGCCGATTGGCGTCTGGTCAATGGCCACCACGCGCTCGATTGGCGCGGCCCCGTCAAGGTATTCCAGGGCGCTGATTGTGCCCGGCTGGTCAACGCGCAGACCCTGCGAAAGCGCAAGGTGCTTGTAAAGGGTATCGACAACCAGGGAACTTTTGCCGGACCCGGAAACGCCGGTTACGCAGGTCAGGGTGCCCAGCGGAATTTTGCAGTCAATGCCGCGCAGATTGTTGGTCGTTACATTGCGCAGGAGCAGGGCGCCCTTGCCCTGGCGCCTTTCATCCGGCAGAGGGATGGATTCGTCGCCGCGCAGGTAGCGGGCAGTCAGCGTGTCGGACTTGCCCAGCAACTCATCCACATTGCCCTGAAACATGATTTCGCCGCCCTGGGAGCCGGAACCAGGGCCAAGCTCGATGACGGTGTCCGCTTCGCAGATCGTGGCTTCATCATGCTCGACAACCAGCACCGTATTGCCGCGTTTCTGCAGGGAGCGCAAAGTGCCGAGCAGACGCTCGTTGTCGCGCGGATGCAGGCCGATGGAAGGCTCGTCCAGAACGTATGTAACGCCCACAAGGCCGGAGCCCAGTTGCGAGGCCAGGCGAATGCGCTGGGCCTCGCCGCCGGAAAGCGTGTTCATGGAGCGCCCGAGAGAAAGATAATCCAGGCCGACATTTTCCATAAAGGCCAGGCGGCCGGTGATTTCCTTGAGCAGCGGTTCGGCAATCAGGGCCTGTTTGCCTGTAAATTCGCGGGCGGCCAGCCACTTGCGGGCGCGGTCAACTGGCAGGTCGCAAAACTGGGCAATATTCAGGTCGCCAACGCGCACGGATAGGGCTTCCGGCCTCAGCCGGGCGCCCTTGCAGTCCGGGCAGTCGCGGGACTGGCGGAATCGGGCCAGTTCGTCCCGCCAGGCATCGCCGTACTGCATCCCCTGCTCGAGAAGCGGAATAACGCCTGGCCAGCGGTTGTCGCTGACAACGGTATTGCGCATTGCCTCCCGGGCACTGGCAAAATGCGCGGCCTGGTGATCGCCAGCCGCGCCCAGGGCCACAACGCCGCCCATCCAGTTGCGCCTAAGGCCAAGGGAGCCAAGCGCGGGCCTGCCGTTTTTGTCCTCTCCATAAAAAAGGGCGGAAAGGGCTTCTTCCGAAAAGTTTTCCAGGGGCTCGTCAAGTTTGAAGCCATGCCTTTTACCAAGCGCGTCAAGGGCGCTGGCATAGCGTTCAAAGGACCGGGGCGTGGCCCATGGCAGAAGAGCGCCGCTCTTCAGGGCCAGGCCCCGGTTGGGGGCGATGAGCCTGGGTTCGAAGTAATCGACCGTGCCCAGACCCACGCAGCGGGGGCAAGCTCCCTGGGGGCCATTAAATGAGAAAAGTTGTGGACTTGGAGCAGGCAGGGAAATCTGGCAATGCGGACAGGCCTGGGTTGTGGAATGCAGGCTTTCGCGTCCGTTTTCCGGCGCGTCGGGCCTGTAGAGCAAAAGGCGCCCCTCGCCCTGGCGCAAGGCAAGTTCCACGGAATCAGCCACGCGGCCGCGGTTGCCCGGTTTCGAAACCAGCCGGTCGATTACCAGATCGACTGTATGACGCTTGTTTTTATCGAGTACGGGCGGATTGTCGAGAGTGGCAAATTCGCCGTCAACCCGCAGACGCGCAAAGCCTTCGGCCTTGAGCTTGCGGAATCTCTCCTGCTGCGTTCCTTTTTGTCTTTCGACAATCGGGGCCATGATGATAAATTTCTCGCCTTCTGGCAGGGCCAGGATTTCGGCGATTATCTCGTCTATGTCGCGGGATTCGATTGGCCGACCGCATTGCGGGCAATAAACCGTGCCCAGGCGCGCGAAAAAGACGCGCAAAAAATCATGGGTCTCGGTTACCGTGCCCACGGTGGAGCGCGGATTTCTTGCCAACCCCTGCTGTTCCAGGGAAATGGCCGGGGAAAGGCCTTCTATTTTTTCAACATCCGGCTTGTCCATTTGCGGCAGGAACTGCCTGGCGTATGCCGAAAGAGATTCCACATAGCGGCGCTGGCCTTCGGCATAAACAATGTCAAAGGCAAGAGTTGACTTTCCCGAACCGGAAGGCCCGCAAACAACCACAAGCTCGTCGCGTGGAATGTCCAGGCTGATGTCTTTGAGATTGTGCTGGCGGGCATGTTCTATATGTATGCAAGGCTTCATGGCGCGTATGGCTTTTTGATTCGTTGAAAACTGCTGGAAAGACATTATAAATAGCCATGCTGTGAAAAAATGCAATGGGAATCCATTATATGCCTTGCTTGTTTTCGCCGAATAGCCGAAACTTGGGCCATGAAAAAACTTTTTCTTGTCCTCTTTTTCGTGTTTTTGCCCGGATATGTCTTCGCCGGCCCCTTTGGCACGCAAATGGGCGCAAAGCCCGAACAGTTTTCCGGCCTCAAGGACGCTCCGCCGGATTTTGGCGTGAACACATACGAAACCAGAAACATCCCCAAACCGCACTATTCCCTGGGCCGCTATGTACTGGGTTTCGATGCGTCCGGCCTGGAAAGGGTTGTGGCCTTTTCCGATTTTGAAAATATGGATGGCAGGAGCGCCAAAGCGCTCTATAACGAGCTGGAAACCCAGCTGGCCGAAAAATACGGCAAGCCTGGCAATTACGGCACGCGCGAAAACAGCGGGGACTATCGCTACTGGTACGCTGTCTGGGAAAAGAATCTGCCAGATGACCTTGCAAAAATTTATCTCTCCATCCGCGTGGCCTCGGCCGCCCGCCTGCGCGTGGCCATCATCTATGTCTATAAAAACGCGCCCGATGCGGAAGAAATAAAAAGGAGGAACAGGGAAGCCCTATAGGGAAGCCCTGCAAGGCATGGAGGCTCGGGAAAATCGCTCTTGAAAAATTTTTTTCGATAAAGGATAATCGGTAAAACAGAATACAAAGGAATAACCATGTGGAAAAAAACAGCAATCCTGGCCCTGACTGGAACATTGTTGCTGGTATTGAATGCTTGCGGCTGGCACTGCGGTTAGGAGGCAAATAAAAATATGTCAGACAAGCGCGAGTTGCCCATCGGCATCTTTGATTCCGGCATGGGCGGTCTGACCGTGTTAAAGGCCATTGCCTCACTTTTGCCGGCCGAAAACCTGCTCTATCTTGGCGATACCGCGCGCCTGCCATACGGCACCAAGGGGCGCGACACCATTGTGCGCTACACACTGCTGGCCGCCGGCAAGCTTGTGGAAATTGGCGTCAAGATGCTTGTGGTTGCCTGCAATACGGCCACAAGCGCGGCTTTGCCCGTATTGCAAAAGGAATTTGCGCCCATTCCCGTGCTTGGCGTTATCGGCCCGGGGGCGCGCGCAGCCTGTCAGGCCAGCAAAAACGGCCATATCGCCGTAATCGCCACTCAGGCCACCGTTCAGGGCGGCGCCTACCAGCATGCCATCGACGCCATCAATCCCGGGGCAAAAGTTACAGCCAGGGCCTGCACGCTCCTGGTATCGCTTGCCGAGGAAGGCTGGACAGAAGGCCCGATTGCCAGGGCAGTTCTTGCCCGCTATCTGGACGATATTTTCCACGACCCGGATGCGCCGGATACCCTGCTCCTGGGTTGTACGCATTTTCCCCTCTTTCTCAATTCCCTGCGTGAAGTTGTGGGGGAGGAAACAAGAATTGTCGATTCGGCCAGCGCAACAGCGGAGGACGTGGCCAAAAGACTCGATGAGCTTGGGATCCTGCGGGCGGGGGGCGAAACCGGCAAAAGAGATTTTCTGACCACGGACAATCCGGAACGCTTTACGAGGGTAGGGGGCCACTTTCTGGGCGTGGCAATGAACAGGAACCAGGCGAGGCTTGTGGACTTGTAAATCAGAAGCCCATCCTGTCATAATTTTTCAATATCTGCTCTTTGGTGCGGTAAAAGCCATATTTTTGCAGATCCTTTTTTCGGCGGATCGGAAAAGACTCCATGATATAACAAACGGCGTGCCGGGGAGAGGGGAAAAGCCCTTTCAACTCCCGGTATTGGGCGGCGTTTTCTTTTTGGCAT
>VSMX01000066.1:0-4306 GCA_009773975.1 Desulfovibrio sp. | reverse complement strand
TCTTTCGCGGCTGGCAGATAAAGATGAAAGAATGCAGCGTCCAGGTCGGCCCGCAGCAGAAAGCGGCGCTCCTCATTCCAGGCAAAGGGCTCGCCCGCGTAGCCAAGACTTTCGGCATAGGGACGCATGTCATTCGCGGTATAGACAAGTTCGAGAATGCGCGGCCGAAGCCAGCCAGCCAGTGATTGGAAAGCATCCCGGGGAAAGGGCTGCCGGAAAATTTCCGGCGGCAGAACAGCTATTTGCCTTGCCAGATAAAAATTGAAATTCGTGCCGCCAACCTTGAAGCGCGCAAAAAAATCACAGGCAAAACTGGATAGCATGGACGCCAGGTAAGGGGCTTCCACGGCTTCGCACCACCAGATGGGCAGGCTGTTGCCAACTGCGCTCCAGGGAAAGACGCCGCCCACCAGCGTCCTTTCGTCCGTTGCCCGGCAAATGTTCCGCAAACCCAGCATCCATGGCTTGCGGCCAAATCGTTTTACCACCTCATCTTCCGCAACCCAGTAACGCGGGCGCACGACAAAATCCGGATTTTCAAGATCTTCCCGCATGACTTCGCGGGCCCTGGCGCGATTTTTCCATCATTGGCCCAGCTTGCCCAGCGATGATTGAAATGATGAAGCATCTTGGCCTCGTAAAGAGGCAAGAATTTTTCACCATTGGCGGCAAAGACATTTCCACAAAGCCTGAAACCGGCGCGGACAAGATCCTGCTCCGAGCGGAACAGGCGCGAATCGGCGGTCATGTTGAACATGCCCTGGCTAAAGCTGATTTTCCACGGGTTTTCAATCGCGCGGCCCCTGGTTTTGACAAGAATTGGCTGGCGCCGATAAACGGCTTTGGCAAGGATGGCGTCTTTTTCATTGGTGAAAACGGGGCAGGTGCGGGTATTGGGATTGACAAGCGCGATTTCGGCTGCGGAAAGGGAAAAGCATCGTCCGGTTTCGGCAAGATCTTTCGGGCTATGCAGAAAAAATGCATATTGGGCATCGGCGCCAGGATTTTCTGCGGCGGCGGTCAGCAGGCAGAATTTGATGCGCGAATCAATGTCGGGAAAGATTCTTTCCCTGTTCTCGAAATCGTGGAGGCTGAGAAGTCGCCCGCTTTCCACAAGGGCGCTGAAAAAATGCCGTGTCGTGTTGTCCGTGGCAATGCCTGAAGGCAATATGCAGCCAAGCCTGCCCTGCTTGTTTAGCGAAGCCAGCATGGCCTCCGCAAAAATCGCATAGAGGTTGATTCTGCCCCTGCCGCAAAGGGGATATTTGCCGCTTTTTGTGTAGAAAAGCCTGGTTGCGCCATAGGCGCGCTGGGCCGCCAGGTAGTTTGAATGCATGGTGGTGTCCCGCTCTCCGGCTATGGCCTTTTTGCGCTCGCTGCCAGCCAGATTGCCTATATCCTGCCTGCCATTGGCGCAAAACCATTCCTTTTCCCTGATTTCATTGTGTTCCCATGGGGGATTTGAAAGCACCACATCAAAGCCCTCGGCCGCTTCCGGGAACATGATTTCAAGATGAAAAAAATGGAATTCTTTGGCCCTGGCCTCAACATGGGCGGCAATTTCAGTCTCAAGCCTGCCGGTTTCGATCCATGTGGCAAGATGTCTGGCCAGTGGTTCGCCGGCCTGCAGCGCTGTCCACAAATCAAGAAGATTTTTGAGATCCCGCTTTTCGGACGCGCCACGCTTTTGGGGTGGACAGGCCGCGTTGACAATTTGCCGCGCCCTGTTCCTGAACCTGGCGACGAGATCGGGATTTTTAAAAATGTGTCGCGCGCCTTTGCCGTCAGAAAGGGAGGAAAGGATTTGCGCGCTTGATGCGCCCAGCAAAAAATTGCCGCATGCAAGATGATAATCAGGGCCAGCCAGGGCGTGGTTTTCGAGCTGGAAGCACATTTTGCAGATTAAAACCGATTCCGGATTGATATCGACCCCATAGACGCAGTTTGCAAGCGCATCGCGCAGGGCGGCGCGCATTGCATGGGCCGATGGCGGGCGCAGGCTTGCCAGGCGTCGGGCCAGTCTTTTGGCGGCGGCCAGCAGAAAATGGCCGCTTCCGCAAGCCGGATCACAAATTTTCAGCTTCAGCAAGGCGGCTTCCGGGTTCTTTGCGTGCAGGGCTCTATCGATTGCCGGCTCGAGGGCCGAATCAAGCAAAAGCTCAATCAGCGGCGCCGGCGTATAGTAGGAGCCGGATAATTTGCGCTGGCCGGCGCGGATATTTTGAAGCGCGAAATCGTTTTGCGAGAAAACGGGCTGCAGGGCCAGGATAGCCTCGTGGATCGCGCCCAGAGTCCTTGCATCAATGTTTTTCCAATCGACGACCTGGCCGTTTTCATCATGGACAAGGTGGCGGATGGCGGCCGCAAGGGCAGCTTCCCCCATGTCTTCGATTTCCGGGCATTCGGGATTGGCGTCTGAAGCAGCTTCGAAAGTCGCGAGGACCTTTCGCGCCTTTGCAAGCCATGCCGCGCAAAAGGCATTGCCCGGCGCGTTGTCCTTTACATCGCAAGGCACAGGCTCTCCTGTGGCCAGCAAAAATATCAGGCCATAGACCAGGCGCAGCATTGGGCGAAAACATTCATTGGCCTGAATTTGCCCGGCGTGAAGCTTTTGGGCAAGATCTGGCCTGGCGCAAACAAGGCCCTTGCCCAGGCTTTCCAGCGATTTCAATACATTATGCAAAAGATTGCCCAAAATCCCGTCCCGCCAGCAAATGTTACAGAGTCCGTTTTTCATGTACTTGCATAACCAAATTGGCACTGTCTTTCGGTTTAATAAAGATACGGCCACCGGGGGGGAACCAGTGGCCGTGAAGAGGGAGGATGTTCCGATGGTTTTAGGGTTCTGTTCATCAAAGGAGGAGGGTTTTGGGAGGGAGATTGCATAATCCTGATGGGGGCTTGGAATTATGCAACGAATTACTTCATTGGGAGCCTCGCTCGCCAACTTGTATATTTCCAACCGCCAGAGCGGATAATTGGAAACAAAAGTTAATGACTTTGCAATATGCTCAGCCCATATATCTGCTGGTCTTTTACCTGCCTGATAAAATGCTGGGCTGTTCCTGTATGCTCTATTTGCTTTTGTCTGCGGCTTTGCGCCGCTCTTGCTTTTTATATAGCAATCATCGTGCCAGAAATGGGCTGTCATTGGCGCGCATGGCTTTTCAAGATTTTTACTAAAAATTCGCCCCTCAAATTTGAGCCTTGCAGTATTTTTTTTTTACACTCCTCATTTTGCGCTGTATAATTTTAATTCACTTGTCCAATTTTAGTGCAGCATGATTTTTCATGCGCCGGACCTGGATGCCGATGGCGAAGAAAAAATTATTGCAACCTAGTGAAATTACAAGAATAAAAAATATCATTATGAAGATGAGCCCCGGGTTTTGCTGTTGGCAAGCTGTTTTCATCCGGCCCCCCTGGTGTGGAAAGCCAGAGCCCGTCGCCATCCAGAGGCCCCATGGTTACGCCGGCCTCAATATTGAGGCGCTTTTCGACTTCCTTGAGCCTTGACTTGAGCTGATCCCGCAAATCCTGCAGTTCCTGGCCAAGGCGGGGCAAGGTTTCGGGGGGAGTATTGCGGTCAAAGCTAAGCGAGACAAGCTCGCCCTTTTTTTCCCGGATGCGATTGCGCAAGTCATTCAGGGCAGGATGCGCGTCTTTCAATATTTCCCGGGCTTTTTCGCGCTGAAAGTCAGGCAATTCGGCCAGCCAGTCGCGGATCGCATCAACATAGCGGGCTTCGGTCTCCCGGGTCGGCTCCTGCAATAAATTGAAATATTTATAATTTTTTGCGCCCTGTTCCAGCTTTCGCGGGCTGTCCTGCGCTGTTACGCCGCCCTGCTCATCGGAAGCACGCGCGGCAGGTTTCAAAATGTCAAATGCATTGACGCACCATGCCGCCGCCACAAAAAATCCGAGAAGAATCAAAAATCTGCGCATCACCAAACCCTTTATCCGCAAATTTCTTTGTGGTTTGAAACCTCGGCCTTCAGGCCGAACAAGCCCGCACCCCGCACTCCCGGGCGGGGTATCAGACGCGGGCGGTTAATCCGGGATGGGTCTCAAGCCCCTCCCGGGCGCAAGATGCAAAGCCCTGAAGGACTTTGCTACCAATTTGGTGGACAAGGAAAAACATGTATAAATGCCATCAGGGCAAAGAACAATGCCAGGGCGGTTCACCCGGCCCGGCAAAATGTAAAAAATTTTTTGCCCCTTATTCCCGTAAATAAAAACTCATGCTTTTGTTTCGCTGCAAGGCGCGCAGCCAGATGCCAATTATCGCGCCCAATACTACCTGGCC
>VSMX01000065.1:6539-12508 GCA_009773975.1 Desulfovibrio sp. | reverse complement strand
TTTTGGACATGCGTCAATTGCCGTTTTTTTTATTACGGTAGATGCGCCGGCGTAAGAGGCTGTTTTCACTTCAGTGAAAACAGCTTCTTGCGCCGGATTTTCAATCCGGCGCGCCGCGACAAGCGGCGTGAATGAGCCCAAAACCATGTTTTTGGACGAATGATCTTTTTCACTTTCGTTTAAAAAACGAAAGTGGAAACATCATCCAAGATAATGAAGGCATGAACCCATCAATGGGGCAGCCCCTGACAGGCAAGGGTGCCATTGCCAAAACCATGCTTGATGTTATATTGATGGAATGCGTTATATGCCTGTATTGCATCATTTATAAAAAAACGGTAAGTATAAAAAAACTGGTAATCTTGTTTTAAAACCGGTTTTCCGAAGGAAGCGAGTCAAGGAGGCTCCTTTGAATCAGTTCAGCCGCAACCTCATGCTCTGGGCAATTATTGTCCTGGCTACGGTAATGCTATTCAATATGTTCCAGCAGCCGCAGTCCAATGTTACTCGCGTGCCGTTTACGGAATTTCTCAACAAGGTTGATGAAGGACAGCTGGTATCGGTTACAATGCAGGGGCAGACACTGACCGGTCGCACAGCCGACAACCACAGCATCCAGACTTATGCGCCACGGGATACGAACCTTGTACAGCGTTTGATTGAAAAAAAGGTGGAAATCAAGGCCGAACCGCCGGAAGAATCCCCCTGGTACATGACTTTGCTGGTTTCCTGGTTCCCGATGCTGCTGCTTGTTGGCGTATGGATATTTTTCATGCGCCAGATGCAGGGCGGCGGGGGCAAGGCAATGAGTTTTGGCCGTTCGCGGGCCAGGCTGCTCAACCAGGAAGGCGCAAGGGTTACCTTTGCCGATGTGGCTGGCGTCGATGAAGCCAAGGAAGAACTTTCGGAAGTTGTGGAATTTTTGTCGAATCCCAAAAAATTCACGCGTCTCGGGGGCAGAATTCCCAAGGGCGTCCTGCTTGTGGGCCCTCCCGGAACAGGCAAGACCCTTCTGGCGCGCGCTGTCGCAGGCGAGGCCGGAGTGCCGTTTTTCTCGATTTCGGGTTCGGATTTTGTGGAAATGTTTGTTGGCGTGGGCGCTTCCAGGGTTCGCGATCTCTTTGTGCAGGGCAAGAAAAATGCTCCATGCCTTATTTTTATAGACGAAATTGATGCTGTTGGACGACAGCGTGGAGCCGGTCTTGGCGGTGGCCATGACGAACGCGAACAGACCTTGAACCAGCTTCTTGTTGAAATGGATGGTTTTGAAAGCAACGAGGGAGTTATCCTGATCGCGGCCACGAACAGGCCCGATGTCCTTGATCCTGCGCTGCTGCGGCCCGGCCGCTTCGACAGACAGGTCGTTGTGCCTACTCCGGATTTGCGCGGGCGCGTGCGGATTTTGCAGGTTCATACCAAGAAGACGCCCCTTGACGAAGGGGTGGATCTTGATGTGCTGGCCCGGGGCACTCCCGGTTTTTCCGGTGCCGACCTGGAAAACCTGGTCAATGAGGCGGCCCTGCAGGCAGCGAAACTAAATCAGGATCGCCTTGATATGCGTGATTTTGAATTCGCCAAGGACAAGGTCCTCATGGGCAGGGAACGCCGCAGCCTGATTTTGTCGGATGACGAAAAAAGAATCACGGCCTACCACGAAGGCGGCCACGCTCTTGCAGCGCGGCTTTTGCCAGGATCCGATCCCGTGCATAAAGTTACCATCATCCCCCGTGGACGCGCCCTCGGCGTTACCATGCAGTTGCCGGAAGAAGACAGGCATGGCTATTCCCGCAATTATCTGCGCAATAACCTGGTTGTGCTGCTTGGGGGCAGGGTTGCGGAAGAACTTGTTCTGGATGACATAACCACAGGCGCATCCAACGATATCGAGCGTGTAACCCGTATGGCCAGAAAAATGGTTTGCGAATGGGGCATGAGCGAATCAATCGGCACGCTTTCGATTGGCGAAACAGGAGAAGAAGTTTTTATTGGCCGCGAATGGGTGCAAAACAAGAATTTCAGTGAGGAGACAGCGCGTCTTGTTGACGCGGAAGTAAAGCGCATTGTGGAAGAAGCCCATACGCGTTGCCGCAAACTGCTCGAGGAAAATGCCGACGCCCTGCACCGCATAGCCAATGCCCTTCTGGAACGCGAAACCATAACCGGCGATGATCTTGATTTGTTGATGGATGACAAACCTTTGCCGCCTCTGGAAGTTGGCGGAAACGAAAAGCAGCCTGTTCCTGAAGCCGCAGTTGATGGAGATTCGGACTTTGAGCTGGAAGAAGACGATGAAGACAAAGATTCGGAAAACATGGCTGATTCCGGCCAGGCACAAAAAAACAATAAATCGTCTTCAGCCGATGACAAGACAAAAGACAAGGATGGACAGTAATTCTCCCGGTATCTGGGATGAAATTGCTGGTGAAAAGCCATTCGGCCTGATGGGCATTTTGAATTTGACCCCGGATTCCTTTTATGACGGGGGCAGATTGCAGAGCGTGCAATGCGCGCTTGCCCATGTGGAAAAATTGCTGAATTCGGGAACGGACATTCTGGATCTGGGGGCGGAATCAACTCGCCCCGGCTCAGCATCCCTCCCCCCGCACATGGAGAAAAACCGGCTATTGCCGGTTTTTTTAGCTATAAGAAATGAATTCCCGGATGCCATAATTTCAGTCGATACCTGGCATGCCGAAACAGCCCGATTTTTTCTGGCCAATGGGGCTGCAATTATCAACGATGTTTCGGCCTGCTTCTGGGACGAAGCCCTGGGAGAAGTCCTGGCGGATGCAAAACCAGGCTATGTATTGATGCATAGCCAGGGGCGCCCTTCTTTCATGCAAAAGATGCCACTTTATAAAAATGTTGTTGATGAAGTCAGAGCTTTTTTTCAGCTGGCCCTGGATCGCCTGGCTTCCTTCGGGTTGCCGGAAAAAAATATTGTCCTGGATCCAGGCATTGGCTTTGGTAAAAATCTTGCCCACAACCTGGCGCTTATGGCCAATATGGATGTATTTCTGGAATTTGGCCGCCCGCTCCTGGCCGGGATTTCCATGAAATCATGGCTTGGCAATTTGCTGGATATGGGTTTGAATGAAAGAAGTAATCCCACGGCAACGGCAAGTGCGTTATTATGGCAGAAAGGCGTTTTTTGGCATCGAATCCATGAGCCGTGGGTAGTGCGTCCAGCTCTTGAACTTGCGTGCGCCCTGGACGGCACACGCAATATGCATTGATATTTTGCCGCGTTCCCTGATACCTGAAGTTTTGAAGTCAGCCTGAGGTTGCGCGCTGTAATGGCTTCGGCGAAAAATGGGGAAAAAGATGCTTTTTGCTGTTTCGGGTGTTGAATGCTCGCCTTTTCTGCTTTTTTTTGCAGCCATGGCTATTTCTTTTTTCACTTCCATGGGCGGAATATCGGGGGCTTTCCTCCTGCTTCCATTTCAAATCGGGGTTTTGGGCTATACAACACCTTCTGTCAGCGCCACAAACCAGCTATACAATGTGCTGGCCTGTCCTGCCGGCGTCTGGCGTTATTGGCGCGAAGGGCGCTTGTTGATGCCGCTTGTATTTTATATGGCGGCAGGCACTCTGCCGGGAGTATTTCTTGGCGCGTGGCTGCGGGCTGGCTGGCTTGCCGATCTGCGGCGCTTCATGCTCTTTGCGGCCATCGTTCTGGGCTATATTGGCATCAGGCTGTTTTTCAGCAAGGGAAAGAAAGGCAAAGCAGACAATGGCAGCTGCCAGATACTTTTCTTTTCCTGGAAAAGCTTTGCTTTTTCCTGGGCAGGAAATGAATACAAGGTCAAATTCGCAAGCATTTTTGCCTTGTCTCTGGCTGTAGGTCTGGTTGGCGGTATTTACGGGGTAGGCGGCGGGGCAATCATGTCCCCATTTCTAATTTCATTTTTCAATTTGCCGGTCTATGTGATTGCGGGCGCCACCCTGCTTGCAACTTTTTTGACCTCGGTTCTGGGCGTTATCTTTTTCAGTCTGCTGGGGATGTTTTCCCAAAATCTTTCTCCCGACTGGATGCTTGGCGCTGTATTGGGCCTGGGCGGCATGACTGGTATGTATCTGGGCGCGGCCAGCCAGCGATTCATGCCAGCAAGATTTATCCGATATTTGCTCGTTGTTCTTGTTTTGTTTCTGGCAATCCGCTTTTTTGTAAAGGCAGTTTTTTGAAGTCCTGTAACCAATCTACCCAATAAACAACTATTCGGTGTAAAATTGTTACATACTTGAAGGCACTTCTTTGGTTTCTTGCTTTTTATTCTGCTAATTCAATATATTGGCAATCTTTTTCTATGGCATTACAATTGCATTGCCGCTTTTACAAAAAGTGTTGCCAGCAAGGAGACCTGGATGAAGATATTGGGGAAATCCTTTATAATGTTTGGGATTGCAGCGTTTTTTGCAACGGGGTTTGCATTTCGGGCCCAGGCTGAACCTGGTTATTATGGCTGTGGCGGGTGCTGGGGGCAACCTGCCCTCACAGCCGAACAGCAAATGCAAGCCAAAAAAATATTTGATGAAAGTTATGAAAAAACAAGAAAAATTCGCCAGACTCTTGGCGCCAAAAGAGCCGAACTTGATGCCCTGCTTTCCAGTCAGGACCCAGACAAGGTCAAAATCGAGGATATTTCGCGCGAAATAGGAGAATTGCGAGGAAACATGATTTCAGAGAGGGTGGAGGTACGCAGCAAACTTGCGAAAGCGGGACTCCCTGCTGATTTATATGGTACAGAAGGTTTTGAGGAAAATGGAGGCTGGAAACGCGGAGTCCATTCTCATGGCCATCATCGGGCCAGATTTTGGGAGTGACATCTTTGCGGCTTGCTGGCGCAGCCCTGCAGCGCAAAGACGTGTACGAGAATTTTTCAGCGGACATGAATGTCAAGGCCCGCGAAGCGGCCCGCAGGGCCTGGCCTTGACAGAATGTCCTTGCCCGGCGATGGCTGCTCACTGGCTTTCTACCGCGGTCCATATTTCCGTGCGGGCCTTTCCGCCTTCCTTGGCTTTGTACATGGCCGAATCCGCTTCGCGGAGAAGCTTTTCAATGGAAGCCGACGAATCGCAATATGGCCTTGCGCCTATGGAAAGGGAGAGGTTTTTGAATTCCTCGGAATCAGCAAAACAGGCGCCGACATTTTTCTGAAGGTCATTCGCCAGTTCCTCAAGTTCGGAAACATCAAGATTGCGGCAGATGCAGATCACAAATTCATCTCCGCCAAGACGGGCCGCAAAATCTTCCGGAAAAACATTCCGTATGCAATCAGCAAGGCGGATGAGGACCTCGTCTCCGGCCTTGTGCCCGTAAGTGTCGTTGACAAATTTAAAATTGTCCAGGTCAAGATAAAGCAGGTGCTTCAGTTCTTCATTGTCTTCAATCCATTTTGAAAAGCCATGCCTGCTGGCAAGGCCCGTGAGCGCGTCCAGATTGGCAGCCTTCCATATTTGCGCTTCCATCTCCTTTTCCGCGGTAACGTCCATAAATGCCTGCACCATGCCGATTGGCTGGTCAAAACTGTCGGTAAGCGGCTTTTCCGTAAACTGGATCAACAAGTCCCGATCACCATGCGCATAGCGGAAGGTATTGCCGATAAAGCCGTCCACATCCTCAAATGCCCAGTCTCGCCATGCATTGTAGGCTGCGCCTATCAGGTCGCCGCGGCATTCGTTGAACATTTCCAGAAATTTGTCGTTTACATGGGAGATTTTGCCATTTTCACCCGTAATAAGGATGGGAAAAGGCATTGCCTCCACAAAAATGCCGATTTCAAGATTAAGATCGAGCATGCTGGTCAAATCCTGGGCCAGGCCAAGAGTGCCGATAATGGAACCGTTCGCGTCCCTGAAAGGAACCTTGTGCGTTTTCAGATGATGGGGGGTATTGTCTATAACAATGATTTCGTCAAAGCTTCTCTGCTCGCCCGAGTTCAACACTTCCATTTCGCTCGTCTTGCAGT
>VSMX01000065.1:0-6529 GCA_009773975.1 Desulfovibrio sp. | reverse complement strand
GCCCCAGATCTCGCTGTGACTGGAGCCTTCAATCATTTTGCGCGTCTTTCCCGTGGCCCGGATGAATGACTTGTTGACCTTGAGATGAACGCCGTCCAGGTTTTTGAACCATATCATGTCCGGCACAAGATCCATGAGCGTTTCCAGCCAGCCCTTGTACAAACTCACTTCCCTGGCCCGCAGGATTTCGTTGGCAAGATTGGTCAGCCGCAATGTGGCGCGCTCAACGAGGAATGGGTGTATCCACAAATCGTCAAGCCGTGTGAAATCTTCCGGAAGTATCTTGCCTTCTTCCTCGCGTTTCACGCACAAAACCAGTTTGGCTTCCGGCCGCAGCATTTTTTTCAAATCGTCAATCGCCATGCCGGGATGCCATTTCAAAATGACGATGTCGCAATATGACAATATTTCCGGCAGGGGATCATTGATAATTGTATTGTATTCAACGCCGTCAATTGCGGGAATGCTCAGGACGGCCTGTTCGATTTCCCTGAAAGCCGGATCCGAAAATATGCGAATCATTACGCCGCCAATATGGGAATAATTGATCATTATTCATCCTTACCGGAATATGCCGATTTGTTCAATATTACATAGCCGATTTGTTCAATATTACATAAGTGTATTGGATCTTGCGGCTCCGGGTGGGGGAACCCCTCAAATAATCGGCATTTCCATAACTTCTTGCCATAATATCGGCATGGCAAGGAGAGAAGATTACATAAGGGCTTCTTTTTTGGCAAGATATAAAAAATATCGGGGCGATCTTCAATCACGCCGATGTCACCGGCAAATAACGCAAGCTCGGGCCGCGGCCTACGCGGCGCATCAGGCCAAGGCGCACAAGCATTCCAAGGTCATACTGGGCCGTGCGCGCGGAAATATCCTTTCCGGCCATCACCTGATATTCATGCCGGCTTATGCTCTCGAGGCGCGCAATCTGGGGCCAGAGGCGCTTCAGCCTTTCATTGGGCATGGGATAATCGGCTGCGGGGCGCGGTGCATCTTCCATTACCTGCGGCGAATCGCTTTTTCCGGTCCGGATCGGCACCACGCAGGTCGGCTCCAATTTCGCTGCAGGCTCTTCAATTGGATGCCCCTGGCCTATCCCCATTGAAAGATCCTGGGCATAAATCATCATCCCGTTACAGAACGCCATTGCCCTGGTAATTACATTTTTGAGCTCGCGCACATTGCCCGGCCATGAATGGGTCAGAAGCTTCTCCAGGGCTCCGCGGCTCAGATCGGGCAGCGGGTTGCCGGACGGATTGGCGAGGCGCATGAAATGCAGCGCAAGATCCTGAATGTCCTCAAGCCGTTGCCGCAAGGGCGGCGTTTCAATGGTTATCACGGCCAGCCTGTAATAAAGATCGCTGCGGAAATCCCGCACGCCATGGTGCAGCGGCGAATTTGTCGCGGCTATGATTCGGGTGTCGAAAGGCACGTCCTTGTCCGATCCCAGGGGGCGAATCTGCCTGGTGGAAAGGGCGCGCAAAAGGGCCTGCTGTACCTTTGGCGAGGCATTGCCCACTTCGTCAAGCAGCAATGTTCCCTTGCAGGCCGCCAGAAAGGCTCCCTTGCGCGGCGCCTTTGCCTCCGTGAAGGCGCCCCTGACGTGCCCGAAAAGCGTATCCATCAAAAGCGCCTCGTCCAGCGCGCCGCAATTTATGGTGATAAAGGGGCCGTTATGTCGTCTGGATAGACGGTGGATGGATTCCGAAACCAGTTCCTTGCCCGTGCCGGTTTCGCCGGTAATCAGTATGTCGCAGTCGGTCTGGGCTGCCTTGTGAATCTGGGCGCTCAGACGCTGCATGGGCAGGGACTGCCCGACCAGGGCGCAGACCCGGGGCATATCCCTTGGCGGGGGCATCGGCACTGGTTCGGCCATCCATTGCTCCTTCCTGGCCCTTGACTGACTCGCAAATTCTTCTTTCTTGTCCCGGAGCCTTTCCAGCAATCCGTCCACCGCTTCGCGCACGGTTTCCATCTCGCTCGGCAGGGCGCCCATGACAAGAGGATCCTCGCTGTTTCCGTCGTTGCGCCGCCGTATCTCGCTGGCCATGCACCGCAGATGCTTGCTCACGGAACGGGACATTTGCCACAGGCTCAACCCAAGAAGGATGATGCCGCAAGCCAGGCAAAGAGAAAAAATTCCGAAAAGTTTTCTGCCCGTGCCGGAAACCATGAAATCCTGATCCAGCGTGCCAAGGCCGCCAATGATCAGCGGAGTATCGGAATCATTCGTTTTGAGGGAAATCGGCGTAAAACTTACCGCGCCGGTCAGATTCTTGTCCACGTTCAGGGCAGAAGCCATGGCCGGCAGGGGAAGGATGCCCGATTTGCCGGACTGAACCTCCGAGACCATGGTCCAGTAATTGAGATGCTCCGGCGCTGGCCTGAAGGCTGCGCTGAAGCCGGGACGTCCGAAATCGCCGCGAAATCCGTCGCGCACATTGTCCGACCTGAGGGGGCGGTTTTGCCCGTCCGGGGATTCCGACTGGAAAAGCATCCAGCCGTCCTGATCGAAAAAGAAGCTGCGCCCCTTTGTGGCTTCCTCCTGTCCGGCAGGCAGGGAAAGTTGCCTGCGCAATGCGGCAAGATCAAGGCAGACGCTCAAAATTCCACAAAAAATGCCTTGCTCGTCATAGATGGGCGTGGAAAAGCGCAGACCGTGAAAGGCGACCGTTTGCGGCGCGCCGTCAATCGTCACAAGCGGATAGCTTACCTCCAGCGGCTGGCTGACATTCACATGCCCCTTGTCCTGTTTCTGAAAACGCGCCTGAAAGGGACCGAAAGCGACATCCCTGGCCGAGACCGGGGACACGGGCACGATTTCGTCATTGTAATAGACAAACAGATAGCGATCCGCCGGGTTTATGCCCATAAAAGCGACTTCGCGCAGGTTGAAGTTGTGTAAATCCTTTCTGGATTTGAGCATGGCAAGCATCTCATCCTGGGGGGTTGGCCCGGCTGCCAGAAGCAAAAGCTGATTGCGTGTCTCGGTCAAAATGTGCTCCATCTGCATGCGCAAAGCCTGGGCCTGCAGGTGCGCGTTGCGCTGTATTGCGCGATCTATGATATGTTCCGCGCTTTTTCCCGCAAAGCCGAAAAGCAGTATCAGGCTGCCCACAAGCAGCGGCAAACCGGTAAGCATCATGCGTCCTGTCACGCTCCTGGTGGCAAACCAGAGTGATAATTCGTGCCCTGGCTTGCGCGATTTTGTATTGATTGAATCCATGTTTCTCCCAATTGCGAAAAAAGCGCAAACACCAAGATTGTGCAAATTGAAGAGGCTGGCCAAATATTAATGATTTTTCGGTTAGTTATGCTTCGCCTTCCGGCTGTTTACATATTTTCAACAAGGTGTGGAAAACCATTTGTATCCCGCAAAATTGAATTGCGCAAGGGTTTTCGCGCAAACAAGCCTTTTTTATTATAGGAAAGTTGGTAAAAAAGCGCAATGGCACAAGGCTTGCTATATTTTTCACATTCATTGCAAAGGCAGCGGGGGGCACAGGGACGGGAAATTTATGGTGTGAGCCTTCCGCAAGCGGACAATCTTGTTTTCCTGGAGGAAGATATGGGAAAATTGTCTCGAATCTGGACATGGATGATCGGGCTGGCGCTCATGCTGCCGGCTCTTGCGCCTTCCCTGGCGCTTGCCGCCAAGAAAAAGGCGGACGTGGTCATCGTGGCCGATACCCGCAAGCTTGACGGTATCCTGTACTGGTGGGCGGAGATGTATAATGAAAGCCATTTTCTGTTCGCAATCATGACCATGATTATCATACCGCTTGTTGGTTGTGTGCTCGGCTGGCTGGCCGATATCGTGATGTCACATATCGGCATAGATCTCAAACACCGCGAAATCGCCGAAAAATAGGCAGGAGGAAGTATGGACTGGTTATACATCCTGATGCCGATTTCCGGCGTCAGCATTTTCTGGCCCGGCCTGATCATTCTTGGTCTGGGCGTTGGCATTATCGGCGGATTTTTCGGCCTCGGCGGCGCCTGGATGGTTACGCCCGGCCTGAACATTCTCGGCTTTCCCATGGCCTTCGCCATTGGTACGGACGTGGCGCAGATGGCCGGCAAATCCCTCATTTCCACCATGCGTCATGGCAAATTCGGCAATGTTGACTACCTTTTGGGCATCACAATGCTCATTGGTACCGTTGTGGGCGTGGAAATCGGCGCCCAGATGGTTATCTGGCTCGAAAGAATAGGCTCTGTGGATAAGGTTGTGCGCTGGCTTTACGTCGTACTGCTTATCCTGCTGGCCTGGCTGGTTTTCCACGATGTCTGGCTGCGCCGCAAAAAAGAGCGTGAAGCCGCGGCGGAAAACCGCGAACTTGACAAGCATGCCACAGGCGTTGACTGGGCCACACGTCTCCAGGCCATCCGCATTCCGCCCGTGGTGCATTACAAGCATGCCGACATTACCTGTTCCGCGTGGCTGCCAATCATCGTCAGCCTGTTTACAGGCTGGCTGGCGGGTATCCTCGGCATCGGCGGCGGTCTTATCCGTATGCCCGCCCTTGTTTATCTTGTTGGCTGCCCGACCCACCTTGCAGTCGGCACCGACCTTTTTGAAGTGGCCATTTCCGGCCTTTACGGAACGGCATCCTACGCCTACAAGGGCCGCGTTGAACTGATGGCCGCCCTGATCATGCTCTGCGGCGCCGCTATCGGCGCGCAGATCGGCGTTGTCGCAACCAAGTACGTCAAGGGCTACGGCATCCGTTTTGTGTTCGGCCTTGCAGTTCTTGGCTGCCTGATGAGCGTTGTGCTCAAGCTCCTGCAGGCCGAATTCCCCTCGCAGGGCTGGTGGCTGAGCCCGTTGGCAGTCATCGAAGTGCTTGGCTTCGTTTCCGCCATCTCAATTTATATTGCCGTGCGCATGGTGCAGGGCGCCAAGGCGGAATTGGCCGCCAAAAAGCGGCAGGCAGCCGGCTAGGGAGAGTATGCCATGAAAATTCGTAATTTGCTGGTTGCTTTTGTTTGCGCCCTGGTTTTTGCCATGACTGCCTGCGATTTCAAGGGCGGCGTGGTTCAGGGCAGATGCGTGGCCTTTGACCCGGATACGAGAATGCTGACCATGGTTGTCGATACAACCCTGGACCAGATGAATCCGCATTATTCGGGAGAAGTAGATACATTCAGGCTTCCCGACGATCCCCGCGACGTGGGCCCCCTGCCGGAAGCAGGCGGCCGCCTGATGCTTGAGATCGACAAGAACAAGATACTCTATTTTGACCAGGCCACGAAGAAGCCTACCGAAATGGATGTGGAATTTGTCGATGTGGAAAAGAATGTCGGTGAAAAGCATCCCAAGCTCAAGGGCAAGGAATTCCCGATTATCGACAGGGAAAAACAGACTGTTACCGTCTATTCCAGACGTCTTGGCGCCCTTGTTACCTTCAAGGTGCCGGAAAGCGCGCTTTCGCTTCCCGCCTATACCTGGAAGTCCGGCGACGAGGTGCGGATAGCTTTCCGCAAGGATAACATGAAGCAGGCCATCCGCTTCATGAACGTTTCAAAGACGAGCATTTTCAAACGCTAAAAAACATGGGGCCGGCCAGGTCGGCCCCCTTTGCGGGAACCAGAATGAACAGCTACAGACAATCGTTTTATGCGGGCCTGATCCGCATAATTGCCAATATGCTGATGGTGTGCGCGATATTTGTTGCCATGTACTTTTCTGCCGGCCCTGGCTCCTGGCCTGCGGAAGCCGTGTTCAGCGCGGTATTTTTCGGAATAACCATTCCAGTATGGACGATTGCCTTCTGGCTTACGCGCCAGATACGCAGAATTTTCCCCGCGGTTGCGGAAAGCATGGTTGACCTGCCCGGGCGTGGCCCGTGCCTGGTGCGCTGGCAGCTCAGGGAGAGCGCTTTTTCCTGCGTTCCCGCGGCGAAACCAGAGAAATTTCATGGGGCTCCGCCTGCGGGTGTTTTATGGGGGGCGGAAGCGGGGGCTTCCGCATAACGCCAACGGATGAGCATGCCCCTTTTTGTCGGCCCCGCTTTATGCGGGGCTTTTTTTGCTTGAGCAACGGCCAAGTTATGTCTAGACTTGCCGCATGAGGGAATATTTTGATCAGCAATTATGGCAGAAGGCCGCGAACAGCAGGACGGCACAGAGATTTTTGGGCTATATCAGCGGATTTTTTCTCCTTGTGGCCCTTGTTTCGCTTTTTGACGGCCTGACTGCCGAAATGCGCCAGGGCACGACAACCCTTGATCTGCTCCGCGACGGCGAAATTGTGATATCAGGGCCTTCGGCCCTCAAAAATCCGGTTACAAGCGATCTCGGCCATGCTTTTTCCCCAAAGGACGCGCCCCTGCAATTCGAACTGGATGGTTTTTATACCGGCTACTGGTTCGGCAACGGCATGTGGCGCGGCAAAATAATGTCCAACAGGGATGCCGAGCCTGGCGAATACCATTTACGCGTGTTTTTCAAGGGGGCGGCCGGGCAGGGCGCGCAAAATTACGATTTGCGCGTTTTTGAGGATGCCGCTGGCATG
>VSMX01000064.1 GCA_009773975.1 Desulfovibrio sp. | reverse complement strand
ATACCCAGATATTCTTTAACTTTGGTTTCCACCGCATTTCGCAAGTCTTCGTTTTCATCGAGCATTTTGCGAATTCTATCCCGCCCCTGGCCCAGCTTCTCCGAACCAAAGGCAAACCACGATCCGCTTTGCTCGATAATGCCGGCTTCAATGCCAATATCAAGAAGTTCGGCCGAACGCGAAATGCCTTCGCCATAAATGATATCAAACACAGCGACCCTGAATGTCGGAGCGACCTTGTTTTTGACAACCTTGACCTTGGTTTTGGAACCAAAGGCCTCCTCCTTGTCTTTCAAGGTCTGGATGCGACGAATGTCAATACGGACGGAAGAATAAAACTTGAGCGCATTGCCGCCGGTTGTGGTTTCGGGGCTTCCGTATGAGACATTGCCTATTTTCATGCGAATCTGGTTGATGAAAACAACGGAAGTGCGCGATTTGTGGATTGTGCCCGTCAATTTGCGCATGGCGTGCGACATGAGCCGCGCATGGCCGCCGACCTGGGTTTCCCCCATATCGCCGTCAAGTTCGGCCTGGGGAATAAGGGCGGCGACGGAATCTATGACAACCAGATCCACCCCCCCGGATCTCACCAGCATATCCGCTATGTCAAGAGCCTGTTCGCCATAATCTGGCTGGGAAATCAAAAGCTCGTCCGTATTGACCCCAAGCTTTCTGGCATAGGCAACATCAAGGGCATGCTCTGCGTCAATAAAGGCGCAAATCCCGCCCATTTTTTGGCATTCGGCAATAATGTGCAGGGTAAGCGTGGTTTTGCCGGAAGATTCCGGCCCAAAAATTTCAGTAACCCTCCCACGGGGTATGCCGCCAACTCCAAGGGCCTGGTCAAGCCCGATAGAACCTGTGGGTATTACCGGAACATCAACCTGCACATCATCGGAAAGCTTCATTACGGCACCCTTGCCGTATTTGCGCTCGATGGTGCCCAGGGCGGTATTGAGCGCTTCAAGACGCGCGTTTACCGGGTCAGACGCCACTTTTTTGGCCATATACCTGCTCCATGATCTTCAATTTTATACATTAAACACGACAAACAAAACTCCGAGCAAAAAGCTATAGGCCAAAGTTGAAACTATTATGCTTTAAAACGGCACATCATCCATCCCTGATGCCTCGGATGGGAAAGCGGGGCCCAGATCTTCCGCTTCTGGCTGCCTCTGCGGACTGTTTCGGGGTGGACGGGAATCCTGTCTTGGCCTTGAGTATTTAGCCTCATTATAACTATCTTCTCCGCTTTGTGAAGTCAGGCGATCGCCTTTCTTGTCCAGAAAGCGCACTGTCCTCGCGCGGATTTCGGTAGTATAGCGGTCCTGGCCCTGCTGATCCTGCCATTTGCGTGTCTGCAGGGAGCCCTCAACATAAACAAGACTGCCCTTTGCAAGATAATTGTTGCAGTTTTCAGCCAGCCGGTCAAAAACGACCACCCTGTGCCATTCAGTCTTTTCAACGCGATTGCCGTCGCGATCCGTATAATTCTCATCTGTCGCGACATTAAGATTGCCTATGGGCATTCCGCCCTGGGAATATCTTAATTCCGGCTCCTTCCCAAGCCTGCCAATCAGCATCACCTTATTAAGCATGTTATCTCCTTCAGGCAGTATATGCCCGTTCAAGCCGATCAAGGCAATCTTCAAGTTTGTCACTCAGGGCATTTGCCCTGGAAGGCTCCCAGTCCGCCAGGGCTTTTTCAAGATCCGCCCTGATTGCGGCAGCTTCCCTAATGCCAGGCGCAAGGGCCGTTTTAAGCTGACCCGGCCATTTCATGAACTCAAGGCCTTCCGAAAGACCGCGCACCATTTCCAGAAGCCCCTTGTTGGCAAATTTAATTGGCACCCCAAAAGCCAGTTTGGCCAGTTTGGGCCAGTATTCCTCCAGCAAATCCTCATCCCATGTTACGGCGCTAACCCTAATCTGCAATACCTTGCCCATTTGAGCCTCCAGTTACAGATGCATATTATTTGAAATATCATTCATTCCATTCAGTTTGGACGCGCATTATCATTTCCTGGATGGCCGCCACCTGATCGGCGGGGCATACCCCGATCAGCGGCGAACCCGCATCCACATTTTCGTTGTATGTAAAATATATGGCGTAGATTACGCCCTCGGGGCCGCTATAGCGCAAGGGCGCCTCGCGCTTCATCCGGGACATGATCATGAACTCCATGCCGTCATGCACAACAACCGTCTTGGCATCGGAAGAGCGGATCTTCTTGTCCACTTCAGGAGTAAAATAATACTTGGCCCTTTCGGGAGCGCAAAACAAATGCAATGTCCTCTTGAGGATTATTTGTTCAACTTCCTGCCTTGTCAGCATGTGCCGCAAGATCGCAAGAGTTGTTCCCGCTTCCACAAATGTGTCTTCAAGTTCGGAATGGATTACCGAAATATCGCCTTTCTCCGGCGAGGAAATGGTCTTGAGATTCCTTTCGCGCTCGATTGTCGCAATCGCCGTGCCCGGTTTCTCTTTCCATTGCCCCTGCGGGCCAACCAGCTTGTCGCCCACCTTGCCGCCCAAAAACCTGACCAGGCCGCAATGCGGCGTGGTTATTGCTATGTCGCGATAGGGGGATGCCTTGATTTCGTCAAGCAATGCGGAAATATCAATCATCTGACAGGACTCATCTGTAATATAAATTTCTGCCGCCAATTGTGACCAGCGCCTGCTGGAGATTGTTCCGAATCTGGCGCCTGTCCCAAATTCCCTGAATATGGCCGCGGGACAAGGCCCTGTAGGAACGGTGGTACTTGGGCGGAATATCCATGCCCGTGGTTTCCTTTATGACGCCAGGGCCCGCAAAACCGATATTTGAAGACCTGACGGCAAACTGGTATGGCGAACAGCCAAGGAAGCTGGCCACAGGCCCGGCAAAGGAATTGGTATCGTATAAAACCATGTACAGGCCGCCCGAATCGATATACCTGCGCACGGCAATCGTACAGCGCGGCATCTGGATTACGCCGTGGGTTCCCTCCTGGATGCGGATGCCGGCCGTGCCGTGCACATAGGCGAGGAAAGGATAGCGCTTTTTGGCCGCCCGCGCAGCGGCCTCCACAAACTTGTAGCCCTCGGCCGCGCCGAATGATCCGCCCCTGAAAGTGCCCATCAGCATGGCCACTATCAACTTGGTATCATTAATGCTGGCCTCAAAGGTCATGCAGGCGCTTTTCGCACCGCTTTTTTTGCGCGCTTCCGCTATGCGTTCGTCAAAATTGGGGAAATTAAGCGGATTGCCGGCTTCTATTTCACCGTTGAATTCAAAAACAGACCCCTGGTCAAAAACATTCTGCACATACCATTCCGGCTCCATGCTGAAATGATAGCCGCAATGGCTGCATACGCCGGCAAACTCGGCAAACAGGTCTGGTCCCCAGAGATCCAGGCAGCCGTAAGACGCGCTGTTGGGACAAGTTACCGCGCGGTCTATCTTGTAGCGCGGCGAAATATAATTCCACTTGCGGCGCCTGCCCTCGCCCGACCAGGCGGAAAGGGCGGTAAGCTCCCTGGCCGTTGTGGCTTCCGGCTTTTTGGGTTTTCCGGCAAGCTTGCGCCATGGAGAAAGCAGGCGCATCTTGAATGTTTCCCATTCATTGCCCATTTCTTCCATGAAGCTTTCGATCTTTCTTTGGTGCTTGCGGTAAAAGTCGTATTTCAGGCTTATCCAGGGCTTGCAGAACCAGTCCCAGAACGCGCCCGCTTTTTTGCGCAGAAACGGCCGGCGATCAATCGCGGCATTACGGGAAAAGCGCAGGAATTTCTGCTGCCTTTTTTCGCGCAGCCTGTTGCTGGCCCCCTGCGAAAGCCCCCAGCGCATGTGCATTTCATCCAGGTTGGCCTCGGGATTGCGCCGGCTGGAGAGCGCGAAACCGCGAAACATGGGGAACAGGCGCGTGGAAAGGACAACTTCGTCGGTTGCGCGCAGCATTTCCTGGCGCAGATTCCTGAAAAAATCAAAATGCCACGGCCTGGCCCCAAGCGGCGGCTCCTGCACGATGCGATCTATATAGCCAAAACGCAGATTGTCCTGCGCGGTGATGTGCAAATTTTGCGCGCAATGCTCGATAAGCTCTGGCGTTGCCCTGTTTCCGCCCTTGACATGGCCCTCGATGGCGGCGGCGCCTTCCGGTGAAATAACGGAATAATAACCATGGGAAAGCATGAGGCGCTTGTCGGCAAGCCCAATGGCCTCCGCGCCGCCAGAACCGCCTTCGCTGATAACAGCGACAATGGGCACGCGCAGATCGGCCATGCCATAGATATTGCGCGCTATCTGCTGGGCCGCGCCGGGATAATCCTCGATGGGATAGGATCCGGGGGTAAAAATATAGGCATGGATGGGAATGCCTTCTGTTTCCGCCACGCGCATATACTGGAGGGCCTTGGCATTGCCCCATGGCTTGACCGAGCCGCCGTTGCGGAACTCGGCCCCGTGGCCTTTTTCCTGCCCTATGACAAGCACGGATTGCTGATAGGACTTTTTGCCGCGCCGGCGAATGATGACAGCCCTGGCAATCAGCATGCTCGGGTCAAGGCTGTGTTCGTCCTGGCCGCCGACTTCCGTAAAGTTGTCATATACATTTTCCAATATGTCTTTCAGGCATATTCGCTGGGGATGGCGCACTATACGCACGCGGTCCATAGGCGTTATCTCATTTTCCAGGCGTCTTTCAACGTAGGCAAAAAGATCCTCAACCCCGGCCAGTTCCGCATAAGGGTCATCAAGCGCGTCCGCGGAAGCCTTTTCTGAAAACGTATCAAGCCTTTGCTCCAGCAAATCGGCATTATCCCTGTGCTTGCCGGCAAAAATATCCTTGAGATAGACAAGTCTGTCACGCAGACTCTGTATGCGCTTGGCTATGTTATTGTCCATGTTATTACATAATCTTTTTACGGCGTGAAAAATTCTTGAATCAGGAAGCTGTCAATGTTATCGCATCAAAATTTCAAAATCCGCGGGGTATTGCTTTTCAGGAAACCGACATTGGACTTGAGCGGCTCACCGCTTCCGTTGACTCCATCCAGCTGCAGGGAATCCAGAAATGAAAGCCCGCGCGCCTTGGCCTCGTCAATATCCTTGCCCCAAATTATGGCCAGCGCCAGGTTGGGATCAAATTCCGTGGGAATTTCGTAGGGCTTGTCGAGAGGGATTTGCGTCAGCACATTAAGCCAGGGTTCGGCTTTCCAGGAAAAATGCTCGATGCGGCCAACCCAGGGAGTAAAATTATTGTCGGGATCTTCCGCAATCAGGCGATATTCCAGGCCTACGCCTTCTGTGGCGATTTCTGCCTGGGTATAGCCAAGCGGCTCGCCAAGGCCAATCCGAACCTGTTCCGCGACCAAATCCACGCCTTCATGGCCCCGCACCCGGGCAATGCAGGCCGATACGCCGTTTTCCACCTGGATCCTGGTATTTACTTCCATCAGGAATGGCTCGCCCTTGCGGGTAACAATCCATTCCCAGGTGCCGACATTGTCATAGCCAACCTTTTTGGCCATGGTCAGGGAATACTCGACAATATTTGTCAGGACGCGGTTGGCGTCAAAGGTATATTCCAGCGTTTCCGGCGCGAAACCGGGCGCGACCTCGATGCGTTTCTGCAGCCCCGTGGACTGGATAGAGCAGTTTCTGGTGCCGAAATGAACAGGATTCAAACCGCTGCGGTCGGATACTATCTGGACTTCAAGATGATTGAAATCCGTAATTCTCTGCTCAATCAAAACGCCCTCGTCCTTGAACTGCCTGAGGGCATAATTGCGAATCCTGCGGTAAACCGAACGGAACTGGTCAGGATCGTAAACTTCCTCAATTCCCATGCCGCCACCGCCGGCAGAGGCCTTTACCAGAACCAGGGGCCTTTCAATGCCCTGCCCTTCCTGAAACTCGAAAACCGACTTGGCAATATGCTCGGCTTCCATTTCGTCATAAATCGGCCTGTCCGAACCCGGAACAGTCGGAACGCCAAGGCTTCTGGCCAGGCGTTTTGTATTGATCTTGTCCCCAAGCTCGCGAATGATTTTCCACGACGGCCCAATGAAGATCATTGAACGATCGCGCTTTTTCACACGCCGCGCAAAACGAAAATCCTCGGCAAAAAAGCCGTAACCGGGATGAACAGCCGTGCAGCCGGCTTCATCGGCTACCGACATCAGCTCATTGGCATCGTGATAGGAAGAAACCCGGAAAATGTTTTTCCCTTCGCCCAGCGATCTCGCCAGGGCAACATGGCCGGAAGCCTCATCTTCCGGCGTGTAAATGGCTGTAAAGCCAACGCCAAGCTTCTTGCATGCCCTCATTATGCGCATGGCAATTTCACCGCGATTGGCCACAAGCACCCTGTGCGCCGAAATATCCGGCACTTCCTGAACGACAGGCTGCGCACTTTCCAACTTTTTTTTCTTTTGATCCTGGGTTTTGTTCAAGCCAAACCCCTTTTCCCGCATGATAATTTAACTGGTATTTGTTGTGGGGAGATATTAATGAATGACAGATGGCTTCTGCAAGAGCCACTTGAAATTATCGGGATCAAAGCAGTTCCGCCCGATAAAAACTGCCGATATATGTTAAAATCAGGGTAATATTGTATGCAAAATCCTCAAAAAGTAAAGCGCGCTGTTGAGGCCATCCGGCAACGGCTGGGCGGTGGATTTGTTTCTCCCCAGGTTGGGCTTGTATTGGGAACAGGCCTGTCCGGTCTGGCCCATGACCTTGCCAGGGGCGATAATTCCGTCCGGATTTCATTTGCGGAAATTCCGGACTATCCGGCCGTTTCGGTCGATTCCCATGAAGGAGCTTACATCTTCGGGCATATCGGCAGCACACCCGTTATTGCCCAGCTTGGTCGCTGCCATCTTTATGAGGGCAAAACGCCGGAAGAAGTCTGCATGGGGGTGAGGGTAATGGCGGAACTTGGGGCCGGCACGCTTGTCATCACCAATGCGGCTGGCGCGCTCAATCCTCTTTTTGAGGCCGGCTCGCTCATGCGCATGACCGATTATATCAACAATACCGGCGTCTCGCCCCTTGCCGGCAAAAACAATGCCGCCTGGGGTGAAAGATTCCCGGACATGAGCAGGGTTTTTGACGCGAAACTGGGCGAGAAAGCGCAGGAATGCGCACTGAAACTTGGCATTGCCCTTGAAAAAGGAGTTTACATTGGAGTGCATGGGCCGGAAATGGAAACTCCCGCCGAAACACGAATGTACAGGCAATGGGGAGCGGATGCGATAGGCATGAGCACGGTTCTTGAAGTCATCGCGGCCCGACATTGCGGAATGAAAGTACTGGGCATTTCGTGCATCAGCAACCGCAATCTGCCGGATTGCATGCAGGAAGCGCCGCTGGATGAAATTATAAGGATGGCCGGCAGGGCAGGAGAAAAACTGGCGCGTCTCCTGCCCGAAATCATCAGGACAATTTCGGAAAAATAACATTAATATACGATCCAAAGCGGCAATCCCCAGGCAGGGGAGGCCGCTTTTTCATAGTATTTGGCGTATTGGCCGCCAGTCGCTTTGCTATTTTTTGGGTATATTCGAGGCTATCGTTCTGTATAGCTTGTTAATATCAATGGGTTTTGACAAATGTCCGTTCATACCGGCCTCCTGGGCCAGGGTCACATCTTCGCTGAAAGCGTTTGCGGTCATGGCTATAATGGGCAACGTGTCGGTGCCGGGCTGCCCGGAAGCGCGAATTTTCCTTGTGGCGTCATGCCCGTTCAAAACAGGCATCTGCACATCCATAAGCACCAAATCGTAATAGCCTGCCGGTTTGCCGAGAACCATGTCCACCGCTTTCTGCCCGTTTTCCGCATTGTCAACTTCGGCATTGACCATTTGCAAGAATTCCTGGGCTATCTCGCGGTTAAATTCATTATCTTCAACAAGAAGAAAGCGCTTGCCTTTAAAATCATAATTTTTTTGCAGGTCTTCGAGGGAATCCGTATGTTCCTTCGCCGGCTTGACCGCCGCGACAAGAGCATCGTATAGCGACGACGAGAAAAACGGCTTGGCAATAAAAGCGTCAACGCCAGCATTCCTGGCTTTTTCCTCAATCGGACTCCAGTCATAGGCGCTGATGATGATAATCAAAAGATCGCTGCCCACGAATTCGCGTATTTGCCTTGCAGTTTCGGCGCCGTCCATTTCCGGCATTTTCCAGTCGATCAGGCACACGTCAAAACCCCGGCCGGCAGCCTGCGCCTCTTTTACCTTACACACCGCTTCCTTGCCGCTATTGACGAATTCTGTCTTCATTCCCAATTTTTCAAGCAACAGGGAGGCATGTTCGCAGGTGCCGCTGTCATCGTCCACAATCAGGACTTTCATGGGCGGCAGGGAATCGTGATGGGGACGGGATTCTTGCGAAAGACCAAAGGGCAGTTCTATTGTGGATGTAGTGCCCTTGCCTTCCTCGCTCTCAACGCTGATTGTGCCGCCCATCAATTTTATAAGATTATAGGTAATGGGCATGCCAAGGCCCGTGCCGCCGAATCTCGAGGCCGTCGAGGCGGTGGCCTGTTCAAAAGGCAGGTAGAGCTTTTTCAGAAATTCCTTGCTCATGCCTATGCCGGTATCGCTGATAATGAAGCGAAAGGTAATCCTGTTCTGACGGGCCGGCATCTGCATGATTTTAAGGCAGATGGTTCCGCCTTGCGGAGTAAACTTCAATGAATTTGAAAGAATGTTGATCAGAACCTGGTTCAGCCGCAAAACATCACCAATCAAGTCTTCCTGCTCAACATTTTCCAGCAGGATTTCAAAATCCAGGTTCTTGAGCTGGGTCTGCGGCCTGACCAGGTTGTTGATATTCTTGATGGTGCGGTTCAGGTTGAACGGCTCGCGGGTGATCGTCAATTTTCCGCTTTCAATTTTCGACATGTCGAGAACGTCATTGATCAAGCCGAGAAGATGCTTCGAGGATTCCGCGATCTTTTCCAGGCAGTCTTCCACCCTTTCCTTGTCGTCAATGCGGGAAATTGCAATGGTTGTCATGCCAATTATCGCATTCATCGGCGTTCTTATTTCGTGACTCATGTGCGAAAGGAAGCTGCTCTTGGCTTCAGAGGCCAGATTGGCCGCATCAAGAGCATCCTGAAGATTTTGCCTTTGGATATGCGCCCTGGTCTGGTCACTAATGACAATTATGTCATGCTCGCCGGACGATCTGTCCCCGCTTTCGGAAATCGGGAAAATATGGATGTTGTAGTACTTGTCGTTTTCCTCAAGATAAAAATCCATTTCCTCGGTTTCAGGAGCCTTGTCCCTTTCCGCAAGCGTCCCGGCCAGCCATTTTTTGATATTTTCCGGCAAAAGGCTGTAAATTATATTCGGGTTCTGAAGGATCTCTTTGGATGGTATCCCCAGCAGGCGGCTGGAATTGGGCGAAACATAGCTGAATGTCCTGTTATCCCTGGCAATTATGAATACTTCATCAACATTCTGGGAAAGCTGGCTGAACAGCTTTTCCCTGTTGGCGATTTCCCTCACCTGCTTTGCCGCCCGTTTGTCCGCAAGTACCAGCGCAAGCGTTATCATTGTGCCCAGGGCAAGAGACAGGAAAATCAGGAGATTCATCCTCCGATTCATGTCCGCCTGGATTGCCCTTGTCTGGTTTTCCACACTTTCAAAAATATCATTCAACGCGCCGTAAACCACGCCAACCTGGGGTTCGATCATCTCCCGGTAAAGGTTCATGGAGCGGTTATAACTTGTATTGCCAAGCAATTCGCGGGCATAATCCCGCCGCAGCATGCGGATTTTGGTCAAGGCTTCCGCAAGCTTGTCAAGCAGGGGCCGGTCATCACCCACAATGAGGGAAGACATTGCTTCAAAGGAAACGTTCTGGGCGCGGTCCTGACGCTGAAGGGCATCTTCCACTTCATTATAGGTCATGGATGGCGTTGCAAGCAGGCCGGGCAAGGTGTTTCGCATTTCCAGCACGCGAGTCTTCATTTCCCTGGTCTCGCGCGCAATCTGGACAGGATGCGTGTTGATATAATTCATCATTTCGATAAAATGATGCATGTTTACACTGATAAAAATGATATAGATTACCAGACAGACATAAATTAGAAATTTCCATCTGATTTTCCCTTGCATGCCTTCTCCCGTAATGGGGCCAGTCTCCATTTTTATTTGCCCGGATCAGCAAACCTTACCTGCCGCAATCAGCAAATTGAAACAGAAAAACAAGCCCAAATATACTGGTTGTATTCAGGACAAACCTTTTATTAGCCACGAGCTATATAAAAAAAATGAACTTTCATCAAGCTGGAATCACGCCGGGCAATATTTATGCGGAATTTCAAGTACCTCCAGTTAATTTCCCCCGCTTTTCCCCACAAGATACCTATCAAAAAAAGCCTTGATGGCGTTGTAGAGAACGCGATGAATTTTATTTCTTTCCTCCTCGCTTACAGAAAGGCAGAGCTCCGGCAATTCCTGGGCCAATATAGGCGGGCATGGCGCCATAAGCGAGCCGGCGTCAGCATTGGCCAATTCAAGATACTGGGCCTTTGCGCCCAAAAATTTTGCCAGATGCTCGCTGTTCAGTTCCCTTTCGTTGAAGGAATCCTTGCCAGTGGCAATTACAAGCGTTGGAGTGGCGTATTTGCCGAAAGACCCGGGCCCGAAAAGCATGCCATAGACTGGCGCCACCATGACTATCGCCCTTATTCGTTTGTCGGCTGTCATCTTGGGGAAAGCCTTGCACATTTTGTCTATTTTTTCACGCATATATGCCCTGCAATACGGGTTTTCCCTGCCGACTTTTTTGCACCAGCCAGGCCACAGGGCGCAATCCGGCACGGCGCCGCCCAGGAAAAACGCCGCGGTGCCTCCCGCGCCGTATGCCAGAAGGCCAATTTTATCCAGGCTAATGATTTTGGACATTTCCCTGTCTTTCAAAATGAAATCTATCGTGGTTTTGATGTTGTCCATTCTGTCCGTGATTTGATCCCAGGTGAACAGATCGTCCATATTGTCCATGCAGTCGCGCGGATGTGTGGGCGCGGCGACAACAAAGCCCTGGGAGGCCAGCCAGGATGCTGTATCATGATAGGTGTAGCGCGTGCCCGCTGTCGAATGGGAAAGGACAAGCAGGGGAAATGGCCCGGGCGCGGCGCTTCCGGCCGGCGCGGCATTGATGATCCAGGGGGAAAAATTCAATTCCCTGGCCGGCCTGTTGGTTGGATACCAGAGGTTGATATCCAGGCGCATCAGCGGCTCCTGGTTCCAGATGCCAAATGTCTTGAACGCCGGCTTGTAAATTTCCGCGCCCTGCGCGGCGTTAAAAAAAAATCCGCCCCAAAATATCCAGGCCCAAGTCAAAACAAGATATAGTATTCTGCCCATAACCGTTGTTGTGCCACATACAAGGATGCGGTACAAGAGGCGAAAGGCGCCGGAATCGGAATTTGCGGCCTGCAGCGCTTCGGCAAAGCCCCGGGCGCCTGCAAATTATGGAGAACATTCATGGAATTTCTTGATCAATTCTGGGGATGGATAGCCTATGCCTGGGATTTTGTCCTCAATATCGATATCCATCTTTTTGAACTGGTGAACCAGTATGGCCTGTGGATTTACGCCATCCTGTTCATCATTGTTTTTTGTGAAACCGGCCTGGTTGTAACGCCGTTTCTTCCGGGGGATTCCCTGCTCTTCGCATCCGGCGTTGTGGCAGGGACCGGCCTGATGGGTTATTTTGAAGTGATGTTCGCGCTGCTGCTGGCCGGCGTTATTGGCGACGCAGTCAATTATACCATCGGGCGCCATGTGGGCCCGCAGATATTTTCCAAAGATACCAGATTTATAAAAAAGGAACACTTGCTGAAAGCGCATCATTTTTATGAGCGTCATGGCGGCAAAGCCATCATCCTGGCCCGTTTTATCCCCATTGTGCGAACTTTCGCGCCCTTTGTGGCCGGCATTGCCCTGATGAATCCAACAACTTTCTTTTTCTTCAATATCATCGGCTGCGTCATCTGGGTTGTCGCGCTTGTTTCGGCGGGATTCTTCCTGGGCAATTTGCCCTTTGTCCAAAACAACTTCAGCCTCATTGTCTATGCCATTATCATCATTTCCATCCTGCCTGTTGTTTTTGAAATTGTCATGGCAAAACTGGGCAAGAAAAAAACGGAACAGGACCCTGGCGGGGATAATAAAAGATGAATGAAACTCCCAGGGGCCTGCGCGCATACATAGCGATTCTGGGCAGAAGAAATGCCGGCAAGTCAACTTTCCTGAATGCCCTGAGCGGCCAAAAGGTGTCGATAGTTTCGTCCCAGCCGGGGACAACGACCGACCCGGTGGAAAAAAACATGGAGCTTGCGCCAGTCGGCCCCGTTGTGCTTGTTGATACAGCCGGCATGGATGATACAGGCAGCCTTGGCGAAATGCGGGTAGCCCGCAGCATGGATATTGTCAAAAGATCCGATGTCTGCGTTATTGTTTGCGCCAGGGACGAATGGACAGGCTGCGAAAATGATATTGCCCGCATTCTCGATGAAAAAAAGATTCCCTATATCATTTTGCGCAACCAGAATGACGCACTCGGCAAAACACCAATGAAAAAGGCGGATATCTGG
>VSMX01000063.1 GCA_009773975.1 Desulfovibrio sp. | reverse complement strand
TTTTTGATGATTACAGGCTCGGTCGGCACATCGTCATGGCCGGCGCGACGTCCTGTCGCTGCCTTTTCAATCTGGTCCACCACATTCTGGCCCTGAATTACCTTGCCAAAAACCGCATAGCCCCATTCGCCGTTTTTCTGGGACTTGAAGTCCAGAAAATTATTGTTTCTTGTATTGATGAAAAATTGCGCGCTGGCCGAATGGGGGTCTTTGGTGCGGGCCATGGCAATGGTGTATTTTTCATTCTTCAGGCCGTTGTTCGCCTCGTTGCGGATTGGCGCATGCGTGGGCTTTTCCTTCATATTGTCGGCAAAGCCGCCGCCCTGAATCATGAAATCCTTGATCACGCGGTGAAAGATGGTCCCGTCATAATGGCCGGATTTGACATACTGCACAAAGTTGGCGCAGGTGATGGGGGCCTTGCGCTCATTGAGCCGGATGACAATATCGCCCATTGTGGTTTCCAGTTTGATAACAGGGTCCGCGTTGCCGGCCTGCGCAAAGCCCGGCGCAATGGCGAGGACGGCGAACAGCGCAAGAAGTGCCATAATCTTTTTCATTGAATCAATCTCCCTATGAAATTTTTTTGTACTCTATTGCAGCAAGCGCCAGACCGCAAGCGGGGGCTGTGGGGGAGGGCAAGGCGGCGCGGCTTTTTTTAGCAAGCATGGCCGGAGCATCGCTCGCATCCAGCTTGCTCCGGCCGCACCAGGCCAGCATTCCGGCAATATTGCGAACCATCTGTTTCAAAAAGCCGTTGGCGTTGATTGTCATCCGCAAAAGCGGAATATGGGGCGGATAAAACTCCTCATTGGGTCTTTCTTCCAGCCTGATAAAGTTTATTCGCCTTACAGTATCCGTAATGTCCGTGCCGCTATTCTGAAAAGAGGCAAAATCCGTTTCTGTCTGCAAAAATTCCAGCGCTTCCCGCATCCTGCCATGGTCCAGCGGCCCGCAATTCCAGGCAAAAGGCGCCATATGCGGAGGAATAAAGGTCGGCTCGCGCCAGAAATTATAAATATAGGTCTTGGAGAGGGCATCCTTGCGGGCATGAAAACCGGGCGCAACTTCTTCGGCTTTCAAGATGCGGATATCCGGCGGCAATTTGGCATTGATGGCCAGGCGCGTGTCACGCAGCAAATGCGGCACATCGCAATGCGCCGCCTGGGCATGGGCATGGACGCCGGCATCGGTGCGGCCCGCGCCATAAAGCCTGGTTTTTTGCCCATATAATGCAAAAAGGGCCTTTTCCACTTCCCCCTGGATTGTGGGAGGCGGATTGGCCCTTTCCTGAATTTGCCAGCCGTGCCAGGCGCTGCCGTTATAGGCCAGCGTAAGCAGCAAGCGCGTTATTGGCCCATCCTCATGCGCGTGATGAGTTCTGTCAGTTTTGCTGTCTTGGCCGGATTGGTATAGGTCAGGATTTCGCCCGACTGCTTGGGCGGCATGCCGGAAAGTATGCGCACGGCAATGCGCTCGTCCATGTTTTCCATGGCCTGGGCAGCCATGCGCGGCTTCATGTTGGCATACATCTGGATAAGGTTTTTGACCTTCTTTTCCTCAAGCTCGTTGGCTTCGCGCAGCAGATCCTTCATTTTGTCTTCCGCTGCCTTGATGTCCTTGAGCCTTTCATCCATCTGGCGGCGCAGCATGAGAATATCCTGCTGCTGGCGCGCAAGCTCGCTCTTCTGGGCATTGGGATCAAATGACGGCGGAATTGTATCGACATTGGGCGCCGGCGCCGTCGTCAATGGAGAAGGCGAAACCGCGGAACCTGGCATGGAGGCAGGCGCGCGTTGCGGCAGGGGCGCGTCGCCTGACGGGATAGTCGGAGGAATGTTCGGCGCGCCGGGCAAGGTTACGCCCTGCTGGCCCATGGGGGCAAGCTGTTCCGCCGGTGTAAACGGGGAAGACTGCGGCAATGGCGGCGGCGCGGGCATGTCCAGCGCGGCCGCATGGGCCGCCTGGGCGCTTCCCAGGCCGGGAATGGGCAGGGAAGTCAGCTTGAGCATATCCCAGAGGCTGGATTCATCCCTGGCCGCGCGGGCTGCCGGGCTGCCTGACTGGGGCGCTGGTATGCCGGCCTCTACAAGGGGCGTGCCCAGTGGCATGGGCACAGGCGGCAAGATCCCTGTAATCGTTGGGCCGGCATGCGAAATCGCGTTGGCCGGCCCTGCAGGCACAAGGGGCGCGGGCAGCACTGACTGGGAGCCGTTGTCATTGCTTCGCCTGGGTTTTGCCGCAGCGGCCAGCTGGGCCGCAAGCGCGCCCTGGGGCAGCGGCTCGTCATTCTTTTTGACTTCCGGCTCTTTTTGGGGCTCGTCAATTTTCATTTTTGCCGCAAGCTCGTCCAGCTTGGCCTGGACATCGCCATTGTCGGCCACTGGCGCGGCTTTTTTGTCCTCCACTTGCGGGAAAGATGGAAAATCAAAAGCCGCCAGGCCCATCAGGCAAAGCTTGATGCAGCCAATGGCCACAAGACAAAGCGCAAGGCGTGAAAGCCTAAGCTTTATGGCGGATTGTCGCGATTTCGTCATTGAAATGTTGCTCCGTAAGCATTTCCTGCCGGATAAACTGCTCTTTCTGGCGTTCCTTGAGCTTTTCCAGAAGTTTCTTGTCAACTGCCCGGGCTGCCAGCAGGTTGCGCGCCTCGGCTGCAATCTGTTCCTTCATGCGCGCGTTGATCGCGGCCGCGGCAATATCGGTCCGCAAACCCTTGAGATATTGATCCATGAGCCAGCGTTCGCCAGCCTGCATGAAAGGGCCGCCTGCCATCTTTTCTTCCGCCGCCTGCATCTCGTCTTTAAGATTCTTCAGATGCCGCCTGCTGTCCTCAAGCGCTTTTTCAGCGGCAGCAAGGCGCATTTTGGCTTCTTCTTCCAGATGGGCCCGGTAGTCAAGCGCTTTTTGCAGTTTAAATTGGAAAGGCATCGTTTTTTTGGCACTAAATGGATTTTTTACAAATAAATTGCAACTACCATGCCAAAAAATGGCCAGCTCTCACCTGAATAAATAACAAGACTGCCGCTTGTTGTTTGAAATTTCGGCCTTTTGGGGGTTTAATGCCTCACCAGTCCTGCCGCGTGATTAACCGGTCCCGCCCCCTTGCCTGGCGCATAGCTTTTGCGCAGGGCCTGGTTGAGAAATTCCTGGGCCTGGCTTACCGCGCCGTAAAGCGGCATGCCGCGCCCCAAAAACGAGGCTATGGCCGCAGAAAGCGTGCAGCCCGTACCGTGGTTGTTTGTGGTTTCCACCCGCGCCTTGGAGAGCGCCTTCGGGTTTTGGCCCTTTTCAAAAAGCCAGTCTGTTACCATGATGCCGCCCGAAATATGGCCCCCCTTGATCAGTACGGCCTTTGCGCCGAGATCAAGCAATTTGCGGCCGGCATTTTTTATGTCGTCCTCGTTTTCAATTTTTATGCCGCTCAGGGTTTCCGCTTCCGGCCTGTTTGGCGTCAAAAGATCGCAGCCGGGTATGATTTGCTCGCACAGGCTGTCAACCGCATCCTGTTCAAGCAGCCGGCTGCCGCTCTGGCTTACGCAAACCGGGTCAACAACCAGGGCAAAGTCGCGCTTTTGCAAAAATGGCGCGATAGCGCGGATGATCGGCGCGGAAAAAAGCATACCCGTCTTGGCCGCGGCTATCTTGAAGCCGTCCAGCACTGTCCGCATTTGCAGCGCGGCAAATTCTGGCGGCGGCGCGAAAATTCCGGTTACGGTCTCGCCATTCTGGGCCGTGAGCGCGGTTATTACCGACATGCCGTAACATTCCAGGGCCATGATGGTCTTGAGATCGGCCTGGATGCCAGCCCCGCCCCCGGAATCGGATCCGGCTATGGTCAATATGTTTGGCGTTATTATCATAAAGATATTGTAGCAAATTAACAGGCAATCGAAAAGGAATATCTGGCAAGATACGGACTGAGCCATTGCCGCTTGCGGGAGGGAATTGAAAAACGACGGATATCCAAATATTTAAGGGCATTAAAATAAGCTTGACCTGTCTTCCGGTTGAGAGTAGTTAAAGACGCGAGGGGCTAATATGCCTCCATTTTAATTTAAACTGCCCGTTGGCAGACTGGAGTTTACCATTATGAAGTCACTTAAAGGCACACAGACCGAAAAAAATATCCTGACAGCATTTGCCGGCGAGTCCCAGGCCCGCAACCGTTATGATATCTGGGCGAAAAAGGCCAAAAAAGACGGCTTTGTCCTGGTTCATGATATCTTCAAGGAAACCGCCGAGCAGGAAAGAGCCCATGCCAAGCGCCTTTTCAGCTTCCTTGAAGGCGGCCTGGTGGAAATCAAGGGCTCGTTCCCCGCAGGCGTAATCGGCGATACGGTTGACAACCTTGTGGAAGCCGCCGCCGGCGAACATGAGGAAGCCTTTGACATGTATCCCAGTTTCGCCAATACGGCCCAGGAAGAAGGTTTCCCCGAACTGGCGGCCGTGATGCGCAATATCGCCATCGCCGAAAAATACCATGAAAAACGCTATCTTGACCTTGCCGACATGATCAAGAAAGGAACCATGTTCACCCGCGAAAAGCCAACCCAGTGGCGTTGCCTGCATTGCGGCTGTATCGTCGAAGGCACCAGCGCGCCGCACAAGTGCCCGGCCTGCGGACATGACCAGAGCTTCTTCGAAGATCTCAATCTGGTTTTCAAATTCTAAAATCATCAGGAAGAAAGGGGAGCGCTGATATTTTTTTTGATGCCACTTACCAAAAACATGCAGCATGTCGCGGAATGAGGCAATGGTAACGGGGCTGCGCCCCGGATGGGAAGGGGGCTTGCGCCCCAATCCGCAATCTCAGCGCTTTTGAATTACAGGGGGCCGTTTGGCCCCCTTTCGGTTTAAACATTCGCAAGGCAATGAAAACAAAAAACGCCCCCCAATCAGGAGGCGTGTTCTTGAGGAGGGCCCGCAACGCCGTCAATTGCGGCAAGGCGGCGCATGGGCTTGATTTTATCGCAAATATTCTTGTGGTTTGAAGCTTTGTCCTTCAGGCTGAACAAGCCGTGTGGGCGGCATTATGATTTGCCGCCGACAATTTTTTGACAGCGTAACTTATCGGCAAGATTTTGCCCGTAATTTCCCGTTTCTCCCGCTTTCCGGATAAACCTGGCCCTGGCGGCCCTGCCTATATCGTACTGGCGTAGCAGGTCGAGGTTTTTGGCCAGAATTTCCAGCTGGCTTTCGCATTCCGGGGATCTTGCGCCAATCATTCTGCGCAAAAGATCCGTATGCGGGTTTTCCCTGTCTTCCGGCTCATTGGCCGCAAGGCGCAGAAAAAAGTCGCCCAGCAAAATGCGGATGTCCTCGCCTTCTGCCAGCTTGCGGAACAGGCGGATTGATTCCGGCTCTGTTTCGTTATGCTCAAGCAGCTTTTCGGCAAAACGCGTAATCTGGGCCATTTTTTACGCTCCAACCAGGCGCATCACCATTTGCGGCACGGAATTGGCCTGGGCCAGCATGGCCACGGCGGAATTTGTCAGCACCTGGTTGCGGACAAAGGTTGTCATTTCGTGGGCAATGTCCGCGTCCGAAATCCGGGATTCGGCCGCCTGCAGGTTCTCGGACTGCGTGGTCAGATTGGTGATCGTGTTCTCAAGGCGATTTTGGGTTGCGCCGAATTCGGCCCGGATCTTGTCTTTTTCGATGATGGCGTCATTGACCTGAACAAGGGCGTCCTGAGCCTTGGCCTGGGTGTCGATGTTCACGCCATTCAGGCCGAGACCCTTCAGTGTCGCGTCATGTTTCTTGATGTCGTAAAAATCTTCCTTGTGGTCAGCCCCTGGCCCGAAATGAACGCGAACCACGTCGTCAGGTATTTTGTAATTGGGGTTCATGGGATCGTTGGGATCGGTCGGACCGTCTGGATTGGCGGAGGTATCGACTACTTTGAGGTTGATAGAAACCGCCGAAACGGCTCGATCTTCACCGTTTGTCACGTTCCAACTCTGGCTTATGGTATTGCCATTACCAAGGTCAATAACCATATCAAGGGTATTGCCATTGAGCGTGGTTGTGAGATTGCTGCCAGCTGGCGCGCCGGTCATTGTAAATGACGGAGCAGTCTGCGCGGTCATTGAACCTGTGCTTCCAGCTGTCAGAGCCGAAAAATTCAGTGGATTACCATTTGCATCTGTTAGCGATGCATTGAGGGTAATTACATTGTTAGGATCACTGTTATCTGTCCAACTTAGCAAAGATGGATTCGAAGTTGTTATGTTAGTGCCATTTATATCGAAAGAATACATCGTTCTGCCGTTAAGCTGGTTGGTAAAGTAGCCTTCATATTTTATATTAATAGTTGTGCTGTTAGGAATACTGCTGCTCGTACCCACAGCATCAACCATAAAGAATTTTCCATCAATTTGCATTATATTGTTATTTGTGATGGAAATATTTGTGTTGCCTACCAAGGCTCCGGGATTTGTTATGCCAGATGTGTCCCAACCTCCATTTTGTGTGGCATTGGCAGAATTCCACGCATCCACAAAGTTACCTGTCAATGTCGTGTCATACGTCTTTCCGTCCGGGCCGGTAATCTGCACTGCGCTGGGATCAAAATCCCCACCAATCAGTTTGATGCCATTGAAATCAGTTGAACGCGCGATTCGGTTGATTTCCTCGCCCATGGCCTGGAATTCATTGTCGATCATCAGCCGCTGGTCGGAAGTATAGGTGCCGGTGGCGGCCTGTTCGGCCAGCTCCTTCATGCGGATGAGCTTTTCGTCAATTACTCCGAGCGCGCCGTCAAAGGTTTGAATCATCGAGATCGCGTCATTGGCATTGCGCACGCCCTGGTTGAGGGCCGCAATGTCGGCCCGCATCATCTCGCGGATGGCGAGGCCGGCGGCGTCATCGGCCGCGCTGTTGATTCGCAGGCCCGAAGACAATCTCTCTATGGATGTGGACAAACGCCCGAAATGGCCACTGAGCGTATTGGCCACATGCGAGGCCATGAGATTGTTGTTTATCGAAATCATCTTGTCGGACCCTCCCTTGAGCCGCTTCCATGCCCGCGTCCGGCAGGTATATGCGGCATGGCGCCATCGGGCAAAAATTTCCCGCCATTGCCGCATGGCGGAAAAAATCCAAAATCCCGACGGATTATATTTGCAGATAAAATATATGTAATATAAGGCGGTTGGCCAGAAAATCAAAAAATCGCAAAAACAAAATTTGCCGGCTGCCTTGAATTATCAAATGATATGCATTTGTTATGCCAAATTGAAGGCATAGGGCGGTATTGTTTTAACCGGCTGGCCAATTTTTCCTAAGCCGGGAAAAGTCCCGAACCGCTCCATTGCTAAACCTCCAAAAAGCCTTATTTTCCATTCAGGGCAGGAAATGGAGGTTTTTATGGCAAAAAGCGCTCCCACATTAGGGCAGAAGGTCATTGACTTCAATGCCTCGCTACGTTTTGACATGCCCCTGCCCAAGGGCGTTTCCATAATGAATCCGTTTCTGGCCAGCGAGTGCGCCATTCCCGCTTCCCACGCCTTTTACAACAAGTATTACAGCGATCATAACAACAGGCGCGCCATTCTGGGCATCAATCCCGGTCGTTTTGGCGCGGGGATAACCGGAATTCCCTTTACCGACCCAAAGCGCCTGGCCGAGTTTTGCGATATTCATATAGAGGCCTGCCCCAATGCCCACGAGCCATCCAGCCTTTTTGTCTATGAAGTGATTGAAGCATGGGGCGGCCTGCGTGAATTTTATGATAAATGGTACATCAATTCCATTTGCCCGCTTGGCTTTGTAAAGGAAGGCAAAAACGGCCGCGAGACAAATTACAATTATTACGACAGCGCGGAACTGACCAGAACAGCGCTGCCCTTTATTGTGGATTGCGTTCGCCGCCAGATTGCAATGGGCCTGGAAAGGGATGTATGCTTCTGCCTGGGCACGGGCAAGAATTACGCTTTTATGGACAAGCTGAACGCCGAACACGGCTTTTTTGAAAGAATCGTGCCCCTGCCGCATCCCCGCTGGGTTGTGCAGTACCGCTGGAGCCGCCGCGAGGAATATGCCCGGGAGTATGTGGAGAAGCTGCGGGAGTATTCCTGAAATTCCATTGGCAGGGATGACAGCCCCCACCATGCCAAATTCAGACTCCATGATATAAAATTCAGAAAGGACCAATCCATAATGTACGATGTCATATCGCCTCATGCGCATGAGTTCATTGACCAGGGGGAAGTTGCGGCCACGATTGCGGAAGCCGACAGGCTTGCGCGCGACACTGGCGCAATCGACGCCATTCTGGCAAAGGCCGCGGAAAAGAAGGGCCTGAGCCACCGCGAGGCCTCGTCCCTTCTGGCCTGCGAGGACCCGGAAACACGCCAGAAGATCCGCGACATGGCGGCCAAAATCAAGGAAGATTTTTACGGGCGCCGCATTGTCATGTTCGCGCCCCTTTATCTTTCAAATTATTGCGTCAATTCCTGTCTCTATTGCCCGTACCATGTCAAGAACAGGGAAATGCCGCGTAAAAAGCTGACCCAGGAGGAAATCGCGGCCGAGACCATAGCCCTGCAGGATATGGGGCACAAGCGCCTGGCCATCGAGGCCGGGGAAGATCCCAAAAACAATCCTCTGGAATATATCCTGGAATCGATAGGCACAATTTACAATGTGAAGCACAAAAACGGCTCGATTAGACGCGTGAACGTAAACATTGCGGCCACGACAGTGGAAAATTACAGACGCCTCCACGATGCCAAAATCGGCACCTACATTCTTTTCCAGGAAACCTACAACCCGCAGAGCTATGGCGTGCTGCACCCCGCCGGCCCCAAGCACGACTATGCCTGGCATACAGAAGCCATGGACCGGGCCATGCAGGGCGGCATAGACGATGTGGGCCTGGGGGCGCTTTTTGGCCTGGATTCATATCGCCAGGAATTCACGTCCCTATTGATGCACGCCGAACACCTTGAATCGGCCATGGGCGTGGGGCCGCACACAATAAGCATGCCCAGGGTAAAGCGGGCTTCGGACATCAATCCCGATGATTTTGACAATGGCATCGACGATGAAACCTTCGCCCATATCTGCGCCTGCATTCGCCTGGCTGTTCCCTATACGGGCATGATTATTTCCACGCGCGAAAGCGAAGCCGTGCGCGAAAAAATGCTGGCCTGCGGCATATCGCAAATCAGCGGCGCAAGCCGCACCAGCGTTGGCGGCTATACCGCGCCCCGCGAGGAAAGCGAGGATTCCAGCCAGTTCGATGTCAGCGACAGGCGCAGTCTGGATGAAGTTGTGGACTGGCTTATGGGCCTTGGCTACATTCCCAGCTTCTGCACGGCCTGCTACCGCGAAGGCAGAACGGGCGACCGCTTCATGAGCCTGTGCAAGACCGGCAAGATCCAGGACTGCTGCCAGCCCAATGCCCTGCTCACGCTCAAGGAATATCTGGAAGATTACGCCACTCCCGCCACAAGGGAGCATGGCGCCAGGCTTATCGAGGAGGAATTAGGGAGAGTGCCCAGCGACCGCGTGCGCGATATAGCCCGCAAGCGCCTCGCCATGATTGGAGAAGGGAAAAGGGATTTCAGGTTTTAAACAAAAGAGGTGCTTTATGCCCGCGATAAAAATGCCCTATGGGCAGACAAGTTTTGTCCTTGATCTGGATGATTCCGAAATATCGGCTGTTGTCAGGGCCAACAAGCCGGATATTCCCCCTGTCAGCCAGGCCCGGGCCGTGCGCGAGGCCATTGGGGAGCCGATTTGCTCGCCAAAACTCGAAGATATTTTGCATCCCGGAGAAAAGGTCTGCCTGATTGTGCCGGATATTACAAGGTTGTGGGAATCGACCACGGTTTCCACGCCGCTTTTGCTGGATGCCATCAATCGCTGCGGCATAAGGGACGAAGACATCACAATTCTTTGCGCCAGTGGCACGCATCGCAAAATGACCGACGATGAGCACAGAAAACTGCTTGGCGACGAAATTGTCCGGCGCTTCAAAATTGTTGACCACCAATGCGAGGAGACTGAAAACCTGAAATTCATGGGCACAACGAGCCGCAATACGCCGGTATATTTCAATCGCCATGCCTGCGAGGCCGACAAGGTCATTACAAGCTGCGGCATTGTCTATCATTTCCTGGCCGGCTTTGGCGGCGGCGGCAAGATGCTGCTGCCAGGCATTTCGGGCAGCGAGACAATCCAGCACAATCATGAGCTGGCGCTCAATCCCGGCTTGGGAGAAGGCGACAATCCGCATGTGCGCGCGGGCAATATCGGCCCCTCAAATCCGCTGCGTTCGGACATCAACGAAGCGGCCGCAATGCTGGCGCCATGCTTTGCCCTGAATGTTGTTGTCAACGACAAGTTCCAGATCATCAAGGCTTTCGCGGGCGACTGGCTGAAATCCCACGAAGAGGGCTGCCGGCTGGTTGCCGAAATGGACGGGGTGAAAATTCCCGAAAAATCAGATTTAGTGATTGCCAGCGCCGGCGGTTCTCCAAAGGATATCAATCTCTATCAGGGCATCAAGCTCTTGAGCAATGCCATGGCCGCGGCAAGGCCGGGGGCCACTATAATCCTTGTGGCCCAGTTCCCGGAAGGTTTCGGCAACAAGGATTGCGAGACTTTTATCCGCGACTTTAAGGATATGAAAGCGCGTGAAAAGGCGCTGCGCGACAAATTTTCGATCGGGGCTTTCTCTGGCTTTCTTTTTGCGGAAGCCTGTGAAAAATATAACCTGATTCTGGTTTCCGAGATGCCGGCAAAGGATTTTGCCAATACCAAGGCCCATCCCCTCGCAAGCCTGGATGAGGCGCTCAAGCTTGCCAAAAGCTTCGTGCCGGCCAATGCCAGGGCCGTGGTCATGCCGCATGGGGCCACAACCCTGCCCAAGCCGGTGAAGTAACAACAAGATTGTTTGAGCCTCCCCCCGGTTTCACCGCAAAAAAAGCCAAAAAAAATGGGGGCCAGTCGGCTCCCATTTTTTTTCGCAAAATTTGGGTTTTACCAGCCCATCATCGGGCCCATCATGTAAGGACCCATGGGATACCAGTTGCCGTGGTGGCCGCCATGATGATGGCCGTTGTATCCCCAGCCGCCGTTCCAGCCGTTGAAAGCCGGGCAACCATTGAAGGCGGGGCAGCCGCCGCGGTAGCCGCGATAGCCATTGTTCCAGGCATTACGTTCTGCCTGGTTATGATAGGCGGGAATGCCCGCCTGGGCCAGCTTTGCCTTCATGTCAACGCGGGCTGTGAGCAGCTGGCCGCGCAAATCGCCCAATTCCCGGGAAAGGCTGGCAATTTTTGCCCTGTCGGGATTTGTGCTGTCCAGCTGGGCAAGCAATTCGCCCCTTTTGGCATTGATCGCTTCCTCAATCTGGCCTGTAACGTCAGAATGTTCTTTCAGAATTTGCTGCAGGGCAGTTTGCTGTTCCGGCGTCATCTGGGTCGTATAATTCTGGTTGTACTGGTCATTGCTCTGGGGGCCATTGTTCTGCGCGATGGCATCGGTGGCAAAGACAATGCCGCACACAAGCGCGGCGGCAATGGCAAGAGTGGAAATTTTTTTGCGGATATTCATTATGCGTACCTCGTTCGGCAATGAGCCTTATTGAATTTGTGTTTGCGGGCAAAATCCACGAAAGCTTTTGCCTTTCTGCCGAATAGATAAGGATTAATTTAAAAAAGTCAAAAATGATTTTGAAAAGCTGCCTTCATATAGTGAGTTTTGTACTAGTGAGTTTTGTTCTCTCGAGGGCTGCTGTCCATTTGCGCGAGGCTCGCTTCGCCTGCCACGCAAACGTCCGTTGGGCGTCCTCCGGCAGCCAGTAAGACGAGTAAAGTATTCCGGTTGAGCCATAATTGATTTTGCCATGTTTTTCGGTTATGTAGTATGAAATCGTTATCCATGCAAAAAATGATATAATGATATATGGTTCAAGTTTGCCGCATGGCTGACGCATGATTTGCCGTCGGGCCGGTTTCCGGTCCGGCATTTCAATGATGATAGCCGGTTTTCGGGCAACGTGTTCAAGGTTGATGGAGAAGCCTTTTTCAGGGAAAATATCTGCGAATACGATGGCCAGGCTCGCATGGGCTGGATTACAATGCGCCATAAGGATATGCCCGATTTTTACTTGATTTTCACCCATACGGGCGCAACAATATTCTGCAACACTCCCGGCATGGACCAGGTTTGTGGAATGAATGTTGGCTTTTCGGGAAATTATAGCCGCAAGTAATTTCCTGCCATTAACCCGAACGGAAGAAAACCCATGAAAAAACTGTTTCTCCTGCTGCCTGTCTTGCTGGCTCTGGCCTTTTTGCCCGTTCCTTCCCCCATGGCTGCCGATGATCATGCCAGCGCGCGGGACAAGACTTTTGAATATGGCTCGTACAAATGCGCGGACGATGACAATCCCGGCGCTTTCGTCTTTGTCTATGACGGCACGGGCCTCTTTGCCACGGAAGAGTATATTGCCTACTTTGACTGGAAAGTCGAGGGCAAAAATCTTCTGCTTACATTTTTGAGCGGCAAACAGGAAGACAAGACTCTAAAGATGGCCATACTCGATCCGTCTTCGTTCAAGTTTGAAAAATACGTTTACAAACGTTATAAAAAGGG
>VSMX01000062.1:8457-12916 GCA_009773975.1 Desulfovibrio sp. | reverse complement strand
ACACCACCCATCAAGACGGCCACGCCCTCATTTGAGCCGCCAATGGAAGAAAATACTTCTGTCCCCGCGCCACGTTTGCAATAAGCAACACACGACTTTCAAAACGGCCTTGCGCAATATGCATGGCCGTTAATTTTTTATGCGCGCTGACCTGGTTTGCAATGCCTCGTTTTGTGAGTTGGCCAAATATTCTTTTAATTGTCGCTTTTCCGTGATAAGATGAGCAAAAGGCCATTATTCAAAAACAAACAGTCTCTCGGGCTGTTTTACGCAATTTTTTCAGCGGCCACATTCGGGCTGATTCCTCTTTTTTCCCTGCCTATAATTCACGGCGGAATTTCAACAGAGACCACATTGGTCTATCGTTTTGGTGTGGCGACTCTTATATTGTTGCCGATCATTTATTTTTCCGGTCATTCTCTTTATGTAAAATTGGCTGATTTGTTAAAGCTGGCTGGCGTAAGCACCCTGTATATGCTGGCTGTCCTGTTGTTTTTCAACGCTTTCACCCATCTGCCCAGTTCAATTGTGGCCACCTTGCAGTATTTGTATCCTGTCATGGTCATGCTGATCATGATTGGCCTTTTTGGTGAAAAATTTAATTGGCGCATTGTGCTTGCTGTGGGGCTTTCTGTTACCGGAGTCGCATTTCTCTCGCAGAGTCCGGGAATTGAGGAAAGCATCGAACCCGGCGCTGGCGCGGATGCGGGGAATTATTTTTTTGGCATAATCCTCGCACTTGTTTCGGGTCTATGCAATGCCCTTTATATTGTAAGCCTCAAGGTTGCCAGGCTTTCCCACATCAACAGTCTTGTCATGACATTTTATGTGATGGGTTTTGGCGGTTTGTACAGTTTTATAAACGCGCTTTTCAACGTCACATTGCAATGGATAACGACGCCCGCCGAATTGGGACTGGCCTTTATGCTGGCCCTGGTTACCGCTGTCCTGTCCAACCTGACGCTTATTTTGGCAGTGCAACATGTGGGGCCAACCATGGTTTCCATTCTCGGTGTAATGGAACCGCTGACAGCCGTTACCTGCGGCATACTTGTTTTTGGCGAGCCTTTGAGCATTCAACTTGTCCTCGGAATAATCATAATCTCCATTGCAGTCTTTATGGTGCTTTTCAAACCTGCTTCATGATCATGGAATTTTTCGCATATAATTATCACGGCTTTCAATTTTGTTTTTGACAAGAACAAAGCCAATGCAAAATCAAGCCCGTACAGCAGCCGACGGCTCTTTGGTCGCCCTCGTCGATTGTGACACATTTTATGCGTCATGCGAACGGGTCTGCCGTCCCGACCTGGAAGGTAAACCAATTGTTGTTCTCTCGAACAATGATGGCTGCATTGTGGCCAGAAGCCGGGAAGCCAAAAAGCTGGGCATTCAGATTGGGGAGCCGGAATTCCAGTTTCGTCCATCAGGCCATGATGAAATGACAATAATCACCCTACCCTGTCCCACCTCGGACTCAATGACAATAGCTGGCGCTGCCGAGAAGGGGCTACAGAAGATATTGCGCCCAGGATATGGCTATGCCAAGGCCATGGTCATGTTGACAGATCTTTCAAATCCGGCCAAAGGACAACACAATATGCTGGATTTGATTGGAAACGAAAAAGAAATGCGCGAAAGGCGAAACGCGCTCATGGGTCTGATGGACAGACTCCACCGGCTTGAAGGACGGGGAACACTCGTTATTGCAAGCCAGGGCCCCAAAAATGCTTCCTGGCACATGAAGCGGGACAGGCTCTCGCCAAGCTGGACAACGAATCTGAAGGAAATCCTGAAAGTTGGCGACTAAAACAAAAACAAATTAAATGGAGCGAAGCATGGATTATTATCGTGGGAGGCGCTTGCGCCAGAATTGCGTTATCAGGGATTTTTGCCGCGAGACAAAACCACTTGGGCGAGAGGAACTCATCATGCCCTATTTTGTAGTCGAGACAGACGACAGGAATTATCGCAAGGAAATTCCCTCAATGCCCGGCCAGTATCAGCTATCCCTCGCGCAGCTTGAAAAAATGGTTGCCAAAGACATTGAAAACGGACTGATGACCACCCTGCTTTTTGGGCTTCCGACGCGCAAGGACGAGCAGGCCACGTCAGCCTGGGAGGAAAACGGCATTGTCCAGCAGGCTGTAAGAATGCTCAAAAAGCTGTGGCCAGACCTGCTTGTAATCACCGATGTCTGTCTTTGCGAATATATGTCCCATGGCCATTGCGGCGTGTTGAGCGCCGACGGTGCCATCCTGAATGACCAAACCCTGCCCTTGCTTGCGAAAACCGCTGTCAGCCATGCGCAGGCCGGCGCGGATATTGTTGCGCCTTCCGATATGATGGATGGCAGAGTTGCTGCCATCCGAAAGGCTCTTGACGCGGCAGGATACATTAATGTGCCCATAATGTCTTATGCCGCAAAATACGCATCCTCATTTTACGGCCCCTTCCGCGATGCCGCTGAATCCGCTCCTGCCTGCGGCGACAGAAAATCCTATCAGATGGACTACGGAAATGCCCGGGAAGCTCTGCTGGAAGTAAAAGCTGATCTTGCTGAAGCCGCGGACATGTTAATCGTGAAGCCTGCCGGCGCGTACGGGGATATAATCAAACTTGCGCGCGAGAACACCCTTGTGCCGATTTGCGCCTACCAGGTAAGCGGCGAATATTCAATGATCAAGGCTGCGGGAATAAATGGCTGGATTAACGAACAGGCCACAATGCTTGAAAGTCTGGTCGGCATGAAACGAGCTGGCGCGGACAGCATCATAACCTATTTCACTTCCGAAATTCTCGCGAAAAAACTTGCCAGATAAGGATATGTGGTCATTTGGCCCCAACGTCAGCTTCCACATCCTGACAGCGCAAATCTCACATAACTTGCTAAATTATTGATATAAAACTTTAAAAATTTTATGTGCCGCAATTATACCGCCATAAATTCTGAATGGTAAAACCATTTGCTGGCTCTTGCTGAACAGGAATTTCAGTATAACATAAAAAATTCATCAAAATGCAATTATCCATAAAGTCATATCCCAAAATGCCGAATAGTGTTGCAAGCTTGATGAACGCATTGGGGTTGTGGAAAAGTTTATGATATTTTCTAGAAATTTCCAAAAAATACCCTTGAATGCCTAAAATCGTCGAATTTGCCAAAGTCAGGGAGGAAGACATGAAGAGATTGGCTGGTATCATTATGTTTTTGGCTATGGTTATGGCTTCTGTTAGCGCGTCTGCCGAGGGAACCGGGATGTATCTGGCGCCGAAGTTTCTGATGAGCATCCAGAATACGGGTACGGTTTCCCGTTCCAGTTCGCTGGCAGGGACTGGAGTGGACGAATATAACCAGTTTACGCTTGGGGGCGCCTTTGCCCTGGGCCTGGATCTTTGGCAGCAGCAAATGATTCCCCTGCGTTTTGAAGTTGAAGTCGCCTTGAGGGGCAATAGCGAAAAGTCATGGAGCGACAACGCCTACTGGGTGGATTCAATCAAGGGAACCTGGAACAATACAACAATTTTTGCCAATCTTTTCTGGGACTTCCATAATGAATCACCCTTTACGCCCTATATTGGCGGTGGCCTTGGACTGGCGTTGAATTATACCGGTTATGACTGCCAGCTGCCGAACGGTTCAACCTATTCATTTGATGACCGGCAAACAAATTTTGCCTGGAACGCGGGTGCTGGCGTTGCCTATAACATCAATGAAAACTTCGCGCTTGATGCCTCATATCGCTTTGTGGGCCTGGGATATAACGAAGTTTCCACCACAATTAACGGCACAAAGTATGAAATCGGCAACGAACCCTACAACAACGAGTTCATGCTCGGTCTCAGATTTACCTTCTAACCGTCTCGTGAAGTGACTTGCCCCAACGGCCCGAAAGGGCCGTTTTTTGTTTTAGCCGGCAAAAAATGTGAAAGCCAGAAAAAGGAAGAAAGCAACCCAATTGGCAGCAAAGCCCATCAGGGCTTTGCGTGTTGCGCCTGGGAGAGGATTGAGAGCCATCCCAGTCTAACCACGCCCGCGTCTGATACCCCGCCCGAGAGTGCTGGGTGCGGGCCTATTCGGCCTGAAGGTTGAGGTCTCAAGCCGCAAAGGAACTTGCGGATGAATAATTATGAAATTTGGCTTAAAATCAAATATAGGCTGTTGAAAACTTATCCACAAAAATGTTTATAAGTTTTTGATTTTGAAAATTGCATTGAGCAGCAATCTTTTTTGGGAATCAAGCCATCATTGCGTTAAGGAAGAATTCTTTGCATTTCAGACAATTGTGCCGAGCCATGGTCTGGGGATTTTTGCAGACGGCAAACCGGGCCAATTTGGCCTGGATGCTTTTGCCACAAAGTACTCCTGGCATATATAAGTAAGCCATGGAAACTACATGGGCGAAGATTTCAGCAAATCTGAAGAAGACGCTTGATGCCGGTCTCTTCAAGGTATGGG
>VSMX01000062.1:0-8447 GCA_009773975.1 Desulfovibrio sp. | reverse complement strand
GGTATGGGTTGATAGATTACGCACAGATGTGTCGAATGGAGAGATGCGAATTTTGGCGCCCAACGATTTCATGGCCGCCTGGGTGGAAAGGCATCTTCCAGATTCGCTGCGCGAAGCTGCGGCCCCCATTCTTGGGATTGCGCCAAAAGATATTGACATCAAAGTTGATGTGGCCAGCGTTACGGAGAGATCTCCCAGGCCTGTCGCGGATGTTGTTGGCCGTATTCTTCCACGGCCACAGGCGAGTCTGCCCATCAGGCAGCCCGCGCTGAAGCCAGTTGAGCAGTGGCGCTATACCTTTGATGATTTTGTCACAGGGCCATCCAACAGAATGGCTTTTGCCGCGGCAAGAGATATTAGCCAGGGCGGCGAAGTCCATACGCTTTTTGTCAATGCCGATCCTGGCCTGGGAAAAACGCATCTGGTCCAGGCTGCCGGGGCTGCCCTGTCGGGAATATCTTCCGCGCAAAAAGTTGCCTATCTTACTGCGGAAGAATTTGCTTCCCGCTTTGTAAGAGCGGTAAAGTCGCGTGAGCTTGAAGCCCTGAAATACAACCTCTGTGAACTGGATGTGCTTTTGCTGGAAGATATTCATTTTCTGCAGCGCAAAAAGGCCATGCAGGAGATGATTCTGGCTATAATCAAGAATCTTGAAGCAAAAAAAGGCAGGATCATATTTACTTCATCCTTTGCTCCAAAAGAGCTTCAGGATATGGATCCCCAGCTTCTTTCACATTTCTGCTCGGGCATTCTCACCTTGATGGACAAGCCTGACGAAGTGATGCGGCGGGAAATCCTGAAGCGCAAGGCAAAAGTGTTTCAGGTGCATTTGCCGGATGAAGTTTGTTCAATTCTGGCCCAGCGTCTGGATGGAGATATTCGCCAGCTGGAATCCTGCCTGAAGAGTATGTGTTTCAAGGCCAAACTTCTTAAATGCGGTCTGTCCCGCGAATTAGCCATGGAGGCCATGGCCCAGTACGCCACAAACCGCCATACCCTGGATATGCCGGAGATTATCCGCCTGGTGTGCGAAAGTTATGGCATTCAGGAAAGCCAATTAAAGTCAAAATCGCGCAAGAAGGAATGTGTACAAGGCAGGAATACCATTTTTTATCTGGCGCGCAAGCACACATCATTGTCGCTTGAGGATATAGGCAATGTTTTCAACCGGCGGCATACAACAGTAATGCGCAATATCACGGCAGTGGAACAGGAACTTGCCCGCCAATCTGTAGTAGGCCGCCAGATAGCTCGAACAGTTGACCTGATTGAGCGCCAGGTTCAAATGTAATGCCGGATATCGGGGACGCAACGGACCTGGCTATAAATGGTGAGGCCTTCTGGCACAGTTTGATAAAATTTCCATAAGAGAAAGGCCATCGGATTTGAAAACCGGTGGCCTTTCTTTTTTCAAAGGTCAAAAGAATATTTATTCGGAGCTTCTGGCAGCCTCATGCTCGGCTACAACCTTGTCGACGACGGGCTGGGGCGCTTCCTCATAGTGGTCAAATTCCATGGTGAAGAAGCCCTGGCCGCCTGTCATGGACCGCAGATCCGACGCGTAGCGCAGTACTTCGCTCATGGGCACATGGGCCTTGATCTCGGTAATTCCGGCCTTGGAATCCGAGCCCAGCACCTTCCCGCGGCGCGATGACAAGTCACCAATAACATCGCCCATGGATTCATCCGGGATTGAGACTGTGAGAAGCACAATGGGCTCCAGCAGAACCGGTTTCAGAGTTTCCATGGCTTTTTTGAATGCGAGAGAACCAGCGACCTTGAAAGCCATTTCCGAAGAATCGACCGTATGGTAGCTTCCGTCATAAACCTTAACGCTAAAATCAACTACCTGGCAGCCAGCAAGAAAACCTCTGGCTGCGGCCTCCTGGATGCCCTTGTCAATTGCGGGAATGTATTGCCGGGGTATTACGCCGCCTACTATCGCATCTTCAAAAACATAGCCGGAACCGCGTGGCATGCCTTTCATTTCAATCCAGCAATCGCCAAATTGGCCACGGCCGCCAGATTGCTTCTTGTGCCTGCCCTGCACCTGGCAAATGCCGCGCACGGTTTCACGATAAGGCACTTTTGGCGTTTTCAGGACTATATCAATTTTAAAGCGGCGCCTGGCTTTTTCCACAGCAAGTTCAATATGCAGCTGGCCCATGCCCGAAAGCAAAATATCGCCGTTTTCCTCGTCTCGCCCCAGCTTTAGCGTGATATCTTCATCCAGCAAACGCTGAATTGCCGCATAGATCTTGTCTTCCTCGCCTTTTTCCATTGGCGCGAGGGCGTAGGTGATCAATTGGGGTGGAAGCGGCGGCACAAAAAGCGTAAATGGCGCTTTTTCATCGCTCAGGGTGTCTCCTGTGCGGGTATTTTTAAGCTTTGCAACTGCCACAATCGCACCCGGCCCCACAGATTCCTTGCAGGGTGTCTGGCCTTTGCCTGTAAGATAAAGAAGAGCGCCAAGCCTCTCGCTTTCACCGCTGCGCATGTTCTTGAGGTTTACATCGCCGGAAAGTGTGCCGGAGAGAACGCGCAAAATTGAAAGCTGGCCAGAAAATGGATCCGAAAGAGTTTTGAAAACAAAGCAGGACAATGGGGCATCGGGAGACGAAGCTCTTTCCGAACCGTCTTCTCCAATGAAAGGAGCCCGTTCGAAAGGCGAAGGCAAAAGGGCTTCCACTGTATTCAATATGCCGGCTCCACCCTTGTTTTCCAGGGCAGAGCATACGACCACGGGCACAAGCTCCCCGGCAGCTACGCCAGTCTTGAGGCCCAGCTGCAGATCTTCAAGCGAAAGGCTGCCTTCCTCAAGGTATTTTTCCATCAACGCTTCATCGCTTTCAGCAATATTTTCGACTGTAACGTCCCTAAACAGCGCCAGGTCATCTGCAATCGCGGCTGGAACTTCTGTTTCCTTTTCCGTGCCGTCTGGGCCATAAAGATAGGCCTTGCCCGAAAGAACATCGGCATAGCCCACAAAAGCATCGTTCTCGCGAATGGGCAGCTGCAGGGCAACCGGCTTGATTCCCAAAGATTGCAGGCTGTCATAAGCCATGTGGAAATCCGCCCTGTCGCGGTCGAGCTTGTTGATGGCAATTACAGCTGGCAACTTTTCGGCCTGCACGAGATTCCAGAATTTCTTGGTCAATGGACGCACTCCGTCCACCGCATCCAGAATGAACAAAACGCTGTCCACTCCCTTCAGCAGGTATTCCATATCTCCTGTAAAATTCCCGTCGCCGGGCACATCTACCAGAAAATGGCGATTCTTGTTCCAGAGAAATGTAGCGCACGCCGGTTGAATGGAGCCGCGACGGCGAACTTCTTCGGGCTCATAGTCCAGGCTCGTAGTGCCTTCCTCTATCGCCCCAAGCCTGCTTATGGCGCCGGCATCAAAAAGAAGCATCTCCGCAAGCGAAGTTTTGCCGCAGCCGCCTGTTCCTACAAGGGCATAAGTGCGTTGCATATCCAATGGACTTGGCATATTGTTCTCCTGTGCGCAAACAAGCGCTGAATTTGACTATCTTTTCAAATATGATAGTGGAATATATCAAAAGTCATCTTGAGATGCTTTTCTCCCCCAAGCATTGCTTACCATAGCGATTAATATCGCAAAAGTGAAGCGTTTTGGAACTTTTCTGGATATTTTATTGAAATTCTTTTATTGTTGCGTACCTATAATGCCAATTATCATTATAAAAATGGAGCTTGCATGAACAGCAACCGCAGGAAACTGCTTCAGACAGCCGTTCTGGCTTCAACGACTTTTTGTCTGCCTTCCCTGGCTCGTTCTACGGACAGTCCGGATGCCAGTAAAATCATAGAAGCAATCAAATCAAGAAGGAGCGTCAGAGCTTATACGGCTGCGCCGATTTCCGCTTCCGATCTCAAAACCATCCTTGAATGCGGAATGCTTGCCCCAAGCGCTGCAAACGAACAGCCCTGGGAATTTATAGTCATTGAAGACAAGGCGATTCTTGGCAAAATCGGGGAAATAAATCATTATGCATCCTTTGCAAAGCACGCCCCGCTGGCAATTCTGGCCTGCCTCAATGAAGCGAAGGAAAAAGAAAAAGGCATGGGTGTGCTGGATATTGCAATAGCCTGCGAAAATATGCTTCTTGCCGCCCACGCCCTTGGCCTTGGCGGCGTTTTTACAGGAATTTATCCGATAAAAGAACGGATCGAAGGCTTTCAAAAGCTGGCAGATCTTCCCGCAACTGTAGTGCCAATCGGCCTTCTTGTCTTTGGACACCCGCAAATCAACAGTGTCCGAAGCCCGGACAGATTCAATGCCGATGCCATTCATAAAAACAAATGGAATGCCAAATAATGGATAGTGGTTTCCTTCTGGAAGTGCTTGCCTGCCCCAAATGCCATGGCCAGTTCGAACTTATCGAAAACAGGGCTGGCGAGACGGGTTTTGCCTGCAAAAATTGCTCTGTAGTCTATCCTGTTGAAAATGATATCCCCGTAATGCTTGTTGAAAAATCAATTCCACAGAATGAATTTATGCGGGAGGAAGCTTGATGAAGATGCTCATTGCCTCGGATTTGCACGGCTCAATGGATGCGCTGGACTTTATCCGCGCCAGGGCAAATGAATTGTCGCCGGATATGCTGGTATTTCTTGGGGATCTTGTCTATCACGGCCCGCGAAATCCCCTGCCACGCAATTACGATACTGACGCGATGCTAATGCAAATGCCTCATATTCTGGATTTGCCATGCCCCGTTATAGCAGTGCGCGGCAACTGCGATGCGGAAGTGGATGTTGTGCAGATGCCTTTCAAAATGCCTGACGAGGCCTGGCTTGATGTGGATGGTCATAAAATATTTGCCTGCCATGGCCATCATTTGCCGGACAGGCCCCCCATACCCCAGCTGCCTGCCGGAACAATTGTCCTGCGCGGGCACACCCATATACCCCGCGGAGAAACAATAGATGGCATAAGCTTCTGGAATCCTGGTTCGCTTTCCCTCCCCAAGGGTGGCTTTCCCAAATCTTATGGCATATATCAAAATGGCATATTCCAGGTTCTGGACAAGAAAGGAAACGTAATTTTGAGCCACAAAACGGAAAACTGACAAATGCCTGCCGGAGATGCACAGCTGTTCAAATTGAAGGATGGCAAAGAGCTTGTCCTTGCCTCGTCTTCGCCCAGGCGAAAAGAATTTTTTTCCAGCCTGGGTTTGCCATTCACAGCCTTTTCTCCCCAAAGCGAGCCTTTGCCGGATTCCATGTGGAAGCCACATGAATATGCGCTTCTGGCCGCAAGAAGCAAGGCGATTGAATGCCGAAACAATTTTTCGGGCTGTTTTTCCTGCATTATTGGAGCCGATACTGTTGTTGTCTTGAAAAATCAGATCCTGGGGAAACCTAAAAATCATGACGAGGCCCTTGAAATGCTCCTGGCTCTCAACGGTCATTCCTGCAATGTTATCAGCGCGGCCTGCCTGATTTTCCAATCAGGAGAAATTCTGGATTTATTGGATATGGCGGAAGTTGTATTTCATCATTGGTCCGAAGAAATCCTGGCAAGCTACGCCCATGACCGCGAACCGCTGGACAAGGCGGGCGCGTTCGCCATTCAGGGCAAGGGCGCATTTTTAATTAACCGCATTGAAGGCAGCTATACAACTGTTGTCGGAATCCCGGGCGCACAGATTGTAACTTCGCTGTTGTCCAAAAATGTTATCTGTCCGGCATCGTCTTTCAACTAAAATTGCTCATTTCTCAAGAGCCATACAGAAAAGCACACTTATTTTTGAAAATGACTTTCTTTTTTATTGACAGTTTCCATATTTTGCCGCAAGCTCATTTTGTCTTAAGGACTGTATGTCAGCCCGGCTGGATTAATCCCGCGATATGCCTTCTGGCATGGGATAAACTTCTCCAGTGCGGTATAAACAAGTTTTATCATTGGGGTTCCTGAATTTTGCCATGTTGGGGATGTCCGACATTCAAAGGTCAGGGCAGGATCGATCAAAGGAGAATTTTCATGGGCAGGACCGTCAATCTCAGGACAATGAAAGTTGGCCAAAATGGCAGGATTGCAAAAATTGAAGCCCAGGGCATTGTCAATCAGCGTATTCGCGATATGGGCATTATTCCTGGCGCATCGGTTACAGTGGTCGGACGGGCGCCATTGAAGGATCCTGTCGCTCTGCGACTTGGCGGCGTAACTATTGCGCTGCGCAACAAGGAAGCGGATCATATTTCCGTGGATCTGCCAGAATAATTTTCCACCCACATTCTTTCCCCTCCGGTGCGGAGGGGAAAATCATTTTTCTGTGGAAACAAGCAGAATATTTGAAGAAGAGCCCACAAGTTGGCGTAAAACCTCATTCTTGCGCGCATAATCCAGAAAGCCGGCCCCAATTGCTCCGCTTGGGCCGGAATTAATTTTTTCATCCGACAGAATATTAATGCCCAAATGTGCCAGTTCATCCGAACAGGCGCAGGCCGCAAAAAGATTGTCCCGCAAAATTGGCCAGGCCAGCTGGCTAACCTCCCCACACGAAAGGCCCGTCATATCTGTTTCGAGGTCACCCGCAACCGCATGGCTATTACCGTCATTTGCCTTGACAGATTCAAGGACGCAGGCCGCGTTTTTGGGCTCAAGGCTGATAAAGCGCGGGATTTTGATGCACCGGCGATTGCTTTCCAAAATAAAACCGGCCATGAACGAGGCTGCGAATGAGCCTACTCCAGCCTGCAAAAGTATGTAATCAGGCCAAAAATCTTCCATTTGCCCCAAAATTTCGGCTACCATTGTTCCATAGCCCTGCATAATCAGGCCAGGAAAAGTTTCATATCCGGGCCAAGCAGTATCCTGAAGCAAGATTGCCGCTTCGCGCACAGCATAATTTTGGGCTTTCCGCACAGTGTCATCATAGTTCAAATTTAGAACCTGACATTGGGCGCCAAGTTTTTCCACTTCTTCCACAATATTCGCTGATGCCCCGCGAGGCATAAATATGCGGGCTTCCTGGCCAAAAAACCGTGCTGCCCAGGCAATGGCTTTTCCATGGTTTCCATCGGTCGCGGTTACAAACAGGGCTGGAGATATCCCCCTCAGCGCGCTTTGCAGGCTTGACAAATCAAATTCCCGCAGGCCCACTTTTTGGGCAAGAATATTGGCCATGGCCCATATTCCACCCCGGCCCTTGAATGAACCAAGGCCCATGAAAGAGGATTCATCCTTGAGCAAAATCCTGCCCAGGCCGAGCCTTGCGGATAAATCTGAAAGCTCTTCCAGAGGTGTTGGAGAATGGCCCATGGAGTGGAAAAACTTTTCGGCCTTGCCAATCTTGTCTGGCTCGAACAATGAAAAAACGGAATTATCTTTCAGAACCTTGCCCGGCATACAGGCTTTGTTCAATATGACTTCAACCATATATTTTCCTATCTGTCATGCAGCGTTTCAAGAAGATGGGCCTTTTTCTTGCCGTATACCAGGCGCAACCGGGTTTTCCGGATTTTAAGCCGCGCCCTGTCAAGGCAAAGATAAACCACAGGAGTTGAGTACAGGGTAAGAAGCTGGCTCAACAAAAGTCCGCCAACAATGGTTACACCAAGGGGACGGCGGATCTCGGCGCCGTCGCCATGGCCAAGGGCAAGAGGTATCGCTCCAAGTATGGCTGCCGCTGTTGTCATTATGATAGGCCTGAAACGCAGGATACAGGCCTTGTAAATGGCCTCTCTGGGTTCAAGTTTGCCCTTGCGCTGGGCTTCGATTGCAAAATCTACCATCATGATTGCGTTTTTCTTGACTATCCCTGCCAGGAGCAACACCCCAATAAGGGCAATAACGCTGAATTCCATGTCAAAAAGCATCAGGGCCAGCAATGCGCCCCCTCCAGCCGAGGGCAAGGTTGAGAGTATGGTTATCGGATGGACAAGATTTTCGTATAAAATGCCCAAAATTATATACAAGGCAGCCAAAGCTGCCAAAATCAGGATGACCTGGTTTCGTATGGTATCGCTGTACATTCTGGCAGTGCCCTGAAAACTGCCCACAATTGTGGAAGGCATGCCGATTTTGACCCTGGTTTCATCAATAGCTGCCTGGGCCTGTGAAAGCGAAACTCCTTGCGGCAGATTGAACGAAATTGTAACAGCCGCGAATTGTCCCTGGTGGGCAACCGACAGCGGCGCAAAACCGGGGCCAACTGTGGCAATGGAAAGCAGGGGCACATGGCCTTCCTTGCCTGGCAGATAAACTTTGGAAAGGGCCTCCTGGTCTTCAAGCCAGGCCGGCGCATATTCAAGCACCACCCTGTACTGGTTTTTATCCCGATAAATGGTGGAAACCTGGCGTTGGCCAAAAGCATTGTTGAGGGCTGTATCCACATCGGCCATGGTCAGCCCCAGACGGACAAGGGCGTCCCTGTTTACAGTAAGCATTGTTTGCAGGCCGCGTTCCTCGATATCGC
>VSMX01000061.1 GCA_009773975.1 Desulfovibrio sp. | reverse complement strand
ATGTTTCCACGTCCAATCTGTTCCTGCTGGTTTCAATTCCCACGCTTGTGGCGGCCTGGATTTTCAGGAACTATTTTGTAACGATTGCAGTTGGCATTGGCCTTGTAATTGCCGCCCGCTTTTTCGGGATTGCCTGATGCCGCGCAGAAGTTCGCGCATGCTTGTGCGCATGGAATCCTGCCATGTGGCCATGTTTCGTTTCTTGCTGGAAGCCCACGACAATCTGGCCCTGTTTACCGTTCTGGAACGGCGCCCGGCTCTTTTGATGCTCCTGTTTGCGGAAGAAAGCAGAAACAGGGTTCTTGAAATACTGAAAGGGATCTCCGCAAGCCTGCCGATTTGCTGGGAGGACTGGCCGATTGGCGGCCGTTAAGTTGCAATTTTACTCGCTTAGGAGATCCTGCAACGCTTCCTGCCTTTGCAGCACTTCTAGAAGGGCCTGCCTTGAGGAATCGGCATTTTGCAGCCAAAGCTGGCAATGACCGGCAAAGAGGCGGCTGTGCCAGGGCTGGTTTTTCCAGAAATTTTCCTCGAATCTTGCGCCTTTGGCAACCTTGATGGTCTGGCTCAGCATCTTCCCGACATTTTTGCGCATATTGCGCGCAAGCGCTGCCTGGTTGTCCAGAAGATCGCCAGCTTGCTGCCGTGCTGCCGGGTAGTGGCTTTCATCGGCAAAAGCCAGGAAGGCATGCTTCCAGAAATTTTCCAGCAGTGGGCGCACGGATACATTGGCCGAAACGGCAGCCAGTTCGGCCAGACCAAGCGCGTCCCGGCCGGTGCGTAAAAGATCCAGGCCCCTTGCGGCCGGGACCTGTTCGCCATTGATGATGGCCGCGGCGGCTTGCGCCACGGCCTGGGGCGTGAAATTGTTCTTGCAAAACATTCTGGAGCGGGCGCATTTCCAGCAGCCCACGCAGCTTGCGTTATAACGCAAAACCCATTGCCCGGGGAGCGCGGGCCCTGTTTCATTGGCATGCACTGGCCCCATGGAAAGATTCAGCGTCGGGCAGCGCATCCAGGAGGCAAGGTGCATTGGGCCCGTATCCGGCGTAATGCAGAGCGCAAGACCCTGCATGAGGCTTGCCAGTTCCCGCAACGAAAGCTTGCCGCAAAGATTGGAATTGTCCAGACCGGCAATGGCGGCCGCCCTGGCACCAGCCTCAATTTCAGCTTTGCCACCCAAAAAAACTGGCGAAAAGCCGTCTCTTGTCAAGCGGGAGGCCAGCCTGCCCCAAAACAGGGCATCTGGCCGTTTGGAAGGCACGCTTGCGCCAACCACAAGACCGATACGTTTTTTGCCTGCGGAGGGGAGCGGACTGGATGCGCGGGCAGGCAAGGGCAGGGCGTTCGGCAAGTCCAGACGATTGAGATCGGCCCAGTGAAAGGTATTGTGGCGATTGTTCAGCGTCAGGTTGGCGCGGTAAATTTGCCAGAAACCGGCAATATGCAGGGAACCATCATTGATCTGGCCAATTTTGAGCGGAGCGTGAGCTTTGCCGGCGCAGATTGCCGCTTCTGGCCCGCTGCCCAGATTGATTATCGCCGCATATCGTCCCTGCGCGAGTTCCTGAATCCGGCTGGCGGGAAAATAAATGACATCAGGAGAAAGTTTTTCAAGCCCCTTGTAAAAATGTTCCTCGGCCGCAACCAGGATGGGTTGGCCGGGATAGCGGGCGCGGATGTCTTCAAGAAGGGGAAACGTAAGGATCAGATCCCCTAATCGCCGCATTTGCAAAACAAGAACGGGATCGGCTGCCATGAGTGCTATCGTTATAATATTAAAAGCAATCAGTTTTTGCCGTAAATTTCGCGCATGGAGGCAACCAGCGTCTGCAGCCTGTTCTCCCATTTATGCTCGGCAAGCACGCGTTTCCTGGCTGCATGGATCATTTTCTCCCTTTCTTCGGGATGGGAGAGATAATGCTTCACCAGCTCGGGAATTTCCTGCGCGCTGTGGTAGCAGGCCATTTCGGATGGCTCAAAAAGCGCTTCCATTTGCGGACGCCAGTCAGTGAGAACAAAGGAAGCCGTTGCCGGAACGTCAAAAATGCGCTGATTTACGGCGCCCTTCATCTGTTTGCTGGTGCAGTTGAAATTGATTTTGGAGTGCTGGTAAAAGAGCGGCAGCTGGCTATAATAGCTTATCGTGTCCAGGTGCCCGAATTCCTTGCGCTGCGTCCTGAATTCGCTTAACCAGCCCCGGTCTCCGACAATAAGGGGATGGAAGGGCAGGATTTCGCGTACCAGGCCATTGCGGTAAAGCCTTGTGGCCTGCCAGGTAATGGCTGTTTCAAAAGCGAGCCTGTCCTCATTGCCGGGCAATTTCATATAAATTGCGTATGTTTCCGGCAATTCTTCAGCCAGGAATTCGGCAACCGATCTTTCGGAGCTGGCCTCGTAGGCACTGGCCGCCTTTTTGAAATGCAGGAGCAGTTCCCTGGGAAAATGCCCTTTTTTCAACCTGGCAGCCACTTTTTCAATCATCGAATTGCCAACAAAGGAAATGTCGGCATTCCAGGCCGGCGGCACAGGCTGGCTGGAAGGTCTGAACCGTTCCACATCCGTGCCCAGGGGCAAATAGCGCACATGGGCAAAGCCCGATTTTTTCAGCGTGGGCACATTGTCTTCATCGTATGTGAATATGGCTGTCCAGGGGCTGATGCATTTCCGGTATTGATGAATGATGAGGTGGGGATTGTCCACAAACCAGGATGCCAGCGGCAGATTGAGCCTGGCCAGCATATCCATCAGCACGCCTTCCACGTCCACGCCCAGATGGTTCAACGTAAGGCAAAAATCCGGCTTGAATTCCAGGACGGCCTGCAGGAATTCACTGGTAAAATCTTCGCGGCCAACTTCTCCATCGCCAACAATAACAAGATTGTAGGGCAGGGAAAGCTTCTGGCAGGCGCGCTCCAGTTCGCCCATCAAAAAATATTTGCTGGTAAGCAGCAGGACGCGGGGGGGCGCTGTGGTAAAACGCGGGGCGCGGGCGCGGCCCCAAAAATCGAATTTTGCGCTTGCTTCGAGGTTTTGCCGCAAGGCGCCGTAATATTCGCGGTCAAGACGCTGGTAGAAGGGCAGGACAATGGGCAGCATGGGCAACCCGTCATTGCTGTTCTGCCAATGGGTCAAAAGCGAGAGCGCCTTTTTTGCATCGGCTTCCCGAACAATGAAAAGCCTTTCCCGATCCCCGGCTGAAATATCGTCCAGGACATGAGCCAGCTTTTCAAGCGCTCCAAATTTTTCCACCACGGCAATCGGCCCCTGATGGATTTCCAGCAAATCGCGCAGCGCATGCCCAAGGCCAAGGCCAAGGAGCACGGGCAATTTGCCGGAGCCGTCAAAATTTTTCAGGGCCGCGCGTTCCCTGTCCGGCCCCCCCGGGCCAAGCATTGCCAGGGATTTGTTGTCTCCATGCGCGATTATGTCTTTCAGATGGCCGTCGTCTTCAACAGGCTCGAAGATCCAGCTTTCCGCTTTCACTCGGCTTTCTTCCTTTCCGGCATGGGTTCGACAATAATGTCATTATAGCAAAGGCGGAATTGCGAATTTTCATAAATGCGCTCAACCATCATGAAAGCGCGGCCAATCGAGATTTCCACGCCGGGATAGACCCGGCCCGGCACCATCACGCGGCAGTTCTGCATATTCTGTTCGTCAACAGACAATTTGGCCCAGACAGCCTGGCGGCGTTCGAGGATATGCTCTCGCTGCAGGCTAAGACGCTGCAATTTGCGCGTCGTCTCGTTTGATTCGGGCGCAAGATGGCCGGCCACAGCCTTGAGATGGGTGATGGTCTGGGAAAGGGAAGCTATTATCGCGTCGATTTTTTCAAGCTGGCGAATTGCCAGCGGGTCATAGCCCAGATAAACCTTTGTGGGCACGGCTGCCCGGTTGCCAAGCTGCGCGCCCACATAAACGCTGCCGTATGCATTCACGGCGGTGCCGTACATCTGGCCGCGCACAACCATGTTGGCGCCCGCGTAGATGGTGCTGTAAAGGCAATATTTTTCTATGACCATATTGCCCCTGGCCCTGGCCTCGACCTTTTCCAGAAAGGGGCTCAAGATCTTGCCGCCCGCGTCCAGCAGGCAATGCTGGCTTGAGCCGCCGCGCACACCGCCTTCAATCATGAGATCGCGGCGCGCGCGCACAATGCCGCCCTCGACCATTCCCATTATGCGGATATTATCGGCCTGGATGGAAAAGCCCGAGCGCACGGAGCCATGAACGGCCATATCGCCGACAAAATAAATGTTGCCAGTGGCAAAACTGACATCCTGCCGCACATTGAGCAGTTTTTTGACTGTTATCTTGCCATCGTTATAAAAAACGTAGCCCTTGGCATCCGAAAGCAGAAAGCGCGGATATCTGGGATCAATCCGGGTATTCGGCCCCTGGGGAAGTTCCGGCACTTCGCGCGTAAAACGCTTGTCATAATCCGCGCCGGCTTCCTCAAGGGGAACGATTTCGGCCAAGATTTGCCCGGAAATAACATTCTGGGCATAGCCCAGGCTGTAAACGTCCGCCCCGTCATCGTTGCCCAGACCGCCGCCAGGCTTGGCCCGCTGATAGTCAAAATCGGGATTGAAGTAATGCCTAAGATAATATGCCATGACTATCTCCCAAAAGCCGGAATCAGGAATTGTTTTTGCGCGTGGTCGAGGCTTCGGGAATAAAGCCCTTGAGCTCCTCCTCACTCTCGCAGGTTGCGAAAAAGCCTTCTATTTCGGCCTCTTTCAGCAATTTGTCGATATGCGGGGCAAGACAGAGCAGGACGAGACGGCGCCCGTAACGCTGCATCGAGGTATTGAGGCTGACCAGAACCCCAAGCCCCGCCGCATCCATGCTGGAAACCTGGCTCAGGTTCAGCACAAGCTGGGTGATGTTCGGCGTTTTGCTGTGCTCGCGCATTTCATTGTTGAAAGCCACGACATCGTCAAGCGTAACGTCGCCGGTAAGGCCAAGACTCAAGGTAGTGCCCTGCAAGTTGGGGGAAAGCTCGTACATATTCCGCTCCGTTTTTCCTGTACGAAAAGCAGAATATCCCTTTATCGGTCTTTAAACAAGAGTTGCCGGATTGCCCCGGCGCATTTGCCTTGACCGCAGCCAATCATCCTGCAGCATTTATTATTACCGCAACCGCTATTATCGGCGCAAGGCATGGAAGGCGGAGAGGGAACAGGAAAAGTTGACGCGCAAGCAGGCCAAAAAGTGGCGCAAGCACCGTGAAAAGGAATGGCGCAAGTATCACGGCCACTATTGGCGCAGATACCACGGGCCGCGCCGCCATTCCGGTCATCCGCCGCCGTTTCCGCCTCATTTCTGGTAGTATATGTTGAATTTGGACTTACGTTCCGGGTGAAAAAAAGAGCCGCTTCCATTTGGAGCGGCTCTTTTTTTCAGGCTTTCCTGCCGATAATTTTTTCCAGTTCGGCCGCCGGCACAAGGCCAAGCGCCTTGACGATATCCGTATCAAAACGCGCGTCGGCGGACATGACCCTGATCGCGGTTTGCGTATCCATGCCGCCGTCCTTGCGCCAGGCCCGGGCGCTGGTCATTGCAATAAAGGCATTTATGACAGCAAGCGCGCGCCCGCAAAGCGAAATGCTTTCTTTCGCTTTGCCATCCATCTGGCTTTTTTCGAGAGATTTGCCCATTTCCCGCACTGTTTCACGAACGGGCAGGTCAAAATGCAGATCGTGCAGAACCTTGTCCGCGTATTCGGGCGCCCTCTGGGCAATCTTGAGTTCTTCCGGCGTCAGCTTTCCTTTCCTGGTAAGAATTTCGCGCGGAACGAAGATCTTGCCAATCTGGGAAAGGCGCGCGGCAAGGAGCAGCGTATCTTTCTGATGCTTGTCCATGCGCAGTTCATCGGCCAGGCGTGCCGCGACGCCGGCCATCTTGTCGGAATGGCCCACCAGATTGTCGTCCACGCTTTCAATGGCTCTGCCCAGCGCGGAAATCAGGGCTTCGTGCCTTGCGTCATTGATCAGCTTGTTGCGGCGGAACTGGGTAATATCCGTAAAAATGGCCATGCTGCCGCCGATTTTTGATTTTTTATCCGGCATATCCTCTATAAATGGATAGATTGTAACGCGGTAAAGGCAATCTTCCGTCTTGCCGCCATCCGTCTTGCGGGGAATGACAATTTCCACAGTGGCTGATTTTCCATTGTCCTGAACCACGGCCATGTCGTGCCACAAATTCATGCCGGTCTTGTCTGGCAAGACATCCGTGAGCTTGATCTTTCCCGCTTGGGGAGATGCCGGATTATCAGTGTCCTGCAGCGCATAGGCCAGGGAATCCGGATCATCCGGATCGGCTTTCCCACCGATGATTTTCATGAAAGCCGGATTACAGACCTCAATTCGGCCTATATTGTCCACAAGAAGGAGGCCGTCGAGATTGGATTTGTTAATGCAAGAAAGAATTTGCCTTTGCTGGCCGATAATCTTGTTCAGCCGGTCAAGTTTCTCCGCTCGCGCCTTTTCCGTGCGCGAGGTGTGGCTGGCCCAGATGAAGGCCGTCAACAGGGCTATGCCAATGGCTCCGAGAGCGCCCAGGCTGTAGATCTGGGTTTTTTGCTGCGAAATGACTTCATCCACTTCCGCGGCTGGAGTTTCGAGAACGAACAGCCATTTGAGGATGGATGGACGACCTGCCAGGGAATAGACTTCCTCCTTGCCAGCCAGCGAAAGCCTGCGGCCAAAGGGCATATTTTCAAGGCTCCCGGGAGGATTTGCAGCCGTTTCAAGCATGACGCCGTTGCTGCCCAGAAGAGCCATTTCGGTTTTGTCGCCATTTTGGTCGACAATCCTCGGGAGCATGGTCTGCTGCTGTTCCCTGTTTCTGGCCAAAAAATTCGCAAGCGGCTTTTCAAGGGGCACAGTCAGCAAAAGCACGGCTATTGTTTCCGGTTCCCTTGCGCCGAGCACTTCGAAAAGCGGGTCGGCCATATCCATCACCAGGCCCGCGGATGTCTTGCGAATTGGACCGAAGCCCGGCCTCGCGCTTTTTGCGGCGCGCTCCACAAGATCTTTCTGTTCCTTGGTCAGGGGTATGGAAAATGCCTGATTTACCATGGGCTTGGCGTCAGGCAGCAGAATCCTGGCATCACTCCATGCGCGGCGCCGGGTAAAATCCTTTAACAGATCCTGCATATAGACCAGCTGTTCGGCCATGGTGCGGATTTCGTCATCGTCGGAATGCAGGGAATCTGGGTCGGAAAATGATTCCAGCTCGCCTGGCGAGAAGCGCCTGGCATCTGTTACAAAAAGCCGGAACATTTCGGAGGAGCTGATATAGCGCGCCTGTTCGACTATCTCGTTTCGCCAGGCCCGGATATTGTCAAGGGTCTTGTCCAGCCAGGCGCGCTGCACTTCCTGCTCCCGGTTCAGAATGGCCTGAGTCTGGTTCTTGATGCTCAAATCGCAAAGCCACCAGGCCACGGTGCCCAGCAAGGCAAGGATAACCAGGAAGCCTCCAAGTATTTTTCCAGGTCCCGGACCGGATTTGTTGCTTTTTTCTGCGTTCATTGCATTCCGCCAATATATGAGAAGGTTCGCGTCGTAAATAATCAGTTCTGGTTATGCAGCATGAGAATTTCATACTGGAAATCGTCAAAAAACAGAACATGGCATTTGGGGCAGATATGCACTATGGAGGCATTTGCGTCCATGCGTTCCTGTGGAGTGGCCGTGGCCCTGGTCAGCAAAAGCGCCATATCCTGGTCGGGCGGGCTTTCATTGCCGCAAACCGGGCATTTGACCGCCTTTTTTTCCAGCTCTTCGGCGCAAGCCATGCACAAGGCCGAATCCACTCCAACCTGGATGCGGTCGCCAAAAATGGGGTTGCCGCATTTTTTGCATTTCAGCATTTCATTCTCCGCGGGTAAAATCTTGTTGTACCGGATATTGTATGTATTTACCTTGCTTTTTTACCCTTGATATGCGCCCAGCGACCAAACTCGTTTACCGAATATTGCGGGCTGTAGTTTGATATGCGCCGATGGGAAAGAACAATATCGGAAAGATTGTCAAGCACAAAAGCGTCGCCATCCGAATAAACCACCAGCACGGCATGCGCAAGATTGCGGATTGTGTCCCTCAAAACGACAATGCGCATGCTTTTGGGGTCCACGCCCATTTCCTTGAGCGTAAAATACTTGATAATGGCATAATCTTCACAATCCCCGGATTTTTTCAGAAATTCCGCAGGAATTTCCCAATAATCGGGCTGCCCCCAATTATCCTTGTCCTCCCGATATGGCCAGTCGTTCCAGAATTTATTCACCAGCCTCAACTGTTCGGCAAGGCTTCTGCCCTCAAGCTTGCCCCTCAGGTCGGCCCAACTGGTTTTTTTGTTGAAATGCTTCTGCGCCTGGAAAATCGGGCTTTGGGAATTGCGGGCCAGAACATCAAGCCAGCCGGGAAGCGATTCCAGTGGCCGCTTGAATTCAACGGTGCCAAAAAGATGCACCGAGCCTGCCGGGCCATTGAATTTGTCCGAAACCGGCTTTGTCGCAGGCGGCGCTTCGCCTGCCGGCGGCTGTTCCGCTGCCGGCTGCGGCTTCACTGCCGGCAATTGTTTAACATTCTTTTTATCGGGCGAAACAGTGGAACGCTTTACGTTTTTTCTCTCCGCTTTGCGGGGAGCAGGCATAATCCCCGGCGCGGAGCTTGCCGGCGCAAGCTTGTCCACAGATATATATTCCCGCGCCTGGCCAGGTGTGGAACCCATTGGGGAGAAAAGCAAAAGCGGTATGGCAACTGCCAGGCAAAAAGACCACGACAGAAAACTGCTTCCCACGGGAGGGGGGCAAGCGCTGAAAAATCGCGCAGGGAAAAAGCGATACTTGCCGCGCATGAAAACAGGACTGGGGATTTGCATGAATATAAAATTGGCTTCGATTGGTTTATTGTAAAACAATTATTAATGCCAAATCGGTGTTTTGTCCATTTGCGGGGCTGAAAAAAAGCCAAAGAGCTGACGCCAACCCTGCAAAACAAATATCAAATCCTGAAAGTTCTTGGGACGCAGCAACTTGTGGATTTTGGCACTTTCTTTGCTTGTCGCAGCTTGCAGAGTATCTGCGAGAGGAGAGTACAATGGCACATTCCCCCATAAAGTTGGAAAATAGCGGCTCAAGACCGCTGAACAGCAGCGCGCGTCGTTCTTCCAGCCCTGCAAAAGGCTCGTCTTTTGCCCGTGTAATGGAAGATACCTCCGCCTCTGCTGCCAAAAATGACGCGGTAAGCGCGAATGCTTCCCGGGCTACATCAAAAAAGGGAATGCCCCGTGTAGCCAGGCTCCCGGAGTCGCGTGGCATCCCCTTGCAAAACCAGAACCCTGTCCTGGCAGGCAGAACGCCCAGCGATATGCTGCGCATGCAAAATTTCCAGAAAGCCCAGGGGGACATCGTTCGCACCAGGACAATGGGCGAACTGATGGATTCCATGGGCACAAGCAATCTGTCAACGCTGGATATAGCACGCAATGCCAATATGGCCCGCACGGTGGGCAATATCGCTGCCGCAGCCGGTAACGGACGCGGCTTCGCCCTGACAGCCGCAGACTATATTCATACAGCGCCTGTCAGCCTGAAGCGCGGCCGCAAAATGCAGCGCAACCGCAATTATTCACCGGAAGGCATAGGCAAGCTTTCGGCCAAATTTGAATCCGGCGGCGATGGCATTGCAGCCGTTGGTTACGATCGCACGGGCGGCACATCCTATGGCAAATACCAGATAGCCTCGGCTGTGGGGAGCATGGCAGGCTTTTTGAGTTTTCTCGATGAACAGGCGCCCGATCTTTCGCGCCGCCTGCGCAAGGCCGGACCATCCAACACTGGCAGCCGCAGAGGCGCCATGCCAGATGAATGGCGGGCCATAGCAGCCGAACAGCCGCAGCGCTTTGAAAGGCTGCAGGAAGCCTATATCCGCGAAAGCCATTATGATCCGGCAGTCAAGGCCATTACCCAGCGAACCGGCCTTGAGGAAAATACGCTTTCGGCGGCAATGCGCGAGGTAATCTGGAGCACGGCCGTTCAGCATGGGCCGGCCGGCGCGGCCAGGATATTCGAAAGGGCTGATGGTCTTTCGGGCAAGCCAACCGATGCGGATTACGAACGCAACCTGATCAGGAATGTTTACAATGTTCGCGCCAGGCAGTTTGGTTCGTCAACGGCCCAGGTTCAGAACGCAGTCCGCAACCGCTTTCATGAGGAGCGCGAGCTTGCCCTGGGCATGCTCAAGAACCAGAGCCGTTCCAACAGGGCCTAGCGGGTCTTTTTTTCAGGCAAATTATTATCCGGGAATCCAAAATGCCATAATATATTGACATTTCAGGATTTCCGCACTGCAAATGACGGGAAATCCCCAGATGGCCGATAATGTTCTTATAATAAATTTGACCAGGTTTGGGGATCTCCTGCAGACGCAGCCCCTGTTAAGCGGTCTGGCAGCCAATGGCGCGAATTGCGGTCTGGTCTGCCTGGCCAATTTTGTCGATGCCGTCCCCATGATGCGCCATGTGAGCGACGCATGGCCGCTGCGCGGCTCCATGCTCCTGTCCCGGCTGCATGGCAACTGGCCGAAAGCCCTGAACATGATAACCGGTTTTGTCCGGGGTATCCGGTCAAATGCCAGTTATTCGCACATAATAAATCTTACGCCCACAAATTCGGCGCGGCTTTTGGCGCGCATGCTGGCCCAGGACGGCGCCAATGTTCTGGGTTTTGGCATGGATGAGCATGGCTTCGGGGTCAATTCCGGTTATTGGGCCGCGTTTTTAAATGTTGCCTCAAAACGCAGAGGCAGTTCGCCATTCAATATTGCCGACGTTTTCCGGATGACAGCCCTGCCGCTTCTGGGAGCTGCCAGGCCTGGCCAGGATTCCGGCAAACTTGGTGTTCCCCCGCAGGAGGCCAGGGTCTGGGCCGGAGATTTCCTGGCAAAATACCCATTTGTCCGCCCCGGCAAAAACCTGATTGCCCTGCAGCCGGGCGCCAGCAATCCCGACAGGCAATGGCCTGTTGAACATTTCGCCGTATATGCCGCTCGTCTGCATGAGCAGGGATATATATCCATGCTGCTTGGTTCCGCCGCGGAAAAGCCACTGGCCGAAGCCTTTGCCGCCAGGGTCGATTTTCCTTTTGTTGACGCCACGGGACAGACTACAATACCCCAGCTGGCTGCCCTGCTTGAACAAAGCCTTTTGCTGGCCACAAACGATACTGGCACCATGCACCTGGCAAGCGGCCTTGGCGTGCGCTGCCTGGCCTTCTTTCTTGCCACTGCCCAGCCCTGGGATACCGGCCCGTACGCGGCCGGCAACTGCTGTCTTGAACCGGCCCTGGCCTGTCATCCCTGTTCCTTCAACCAGATTTGCGGTTTTGATCATGCATGCCTGCGGCAAATCGGGCCGGATTTGGCGGCTTCCCTTGCGCTTGGGCAGCTCAAGCATGGCAGTTGGCTGGAAGGGCTTACAGATGAAATGCGCGCCAGCAAAGCCAGGATCTGGCTTACAGGCCGCGATGCCTGCGGTTTTTCGGATATCCAGTGCATATCCGGCCATCAAGGGCAGGGGCAAAGCGCGTGGCTTGCGTGGCAGCGTTATTTTTGGCGCCAAATACTTGACAACGTGAGTGGAATCCAGCCTTCATGCAGCCCGAAAAAGCCGGATTTTCCCGCTCCCGCAAATTATGTGGAGCATGCCGCGCCGGTTCTCAGGCAAGTTGCCGGCATTCTGGAAAGCCTGGCGGGCGCGGCGGCCCTGGCCGGAAAGAATCCGCGCGCGGGCAAGATTTTGCTCCAGGGCTGCGACAATGTGCAAAGCCTTCTGGATGCCTGCGCGCCCCTGGCCTCTTTGGGCGATTTTTGGCGCGAACTGCGCAATGACAGTGATGATATAGGGAAATTTGCCGCCCAGCTCGGGGTGCTTTCAAAAAATCTGACAAATTTTGCGGCCGAACTGGTCGGCAAAGAATGACGAAAAACTGTGGCACGTCAATTGCATAAAAAACCGTATAACAAATTTATGGAAAATATGTCCCGGTACAAGGAGGGGAAAATGATAATAGTTGATGGACGCCAGAGCGACAAGAAACTTTCCGCTTTTGCCAATCTTGAGGATGTCCTTACCGATGTCATGGAAGATGATTCCATGAGCGGCCGCATCATCACGGATGTTCTGGTCAATGATGAAAGTTTTTCCGAAATTTATCCGCATCAGGCGGAAGACATGGATTGCGACGCGATCAGCAAGCTTGAAGTGCGTTCCGCGCCTGCTCTCACCCTCGCCGTGGAAATGTCCGGCGAGCTTGACAAGGTTGCCAGGATGATGGCCAGCGGCGGCAACAATGTCGGCAGGCTTTTCCGTGAAGGCAAGGATTCCGACGCTCTTGAGCTTATCCAGGATCTGCTGGAAGTCACCCGTGATTTCATGGGCATTCTTGCCCACCTTCGCGACAGGTACCTTGGCGGCGCCGATGAGGAGTTTGTAGGAAAAGTCTCGTCATTTTCCGACCTTATTTCCGAAATGAGCGAAGTCCTGGAAAGCGAGGACTGGATACTTCTTGCCGACCTTCTTGAATATGAATTTGTGCCCGCTTGCGAAGACTGGCGCGTGGTAAGCAATACCCTGCACAGCCAGCTTTCTTCGGCTGCCGGCAACTAATCCTGCAGAAAGGGGAAAGCCGATGTCCCGCGCGATAGATTTGCTCGATGAGGCTCTTGATCTGGCCAGGAAGGAAAAAAGCGCGCTCGAGGATGGCGAATACGATGAAGCCATGGGCCTAGCGGAAAAGCGCGGAGAACTGACCGGCATGGCCTGGAATTTGTTCGAACCCTCCATTGCCGAGCATTACAAAAAACGAATTATGGAATTGTCCAACATCCAGAAACAGCTAACTGAACTTGCCACAAAGGCGAGGGACGCCGTTCGCCAGAAACTTGCCAGCTCACGCCAGGAAAAGCGCCGCATTCGCGGCTACCATCTTGCGGTTGGCCAGGCCTTGCAATAATGACAGGCGGCAGGAGCAATCAGGCAAACTGAATTTGATTCCGGAATAAAATCACAGGCCCCTTTTCGTTGAAAAACGAAAAGGGGCTTTTT
>VSMX01000060.1:4157-13123 GCA_009773975.1 Desulfovibrio sp. | reverse complement strand
ATCCAGAAGCGCCCTGCCCGCCCTGCCCCTGTGGCTGACCGCGTTTTTTTCTGCCAAATTCAATTCCGCCGCCGCCTTGCCAAGAGCGGAATCAAAAAAGACAGGGTCATAGCCAAAACCATTCGCCCCCCGGGGCTTTTGCAATATTTGCCCTGGCCATTGCCCCGAAACGACAAGCTTTTCGCCATTCGGGGCAACTGCCGCCATACAGGTTTCAAAATGCGCCTTGCGATCCTGTTTTCCTTTCATAAGGTCCAAAAGCTTCCGAATATTGCGCTGATCCCTGTTTTCGCCCGGCAATGCGGCCACATCGTCGGCAAAACGCGCGCTTTTCACGCCCGGCCGGCCTTGCAGCGCGTCAACACACAGGCCCGAATCGTCAGCAACTGCCACCAGGCCGATCTGTTTTGCGACCGCCGCCGCTTTTATCAGAGCGTTTTCCGCAAATGTGTTTCCGGTTTCCTCAATCTCGCCAATTTCGGTAAAATCCGAAAGGCCGAGGACTTCTATCCCCAGGGCGGAAAGAGGTTCGGCAAGCTCGCGGATCTTTCCGGCATTGGTAGTTGCCAGAACTATTTTTCTGGCAGGCATCATTTACCCCATATCGCTAGAAAAGGTCCGGCGGGCAAAAGTTTTTCGACAGGCATTTCCACTTTCTGAATGCCGGCGGCCCAGGGTGCGACCTGATAGGGCTGAAAATTTATGCAGATGCCGCCCGGCGTAAGGGTAAGGCTGGAAAAATTTTCCATCAGTGCTTCCGTGCCGTCTTTCAGCATCTGGGTACGCCTGGCCGCACCCAGGCGAGACTCAAGGCTGTTACGGGCATATTCGGACATCATTTGCAAAGCCACATCAGGTTCTTCAAACATATCGACAAATTCAAGCCGTTTGCCGGTCAGCAGACTGTAATTGAGGGTAATGATGTCCAGATTGCCGTGGTTTGAGCCGGTATAGTTCCAGAGCTCGAAAGTAATGCTGACCGCGTTTGGGGAGGGCCGGCTTATCGAATAGCTGCCATAAAGCTCGAATCTGTGTTTCTCACCAGCTGACGCAAGGTCGTCGTCCGGCAGCAAATCCCCGCCAAAATCCGCATCCGCGAGATCGTCAAGATCAAGATGGGATTCAAAGGCGGAGGCTATGCCGCTGACCCATTGCCGGATATCATTGTCGATTTCATTATTTCCAAGGGATGGATAATTTACGAGTATGTTGGCGTGGCCGGAATCGCCTGCGGAATCCGGAAGCGGCTTCTGAAGAACATGATCTATTATGCCGGGCCACTGGGAACCGGAAATCTTGACGGCGGCATCGTGCTTGCCGGAGATATTTTCCTGACCTTCATTTTGCCTGCCTGAGCCAGACGAGTTTTGAAAAACTTCCGGAACAGCGGCCAGACCGGAAGAAACTGAAAAAAAAGCGAAAAACAGACCCAAACAAGCGCCCCTGATGGCCAAACCCGGACGAAGCAAAATTTTTGAATGACGATTGAAAAAAGGGCGAAAAAAAACACAGGGCATTAATGACCTCAATAAAAAAATGTGAACGGATTTAAAAGTTAATTATAACAAACGGAATGGTTCGAACTACTTCGAGGATGCATTTTTTATATTCCATACGGATGGCGCCGGCTGGGCTGGAGCCAGTTCTTCCAGGCCAAGCTCAACTCTCTGGGGTCCTATGGACCAGGGTCCAACCTGATAAGGCTGGAATTCCACATACAGTCCGTTTGGCGTAAGAGTCAGGTTTTTGAAGTTTGCCGGGTCGGGGGCAGTGCCTTCGGCAATCATTTCTTCGTCGGCATCTTCTCCAAGGCTCCTGACAAGCTTTTTTGAAGTGAGTTCGCTCATCAATTGCAGGGCTTTTTGCGGATCCTTGAAAAGATCGTTGAAATTCAGCCTTCGATTATTGACCAGATCATAATTCAGGCAATCAATTCCAAGATTGCCATGCGCCCCTCCACTATACATATAAATATTGAATGTAATGCTTATCGCCCTGTCGGAAGGGCGCTCAACAGAAAATATGCCCGAAAGATCCCAGGTGCTGTAACTTGCCGGCTTTTCACCGTCTTCGCCAGAAGCCTCCGCGACATCCTCATGAAAAGCTTTGGCCTCGCTTTCGATAAACTTCAGAATATCCTTGTCTATGAGAGGATTGCCAAACACAGGATACCACAAACTGACCTGCGGTTCGCCTTCCGTTTCCCGGAGAAGCCGCCTGTTTTCCACGCCTGGAAAATTTGCCTGTTCCCCGCTTTCAGGATCAGCATCTTCAGCGGGCGCGTTGCTTTCGGCTGTCACCGGCCCGGAAGATGCTTCATCTTTTTGGGGCGCAGTCGAAGATTCTTTGGATGGAGCCGAAGATTCTGTGGATTCTTTTGGCGTATCATCTTTTGCGGAACTCTGTTTCGTTTCTTTTTTAATCTCGGCGCCAATGGCTTCGGCTCTGGCGGCTGCTTCGGGAACTTTTTCCTTGTCCCAGGCAGCGAGGCTGCTTCCCGGAAAAGCAAATAATGCCAATATAAAAACAATGGGCAATGCCGCAAATATGGCTTGTCTGTGAAACATGAGTTTCCTCCGGGTCAGGGGGACAAATTTTTGTACTCACTTTTATAACCATCCATGAGCGGGTTTCAAGTGCTTTTCAAGAAAAAATTTCAAGGTCTGAAAGCACGGAGGACGGACGGGATAAAATTGCGGTTTTTACAAAACATCAAAAAGGCCAGCGTCAGATAAAGCCAGGCAAAAATATTATGCAGGCGCAGGGGATCATGGGGGAGACCAAGGGCATTTTCAAGGACAAAGTCATAAAACGGCGAGGAAAGCTGGGCGACAAAAAGAATGAAAAGCACGGCGCCTTCCATGGCGGACAAACGCAAATTGAGCAGAAGGGCCACAGCGAAAATGGACTGCCCGGCGGTCAGAAAAATTTCCTGCAGCTGGTGGCTGTCGAGATTTATGGGCGGCATGACCGCTCCCGAAGATACGGCATATACGCCGGGAATCATGCCGACAAGCAGGGTCCACTGATTTAGTTTTGAGGAAAGCAAGCTGCCAAGCGCCAGAGAAGCGTTGCCACGAAAAGCGAACATCAGTGCAATAATAAATTCGGGCGCCTCGGAAGCAATGGGCGCAAGCCACTGAACCAGCAAAAATTCATTTATCCCAAGAAGTTTACCGCTGGCTACAAGGCTTTCGGAGAAAGGTTCCGCATTGCAAAGAATAACAAGAGCCGAAAACAGGAAAAGGCCGCCCATGACCCAAAAACGCTTCCTTTTGGGCAGGCCGGTTATAGCCAGCGCCGGCCCTTCAGGCTCTTCCTCCGCAACCGGACGTCTGGCTATAATAAAAACATAGGCAACATAGATTGCCAGGAAGACCGCGCCGTCAAGCAAGGTAAGAGAACCTTTCAGGGGAATCAGGAGAGCATAAAGAGTTGCAATGGCCAGGAAAAGAACATCCGTGCGCTTGTCATCGGGCAATACAATTCCGCCATGATAGCGGGCTGCGAAAATAAGAGCGATTGCGGCCCAGCCCACGCCTATCAGAAGACGGTTGGCGCCCGTCATGTTGGCAATGGCATAATGCGAATAGGGGCTGTCGGGATCCTGGCCTGCCATCCATGTAAAATACATGTCAACGGCATATTCCGGCAAAACGGCAATAAAGGCCACGACAGCAATTGCAACAGCCTGGGGCATATCAAGCTGGGCGGCCTCGCAGGTCCAGGTAAGCACAAAGGAAGCGCCAAAAATGGCAATGCCGCATAAAATAGCGCTGACAAAAGGACTTAAGCCGCCATGGAAAAAAGATATGGCAACTCCGGGTATGCAGATGGCCATGGAAATTATAAAAGGCAATATTCTATTCATAAAAATCTCTCCATCTAGGAAAAAAACCCTCTTCTTGTGGCGGCCTTTATGCGATAAAATAAAAATGGTCAAGCAAAAATCGGATTGACATAAGCTCGTCAAACAAGCAAATATTATGACACAAAGGAGACAAATAATGAGCCAGAAATGCGATGGCAAACCGGACGAGGCCGGTTTTTTTGGAAATTATGGGGGCCAGTATGTTCCTGACCAGCTCAGGACACGGCTGGACGAGCTTGGCAGCGCATTTTTTGAAGCCATAAATGACGCGGCTTTTAATCGCGAGCTTCAATACCTTGAAAGCCATTATGCCGGCCGTCCCAGCCCGGTATTTTATTGCCGTAACTTGAGCGGAGCGATTGGCGGCGCGCAGATATGGTTAAAGCGCGAGGATCTGAATCACCTTGGCGCGCACAAGATAAACAACACCCTGGGACAATGCCTGCTTGCAAAACGCATGGGCGCGACGCGAGTTGTGGCGGAAACAGGAGCGGGACAGCATGGCGTGGCCACTGCGGCAAGCGCGGCGCTGATGGGCCTTGAATGCACGATTTTCATGGGCGAAGTCGATATGCGCCGCCAGCATCTCAATGTCATTCGAATGGAAATGCTGGGCGCAAGGGTGGTTGGCGCAAAATCTGGCCAGGCCACGCTGAAGGAAGCTGTTGACGAAGCTCTTGATTTATGGGTCAGCGACCCCAAAATGTTTTACGTTCTGGGCTCGGCCGTGGGTCCGCATCCATACCCTCTTATGGTCAGGCATTTTCAGAGCGTCATCGGCAAAGAAGCCAGGCAACAAATGCTGGAGGAAACAGGGCGGCTGCCCAGCGCCTGTCTGGCCTGCGTGGGTGGCGGGTCAAACGCGATAGGCATCTTTGCCGGTTTCATGGATGACCCTGAAGTCCGCCTGATTGGCGTCGAGCCAGGCGGCAGGGGAAATTCCTATGGGGAGCATGCGGCTTCCCTTTGCCTTGGCACGCCCGGCATCATGCATGGCTTCAAATCCTATATGGTCAAGGATGACCACGGGGAACCCGGAGAAGTGTATTCCATTTCCGCAGGGCTGGATTATCCTTCTGTTGGGCCCGAGCACGCGCAGCTGAAAGACGCCGGACGTGCGCAATATGTCAGCATAAACGACAAGGAAGCCCTGGACGCGTTCTTCCTGCTATCGCGGCACGAAGGAATTCTGCCAGCGCTGGAATCGTCCCATGCTGTGGCGGAAGCCATAAAGATGGCGCCAGGAATGCCGAAAGGTGACATATTGCTTGTCAATCTCTCTGGCAGGGGCGACAAGGACGTGGAACAGGTGGCGGAACTTGTCAGAAAAGGCTTTGTCGAGGCGAAGAAGCCAGGATGTAAATAAGCCATGCCCAAACCGGCGGGAAAATCGAAGGGACAATTTTGTCGGGGAGAAGTAAAATGACAATTGGGAAAAAAATTGGCGGAGGCTTTTTGGCTGTAATTGTCCTGACCCTGATTCTGGGTTTCTGGGCAATTTACTCGATGAACCAGGGAGCCAACGTAGCCACGGAAATAGCCGAGGATCGTTTGCCGCGCTTCATCACCTGGGGGGAATTGCAAAACGATCTGCTGGAGGCGGCTTATTATGTCAGGGCCTATTTTGAAACCGGAGACGAGGTCAACATAAAAAAAACATACGGCTACCTGGATGAGTATAGCAAAAAACTAAAAACCATTGCTGAAATAAATTCGAAGGTTCATTACGATAACACGGCAAAAGCTCTTGCCAAATGTGAAAAGGATATCAAGGGGTACCGGGAGCTTATCCAGAAAAACCAGCAGATTTACAGGAATTCGGAAACCAATGTCGAGGATATGATGAAATTGGCTTCCAGATCTCTTGAGAATTTCCAGAAGCTGATTGAAGTCATGGGAGCATCCCAGGAAGGATACATAAATAACGGCGACATTCGCCCGGCAGCCCAATATTCCAGAAATCTTGTTGCCGCAAGTTCGGTTTATGCCAGAATTGCGGAGCTTTACCAGGACCTTCTGGCGGCCGAGCGCAACAACAATGTTGAAATGTTCGGACAGCTTGAGAGCTGGATAGCCCCGATAATAAAGGACGCCAAAGCTGTGGATCAGGCCCTGATGCGCCCCGAGGGTCACAAGATATATGCGGAAGCGCTTAAATCGTTTGAAGCTTTTGCAAGGGAAGCGCAGCTTACGGCTGCCTCCCTGCAGGAACATCTGCAGATTGGCGAGGTGAGGTACGCGAAATTCCAGGAAATGTACAATGACACCATAAAAATGGTTGAACTGACCACTGCCAACACCAACAAGTTTTCCACTAGCGCGGCAAGCAGCCTTTCCCGATCCACATTCGTTGTGTCCGTTCTCCTGGCAATCGTTACTGTGCTTGGCATTATTGTGGCAATCATTATAACGCGGATGATTGTGCGTCCGCTTGCGACCACCCAGCTTTTCGCGGAAGAAGTTTCCAAAGGCAATCTTGACGAACATCTGAACGTCCATACAACCGATGAGACCGGAAAGCTTGCCGATTCCCTGCGGAGCATGGTTGCAGCACTCAAACAGAACATCAGCGAAGCCAGACAAAAATCCGAACAGGCCCAGAAGGCGACAGAAGAGGCCACAGCTGCCATGTCCAGGGCGGAAGAAGCGGCCAGACGCGCCGAAAACGCCAAACGCGAAGGCATGCTGGCTGCCGCGGACAGGCTGGAAGGCATGGTCGAAGTTATCAGCTCCGCCTCCACGGAACTTTCAGCCCAGATTGAACAATCAGACAGGGGAGCTTCCGAATCCGCCCAGCGTCTGCAGGAAGCCGCTACCGCCATGAACGAAATGAATGCCACGGTTCAGGAAGTGGCGCGCAATGCCGGCTCCGCATCGGAGGCTTCGTCCGAAACAAGGTACAAGGCCGAGGCCGGACAAAACGTGGTGCAGCAGGTAGTGCAGAGCATAGGAGAAGTTCAGGAAACATCCTTGCAGCTCAAGGATGACATGGCCCAGCTCAATGAACGCGCCCAGGACATCAACCGCATCATGGGCGTGATTTCGGATATCGCCGACCAGACAAATCTCCTTGCGCTCAATGCCGCAATCGAGGCCGCGCGCGCGGGCGAGGCCGGACGCGGCTTTGCGGTTGTGGCCGATGAAGTGCGCAAGCTTGCCGAGAAGACCATGACTTCAACCCTTGATGTCAGCAATGCCATCCGCGCCATCCAGGAAAGCACCACCAAGAGCATGGAAGCAGTTGACAATGCCGTGGTAAGAATTGGCGAGGCCACCGAGCTTGCCAACCAGTCCGGCGCGGCGCTGGAGGAAATTGTTTCCACAGTCGAGGCCACATCCGACCAGGTTCAGGCGATTGCCGCCGCCAGCGAGGAGCAATCCGCCGCCAGCGAGGAAATCAATAGGTCGATTACAGAAGTCAATGATATGTCCAGGCTGACTGCGGAAGCTATGGGAGAAGCCAACCAGGCTGTATCCGACCTGGCCAACCAGGCCCAGAAGCTCACCAGCCTGATTATGGAAATGAAAAATGGCTGATAAAAATTAATTTTTGCGAAAGACGCCGGCGCCGGCCGGCGTTTTTGTTTTTAAGCCGAAAAATATTTTTTCATGTCTCTTGAAAAGAACCCGAAAATGGGACAATATACGACCAATGTCATTTGAGTTTTTTGTAGCTTCACGCTATCTCTTTTCGCGTCGCAAGCAAACATTCATCTATGTCATCTCGCTGATGTCAATTCTGGGAGTGGCCCTTGGCGTGGGCGCTCTTGTTCTTGTTCTCGGGGTTTACAATGGCCTGACGACCGATATGCGCGACAAAATTCTTGGAGCGAACGCCCATGGAATCATTCTTTCATACGATTCCGCCGTGTTAGGACGCGACTTGCCCAAATTGCTGGATAATATCCGCAATACCCCTGGCGTAACCGGCGCAATGCCCTTTATCTACTCAGAAGTCATGCTTTCCGCTGGTGGCGGCGTAAAGGGAGTTGTGCTCCGGGGTATTGACCCTGTAATTGCGCCCCATGTGCTTTCAATGCTCAGGCATATAGGGGAAGGATCCCTGGATGCCCTGGAAAATGGCGATGCGCAGGGAATCATTATTGGCGATGAGCTGGCAAAAAGGCTGGGACTTTTTATCGGCGGACGGGTAAATCTGCTCTCCCCTGCCGGCCAGAAAGGCGCTGCAGGATATACACCGAGGGTGAAGGCCTTTGAGGTAGCGGGCATCTTCAAGACCGGAATGTATGAATATGATTCCTCGTTGGCATTTGTAAGCTTGCCAGCTGCACGTGAAGTCCTGGGGTTGCCGGCCGGTTTTCTTTCCGGCATTGAGATTACTGTGCGTGATCTTTTTCGGGCAGATGAGACGGCAATCAAGCTGTCCGAAGAATTGGGCGCGCCTTTTTATGTGCGCACCTGGATGGAAATGAATGCCAACCTCTTTGCAGCGCTCAAACTGGAAAAAATCGGGATGTTCATCCTGCTTGCAATGGTGGTGATGATTGGTTCATTTTCCATTGTAACAAGCCTTGTAATGCTGGTAATGGAAAAAACCAGGGACATAGCCGTAATGATGAGCATGGGCGCGACCCGGCGCATGATTCGCAGGATTTTTATCCTGCAGGGTTGCATAATCGGGCTGACTGGCACCATGCTTGGATATTGTTTCGGACTCGGGGTTGGCTGGCTGCTCAAGCGCTACCGCTTCATAAAGCTGCCTGAAAACGTCTATACCCTGGATCATCTGCCAATAATGATTACAGTCCCCGACGTGCTTCTGATCGGGGCTTCTGCCATGTTGCTGTGTTTTTTGGCAACTTTATATCCGGCGCGGCAGGCCGCACGGCTTGAACCCGCCGATGCATTGCGCTATGAATAACCGGTCGGAACTATACAAATTTATTGCCGTAAACAAGACATACAAAGGTCATGAGGACGGCGTCGCGGTTTTTCGCGATCTCAACCTCGTGGTTTATTCAGGGGAATCGCTGGCTGTTGTGGGCCGATCCGGTTCTGGCAAATCCACGCTCTTGCATTTGATGGGCGCGCTTGATAAACCCACCAGCGGCACCATAGAATTCGAAGGCCAGGA
>VSMX01000060.1:0-4147 GCA_009773975.1 Desulfovibrio sp. | reverse complement strand
GGCCAGGACATGGCAAAAATGCGCCCCGATGAGCAGGCGCATTTTCGCAATTCATCATTGGGTTTTGTTTTTCAATTCCATCATCTTTTGCCAGAATTTTCGGCGCTGGAAAATGTGGCCATGCCCGGGCTTATTGCCGGGATGCCCAAAAACGGAATTATGGAAAAAGCGGCGGCAATGCTTGAACGCGTTGGTCTTGCCGACAGAATGAGCCACCGGCCGGCAATAATGTCCGGCGGCGAAAGGCAAAGGGTGGCAATTGCCCGCGCGCTTTCCCTGGGGCCGCGGGTTGTTCTTGCCGATGAGCCGACTGGCAATCTCGATGAGAAAACAGGCGCGCGCATTGGCGATTTGCTGCTGGAACTGAATGCCGAGCTTGGCACTACTCTTGTAATTGTTACGCACAACCAGGAACTGGCTGCGCGTATGGATCGCAGCCTTGAGTTGCGAGCGGGAGCCCTGTATGAAAAAGATTTTGCCTGATTATATTTTCAAGGCCGTTTTTATGCTGTTTTTACTGCTGGCCCCCGCTGCCGCTCTTGCGGCACAAAAACCAATAGTGCTCGTTCTGCCTTTCCAGGCCAATGCCGGCCCTGAAATGCCCGATGCCTCAATCTCAATTCCCCAGCAAATTATAGATCATCTGGATACAAACGGCCTTGCAGCGGTTCCCGTGGCCAGGGCCGGGGCCCTGATGCGGCAAACCAAAACCGAAACAATAGACCTTGAGACAGCACGGCGTCTTGGACGGCAGGCTGGCGCAAACCTGGTCATTTATGGCGCCTTCAACCAGCTTGGCGACGGTTTTTCCATGGAAACCCGCCTTGTGCCCGTTGCCAAAGGCGAAGCGGTGCCTGCCGCTTTCGAGCGGTCTTCCCTTCTGGCATTAAGCGAATGTGCTGAAACAATATCCAAACGCGCGGCCGACATGGCGGGCACGGTTGCCCAGCCGCCAGCGCAAGCAAAAGCCGAGCCCGGTTTTGTGCCCATGGGCGGCGCGGCCTATTCCGGCGAAGGACTGACAGATGTGCGCGTGCGCGGCATGAATGTCATGGATCCGGATACGGTATTGATGCGCCTTTCCGTCCGCCGCGGCGATCATCCTGATGCGAACGCAATTAACGAGGAAGTCAAGCGCATTTGGGACATGGGCTATTTCAGCGACGTTTCGGCTTCCATGGAAGGCAATGTGCTTGTCTTTACCGTTGTTGAAAAACCCCGCATCGACAATATTATCGTCCAGGGTTCCAAAGACATTGATGCGGAAGACGTTATCGCCGCAATGGGTACAAAGCCAGGCAGCGTGCTCAACGAGCAGATGATGGCCGATGATTTGCAAAAAATTACCGAACTCTACCGCAAGGAAGGTTATTATCTTGCCAAGGCGGATTACCACATTCAGGAGCGTCCGGGACAGCGTGCCGGCGCCGTGCTTGTAATAGACGTCAACGAAGGCAACAAACTGTATATCAAGGAAGTTGTCATCGATGGCCTTCATGAACTTGATCAGGGAGACATGGACAAGTATCTGGCCCTCAAGCCCAGAAATATCCTTTCCTGGTTCACGGGCTCTGGCGTTCTCAAAGACGAATATCTTGAAAGGGATACAAATGCCATTGCGGCCTATGGCCTGAACCAGGGCTATATAGACATTCAGGTTTCGGCCCCGGAAGTTGACTATCAGCCTGATGGCATCGTGATAAAATTTACGGTTCATGAAGGTCCGCGTTACAAGGTCAGGGAAGTAAAATTTGCCGGCGATATTATTGACAGCGAAGACAATATGCTCCAGGTAATCCAGATGGATGACTGGAAAAAGGACAATGATTACTTCTCTCTCACTGTGATGCAGGAAGACAGCAAGCGCCTGACCGATTATTACGCGGATTACGGCTATGCCTTTGCCGAAGTGGATACCAAGCTCATCAAGGCTGAAGATGGCACAGATGAGGTTGATGTGGGTTATCTTGTAAACAAGAAAAACAAGATTTTTATCCGCCGGCTTTCTGTCGAGGGCAATACAAAAACCAGGGACAATGTTATTTTGCGTGAAATGCGCCTTGGCGACGGCGATATGTACGAAGGGGCCAAACTGCGCAGAAGTACGGAAAGACTGAACAGGCTGCGCTATTTCAGCAGCGTGGACATGGAACTTGTGCCCACTGAAAACGAGGATGAGGTCGATCTCAAGGTCAAGGTAAAAGAAAGCAATACCGGCGCCCTGATGGGTGGCATTGGCTATTCGACTTATTATGATGTTGGCGTAACGGCTTCCGTAATGGAAAGAAACCTTTTTGGCCGCGGCTACTGGCTGCAGCTGCAGGGATTCTTTTCATGGCGGCGCACAACTGGCGTGCTTTCCTTTACCAACCCAAGAGTCTATGACACGGATCTATCGGTTGGCAACGATCTTTATTACACGCATGATTACTGGGACGACTTCACCAAGGACACACTTGGCGATACAATCAGGGTTGCCTATCCTCTTGGCGAATATACAACGCTTGGACTTGCCTATCGTCTTGAACGCTACGAATTGTATGATGTGGAATATGGCGCGTCGCCCTATATCTCCGACTACAAGGGCACCAACTGGACAAGCGCGCTTTCCGCGAGAATATTGCGTGATACGACAGACCTGAAAGAACGTCCCACAAAGGGCACCATCACCAGGCTTTGGGGTGAATACGGCGGCGGCATCCTTGGCGGCACGGACGATTTCATCAAAGCTGTCGCGGATTGGCAGGGTTTCTGGTCTTTCAATCCGGAAAATATTTTCCATGTGCGCGCGCGCGTGGGCGGCGTTTTCCAGAACGGTTCGGATGAAGTTCCTGTTTTTGAACGCTTCTGGCTTGGCGGCATGGATTCAATTCGCGGCTATTCATATTCCGATCTTTCACCGCGAGATTACAAATACGGCGGGGAACAAATTGGCGGCGACCGCATGGGCGTGCTTAATGTGGAATATATCTGGACCTTCCAGAAAGATATGGGTCTGGCAATCGTCCCGTTCTTTGATGGTGGTTTCAATATAGATCAAAAGACTATGGGAGCTGATCTGGATAAATACATTGTGGCTTCCACAGGCCTTGAATTGCGTTGGCGCTCGCCAATGGGCGACCTCAGAATCGCTTACGGCATCCCTCTTGTGCAGGACTATGACGGAGAACGCGAAAGCGGCCGTCTGGAATTCAGCATGGGCCAGTTTTTTTAATAACCCAATTTGATAATGGCAGGTGTTGCCATTGCAAAAGGGTATTCCCGGGCGGGAATGCCCTTTTTCTTTATCTGGTAAAGTGCGCGCCTTGCATACCGGCAATTCCTGTAAATGTTGTTCTTGACGCCTGTGCAACAATAAATTAATCTTATTTTCTTTCCCGATACAATGTCGAAGAGGACCAAGGGAGTGGACAAGCAAGAAAAGGGCAACAGGCCCAAAATACGTTTGGCTAGCAAATCAAGGCATGTGGATTATTTTATCCCCATGCTTGAAAGTTTCTCTGCTCATGATGACCTGAATGAAGTCATAAAAAACAGGGTTACAAAAGCCTGTGACATTCTGGATGCCGGTTACCCGCTTTTTCCAAATGACTTCCGCAAGGAACATTCCATCCAGTGGGTGCTTGACGAATACGGCAACAAAAACGAAGAAGAGCTTTCAGAAAGACCGCAAGTTTTTGCCATCGCCGGACGCATTGTATCCATGCGCAGTTTTGGAAAAGTTTTATTTTTCCACATCATGGATCAGACAGGACGTATTCAATGCTATGCTTCAAAGGATCATCTTGGCGAAGAATGCTACAAAATTGTTCGCAAGCTTGAGGTTGGCGATATTGTAGGCGTCTCTGGCGGCCTGTTCCGCACAAAGACAGGAGAATTGACCATTGATTGCGCTGCAATGCGCCTCCTTACCCGTTCCATGCGCCCATTACCGGAAAAATATCATGGCCTCAAGGACATGGAGACGCGCTACCGGCAACGCTATGTTGACCTCATTGTTACGCCCAAAGCACGCGAAATTTTTCTCAAGCGTAGCCAGATTGTCCGGGAATTCCGTAATTTCATGGAAGCCAACGGCTTTATGGAAGTAGAAACTCCCATAATGCAGCCAGTTGCCGGCGGAGCCACTGCCAAGCCATTTTCCACC
>VSMX01000006.1:2205-26685 GCA_009773975.1 Desulfovibrio sp. | reverse complement strand
GTATGTTCTTTTACGCCAAGAGTAAAATTCCCTCTTCCGTCAAAACCCCGGTCAGGAATTCCGCGAAAATCGCGAACTCTTGGCAGGGCAAAATTCATTAACTTGTCGAGAAAATCCCACATCCTGTCCTTGCGCAATGTTACCCTGCAGCCGATTGGCATTCCTTCGCGAAGCTTGAAGGCCGCAATTGATTTTCTTGCCCTTGTGATTACCGCTTTCTGACCGGCTATGGCCGATAATTCCGATACCGCCTCTTCCATCAATTTATTATTTTGTGTTGCGGCACCCAGACCTATATTCAGGGAGATTTTTTCCAGATCCGGCAATTGCATGGGAGATTTGTAATTAAACTCCTTTTGCAAAGCTGGAGCTACTTTCTCCTTATATAATGTTTCAAGGCGTGTCATTTTTATACCTTATTCCATGACTTCATCACACTTTTTGCAAAAGCGCACTTTCTTTCTCTTGCCATTAACTTCTATATACCTGTATCCAATTCTCGTTGGTTTATGACATGCAGGACATACGACCATGACATTTGAAATATGAATTGGCATCTCTTTTTCAATAATGCCACCAGGCTGTCTGGCATATGGATTTGCACGCATATGACGTTTGACGATATTGGTTTTCTCGACAAGGACTCGATCATGTTTGCGGATAATTTTCAAAACCTTGCGCGGCACATCCTTGTCAGCGTCTTTACCCGCAATGACCATTACATTGTCGCCCTTGCGGATGCGAAACATTTTCATCTTACACTCCTGCACCATTTTGCGCTTTTCCCAAAACAAAATTTGTATTGGAATCCGGCACCATGGCATTTATGCACCATTATTGAGCCTCTTGCTCGCGCCCCAGCCGAGTCTGGGTTCACGGCACCTGCATCGCGTAGCGCGCGACACTGGTCACTGTCCCGAAAGGGATTGCGCGCCGCCAACGGCGGCGTACGCATGACAAAAAAAGGTTTTTTGTCTTGCGATCCTCATTTTTTACGACAGTAAAAAATGACATGCCACTAGAGCACTTCCGGCGCAAGAGATACAATTTTTGTAAAGTTCTGTGCGCGCAGTTCACGAGCCACAGGACCAAAAATACGTGTGCCCACTGGTTCGCCCTGATTGGAAAGCAGGACCGCGGCATTGCCATCAAATTTGATATAACTGCCATCCATGCGCCGCACTTCTTTTGCGGTACGCACGATAACCGCTTTCATTACATCGCCTTTTTTGACTTTGCTATGCGGCATCGCTTCTTTTACAGAGACCATTATCACATCTCCCAAAGAAGCATAACGGCGGTGCGAACCACCAAGAACTTTAATGCATGATACTTTTTTGGCGCCTGAGTTATCCGCCACATTCAGTGTTGTTTCTACCTGGATCATGGCGTTCCCCTATACCGCTTTTTCGATAATGGATACAAGATGCCAGCGTTTGTTTCGGGAAAGTGGCCTGAATTCGATTATTTTGACCATATCCCCAATACCGCATTCATTATTGGGATCATGCGCCGTGAATTTTTTGCGGCGCCGGATATATTTTTTCAGCAGAGGATGTTTGACCAGCGTCTCAACGCGCACAACAATTGTCTTGTCATTCTTGTCGCTGATAACCATGCCGGTCATTACTCTGCCTTTATGATGTTCCAGAGCTTGCATTTCAGGCCTTCACTTTCTTTTCATTCAGTACAGTGGAAATACGTGCAATTTGCCTCCGCATTTCCTTGATTTCGGATGTTTTTTCAAGGGCGGCAGCCGCGTGTTTGAAACGGGCGCGCATCAACTCTTCGCTTTCCTCTGAAAGCTTTTTCGAGAGTTCCTCAACGCTCATTTCTCTCAACTGCTTTGCGGAGGGACGCGTTGTTTTTTCATTTTTTTTGGATGTAGCCATCAAAAGCCCTCCCTGACCACAATAACCGTCTTGATCGGCAATTTATGGGCTGCTCGTGTAAGGGCTTCCTTTGCCAGATCCATTCCAACGCCCTTGATTTCATACAAAACACGTCCGGGTTTAACAGGAGCGCACCAGCCAACAGGGGCGCCCTTACCGGAGCCTTGCCTGGTTTCCAGTGGTTTTGCAGTTACAGGCCTGTCGGGAAAGATCCTGATCCAGACCTTTCCGCCACGTTTGATGTGGCGCATCATGGCAATACGTGCCGCTTCTATCTGCTGGCTTGAAAGATGGCCATGCTGTGTTGCCTTGAGACCTATATCACCATAGGCCAATGAAGCACCTCTGGTGGCAAGTCCGCGCAGGCGTCCTTTCTGCCATTTTCTATATTTAACTTTTTTGGGCGCAAGCATTATTGTTCAACCTCTTTATCAAGGATTTCGCCCTTGTAAACCCACACCTTGACTCCAATAATGCCATAGGTTGTGTGGGCTTCGGCAAATCCAAAGTCAATATTGGCTCTCAATGTCTGCAAGGGAACGCGACCATCCCTGTACCACTCGGTGCGGGCAATTTCCGCGCCTGCAAGCCTTCCGGAACAAGTTACCTTGATTCCTTCGGCTCCAAATTTTCTTGCCATGGAAACCGTGCGTTTCATGGCGCGGCGGAAAGCAACCCTGCGCTCAAGCTGTTGCGCAATATTTTCCGCTATAAGCTGCGCATCAATTTCAGGCCGGCGGATTTCGTTGACTTCCAGGGAGAATTCCCTGCCAAATTTATTTTTAAGATCGCCGCGCAATTTTTCAATTTCCACGCCTTTCCGGCCAATTACAATTCCTGGTCTGGCTGTGGAAAGAATAAGACGAACCTTGTCGCCAGCACGCTCAATTTCAATCTTTGACAAGCCTGCCTTATACAACAGCTTTTTTACATAATCACGAATCTTGCTGTCTTCAAATACAAGACTGGGGTATTCTTTTTTGCTGAACCAGCGGGACTGCCAGTTTTTATTATAACCTAACCGGAAGCCAAAAGGATGTACTTTTTGACCCATAGCCTATTCCTTCCCTTCCGAAAGTATAACTGTGATATGGCTTGTGCGCTTGCGAATTTTTGTGGCCCTGCCCTGTGCTCGTGGCATAAAACGTTTCCACATTGGCCCTTCGTTTACCATCACTTCTTTAACTATCATCGCATCCACGTCCACACCTCCTGACTGTGTGGCATTGGCCAGCGCACTCTTCATAACGCGATAAATTATTCCGGCAGGCTTGTTGGGAGTAAAACGCAGGATATTCATTGCATCTTCCACGCCAAGGCCCTGCACATTATGAGCCACAAGACGCGCCTTGCGCGGAGATACACGCTGATATCTTGCTATTCCATATCATTACCCTATTTTTTGGCGGCTTTGGCTTTCTTGTCGGCTGCATGGCCGTGAAAGGTACGGGTTGGAGAAAATTCCCCGAGCTTGTGGCCCACCATGTTTTCCGTAACAAAAACAGGCACAAATTTTTTGCCGTTATGCACGGCAAATGTAAGACCAACCATTTCAGGCAGGATGGTGGAACGGCGAGACCAGGTTTTTACAACCCTGCGGTCATTATTTGCGACCGCCATTTCTACCTTTTTGCGCAAATGGCCATCAATAAATGGTCCCTTTTTCAAAGATCTTGGCATCAGCTACTCCTACTTCTGGCCGCGGCGTTTGACTATCAGCTTCGAAGAAGCTTTTTTCCGGTCTCTTGTCTTGTAACCTTTTGCTGGCATACCCCAGGGAGAAACAGGATGTCTGCCGCCAGAACTTCTGCCTTCACCACCTCCAAGAGGGTGGTCGATTGGATTCATGGCTACGCCGCGGACTTTTGGACGGCGCCCAAGCCAACGGTTTCTTCCGGCTTTGCCGAGAGAGATATTCTCGTGGGAGATATTGCCTACCTGTCCAATTGTAGCAGTGCAACTTGCCAGGACTTTTCTGACTTCACCTGACGGAAGCCGCAAAAGCGCGTATTTTCCTTCCTTGGCTACCAACTGGGCATATGTTCCGGCCGAACGGCAAATCTGGCCTCCCCGCCCGGGTGAAAGTTCGATATTATGGATAACTGTGCCTACGGGAATTTTGGCCATTTCAAGCGCGTTGCCCGGCTTGATGTCGGCCATGGTTCCAGTACGTGCATCCACGCCGCTCATGACGACATCGCCCTGCTTTAGACCAACGGGCGCGAGAATATAGCGCTTTTCACCATCCGCATAATGCAGAAGGGCAATGCGGGCGGTTCTGTTTGGGTCATATTCTATTTCTGCAACCGTTGCAGGAATTCCGATTTTGTTGCGCTTGAAGTCAATAACCCTGTAAAGACGTTTTACACCACCGCCTCTGCGCCGGCTGGTCACTCGACCACGATTGTTGCGTCCGGCTTTTTTGGGCAAACCTTCCGTCAAAGACTTTTCTGGTGTTGTCCTTGTGATTTCTTCAAAGTCGGAAACAGTCTGAAAACGGCGTCCGGCGGAAGTTGGCTTAAGCTTACGTACAGCCATAACTATACTCCCTCAAAAAACTCGATTTTTTCTCCTTCCTCAAGCATCACATAAGCTTTCTTGAAGCCGGATTTACGTCCTATGACACGCCCCTGACGTTCGCGATTCAAAGGTTTGCGCCTGACAATGTTTACCGATTTGACCTTGACATCAAACGCCTTCTCAACTGCTTCCCTGACCTCGAGCTGGTTGGCCCCTGGCTGCACAAGAAAAGCCACCTGATTGACTGAATCTTTGAGCATGGTCGTTTTTTCGGTCAGAATTGGTTTCAAGAGCACATCTGTCCAATCCATTTTACGCCTCCCCCTTGATGAAACGCGATTCGATTGGTTTTATGGCTCCCTCCAGGATTACCAATTGCTTGCAGTCCAAAATCTCAAGAACATTGAGCTGGGCTGGCGTTGTTGTCGCAATTCCCGGGATATTGCGGCTGGAACGCACTAGCGTTTCGTTTTCTTCGGGTGTTACAATAAGCGCTTTTTCAAGCCCAAGTTTATTTGCAATAGCTGCAAAGAGCCTGGTTTTTGGTTCATCCAGGTCAATCTTGTTCACTACCAGCATGGAATTGGACTGCAACTTGCTTGATAGCGCCATTTTCATTGCAAGTTCGCGAATCTTTTTATTGACCTTGAAACCATAATCCCGTGGCACAGGGCCGAAGACAATAGCGCCTCCGCGCCAAATCGGAGAACGATTGGAGCCTGCCCTGGCCCTGCCTGTACCCTTTTGTTTCCAGGGTTTGTTACCCCCGCCAGATACCTGGGCGCGGGTTTTTGCATTATGGGTACCGGAACGACGCGCGGCCATCTGGGACCTGACCACAAAATTCAGGATTTCAGGTCTGGCTGCGACTTCAAAGACTTCCGGCGCAAGTGTGGTCTCGCCGGTCTCCTGCTTGTTCTGATCAAATATTTTTATGGTTGCCATCTGTTTTACCCTATTGCTTGCGCACCAGCACCAGACCATTTCGCGGACCAGGCACGGATCCTTTAACCAGAATTACGTTATCATCGGGGCGAACTCCAACAATAAGCAAGCCGGTTTCAGTTACGGTTTCATTTCCCCAATGGCCAGCCATTTTTCTGCCCTTGAAAACATGTCCGGGAAATGTATTGTTACCGATAGAGCCATTGTTTCTATGAACTTTTTCACAGCCGTGGCTATCCTTGGAGCCGGCAAAATTCCATCGTCTCATTCTGCCCTGATAGCCTTTCCCCAAACTTTTGCCTGTTACTTTCACCACATCGCCGGGATTGAAAATATCTACTGTCAGAATATCTCCCAATTTTTGTTCCGGCGAATCTACAAGCCTGATTTCACGGCAATGGCGGTAAAAGCCATCATCCGCCTTGGCAAAATGTCCCTGCATGGGTTTTGTTACATGCTTGGCCTTCGCTTTGGTAAAAGCAATTTGCAATGCGTTGTAACCATCTTTGGTCATTGATTTGACTTGCGTTACAGGACAGGGACCAGCAGCAATAACTGTGACTGGAACGGCTGATCCATCACTAGCAAAAATACGGGTCATTCCGAGTTTGCGACCCAAAAGTCCCAATTTTTCAGCCATATTTCCTCCCGCTATAGCTTGATTTCCACAAATACGCCCGCGGGCAGGGATAGCTTGCCGAGCGCATCAACAGTTTGCTGCGTTGGTTCCAAAATATCCATCAACCTTTTATGGATGCGCATTTCAAATTGTTCACGCGATTTTTTATCCACATGAACGGATCTTTGAATTGTGTACTTGTGCACATTGGTTGGCAAGGGGATTGGACCGGCAACGCCAGCGCCGGTATTACGCGCCGTATCTACAATTTCGGCCACGGCCTTGTCGAGAATACGATAATCGTAAGCCTTAAGTTTGATTCGAATACGATCACTGCTTACAGTCGTCATTATGCCTAACTCCAGTTGAAAAAACTTTCCGGCCGCCGCCTGGCGAACCTGTGCCCGGGCGCCTTGTCCGAATTTTGGAGAAACAAATAAGAATGAAAATGGCTGGATAAAAAGACTGCCTTAAATGGCAACGGGAAATCCACCAGTCGCTTTTACCGCTCCCTGGTGGACCTTCTGCGCGTCATGGAATGACTGCAAGAAACATCCCGCAGGGGTCGCCAATTAATCACCCTTACCTTACAGCCCCGGGCGTATGAATTCACTCCATACGGGATCCGTTCTTGAGCTGAAACGGCCAGACATTGAAGGCATTTGGCAACGCCTGCGAATGTCAAAGCCCAATGGTTCGAAACCGATGTTTCGCTACAGTGGGCACAACCGGGCAGACTCAACCTGCCCTTCCCTTAAATATGGGAACGCTGTGCAATAGCAAAGCCAAAATCACTTAATCAATAAATTATATATAGTCAAGATATTTTTTACACCATATCAGCATTTCCAAGGTCATTCCATTCAAAATATTTACTGATGATATACTAAATCATCTGTACGCCAGGTGAAGCCCAGCGCACCGCGTAACGGCGTAAGAAGCAGCCTTCCCCACGCCCGCAGGGTGTTCCAAATGCCAAATTGAAAAAGCGCGCCCAGCGGCGCGCTTTTTCATATCAACTTCAGAATAAATGATCTGGCGGACCGTAGCGCAAAATATGCCAGAGAGATCCAAGCATGCCGACAAAGGTAGCTGTCCAGCCAATTAGGGCCACCCAGATAAACCAGTGCGGCACAACCATTAAAGCCGGAAACTTGAGCGCATGCGCGAATGTTGCGGTACAGGCCGTGTACATGCCCATGGGGAATACCATGCCCCAAAAAGCCGCCTGATAGGTGAATGGGTAGCCCTTGAGAATATGGCGCCAGATTCCGAACAAAAAGAGCATGGGAATCCAGAATGTGGCCGTGGCCCATGTCAGAAGCGTAGTGCCCTTGATATAGGGCATGAACTGGTCGAGCATTGGCGTTTCACCGTAATGAAGAATCAGCGTCGCGCCTGCCAGGGTCGAAATCGCAACGGCGCCGGCGTCAATCCAGTAGGTCGGATTCATCTCCTCTGGCAGCATTTCGGCAAAACAATAACGGTAAAAAATCGCAGTGATCACCAGAATGTATAACATCAGGCCAAGCACAAAAAGCGCGGTCAAAATATAAAAGGCCACTTCCAGGTTCCAGCCCACCTTCGCGGCTATTGTCGAGCCAAGAATAACGATGGACTGGGTACTGACCGTGGCTACCAGCCACGCGCCGTTTATGCCCCTGGCAACAGGTGGCTTGGGATTCCTGGTAAATATGAAATAGAATGTACCCCAGAGAATAAAGATCCAGCAACTGGTTCCAAGCCAGAACAGCGCTTCCGCAAGCTCATGGCAGCCGGCAAGAACCGCAAACTGGCTGCCAAGGATATTCGTGCCGGCCACGATTGTCAGAAAGCCCGGACCAGCCAGATGATCAGAAAAATCAGCCAGCATCTTTTTGGGCCAGCGCAGCAATTTAATAATATAAAATATCCAGAGCGCGACAAACATGACAATGTTGACCAAAAACAAGATCCATGCGCCCCATTCGCAACCAAGCAAATGTAATGCAATGGAAACGATGCCCGTGGACATGACCATGGCAAAGTTGGCCGAGGCCAGATTCTCGTTAAGAAAATCGAAATTTTTTCCAAAATCAGAGATTTTCATAACGCCTCCTGTAAACAATGGCCGGCCGCGCAAACCAGGCAAGCGGAATGCTGAAGAAGTGAACCAGCCTGCTGAAAGGTATCAACGCGAAAATGGCCAGGCCGCAAACGATGTGAATCTTGATGTATAACGGCATTTCGGCCAGCACCTCGGGCTCCGGCGAACAGGCAAGAATGCCTCGCGCCCATGAGCCGACTACCTCAAGCACGTCCGAACGTCCCATATAATCCTGGTACCCGCCCGTAAGGGACTGGAACATGATGAACAACAGCACAACCAGATCCATTGGAACAGTGCTGGCCCATACATCCCTTACAGCCAGGCGCCGCGAAAGAAGAATAAAAAGGCCGGCAAAGACACATGGCGCGAGAATTTTGCCGAATATTCCGGCCACTGCCAGATGCGCCTTGTAGGAAACTCCCAATGCGCCCATGACCCAGGCCGGAGTCAAAAGCCCGAAAAAATGTCCGAAAAATGTCAGTATTATTGCATAATGAAAGATATATGAACCTGTGACAAGCGATTTTTTTGCAAAAAGATTACTCGATCTCGCATTCCATTCCCCTGGGGTCGTCAGGTAGCGAAACAATAAACCCAGCCCCAGAATTGTCAGACAGAGATAGGGATAAACCCCAAAGAAAAATTCATGCATATAACCCTCCTACGGGCTGCTATTCCATTTTGACTGGCGATCTTCGACATTGAAATGTTTGCATTTCAATGCCTGCAGCCATATTGCCCAAACAAGGCTTCCTCTGCCTGTGGATGGGCCATTGGCCTGATTGTCGGGTCAGGCTTGTTGCGCGCCTTGAAAAGATGCGGATAATCCCTTTTCAGGGGCGCAAGGGCCACGGCAGCAAGAGGGGCATACGGACTCTTCTGCTCCGAAAGATGCCTGGACAATTTTTCAAACTCCGGGCCAAAGCCATCCAGCATGGTTTCAACGGCCCAATCATCGCAAACGGCCATAAATTCCAGCATGCGCGGCAAATAATCCGGCAATGAGCCCTTCATCGGTTCAAAGCCAGCTGCCCTGTACAAGGCGTTAAGCGCGGCCATGGCCTTGCCCTGGCTTCTGTCGTTGCCGTATCTGTGCCAGGAAAGATAAAGGCTGCCGGCGGGATCGTGGTCAAAAGTCCTTACATAATCTTCCCTGGCCACCTGTTCACTTTGTGCCATCACCTTGCCGCAAAAAGCCGAGACTGTTTCATAGCCTGCTGGCTCAAGCAGAAGCGAGGCTTCCCCGCAAATTCCGGCAAGAGATGAAAACCAGGCTTTATCCGGATATTCCAGCAAGCGGGAAACAAGCATAAGGGCCGCTTTTTCGGCTTCGCTCATGAAATCGCCTCCGGAAAACCGGCTTCACCCTTTAGCTTGTCAACATTATCGGCCAGTTCCCTGCGCGTTGACGGCACGACAAAACGATCCTCCAGCCGTGCCAGGGCAAGCATACGATACATTGCCCGCGCTGTTTCAGGATCCAGACCTTGCGCTTCCAGGGCTTTTATGGATTCCTCACTGGCTCTTGCAGAGGGATCAGCCAAGGTATTTGCCGCAAAGTCATCCTGGCCAGCCAGTTTGTCGCCGCTCTGGCCACTGGCTTTATTCTGGGCGAATCTTTCGGATCTTATGAATGCCCGCATGGCCAGCAACCTTTCAAGGGCGCGCCTGACAGGTTTTTCATCGCCAGCCGCCAGAAGATTTGCCAGGTACTTTAGGGGGATGCGCATATTGTCCAGGCTTTCCGCATTCGTGATGCCGCTCTTCACCAGCGGGGAAAGCGGCGGCACATACCACACCATGGGCAGGGTGCGGAATTCGGGATGCAGGGGGAGAGCCAGTTTCCAGTCCCTGACCAGTTTCAGGATCGGGGAGCGTCTGGCCGCATCAATAAATTGCCGGGGAATGCCATCCCTGGCGGCCTGTTCCGCTACTGCCGGATCACGGGGATCCATGAACAGGGCAAGATGATTTTCATAAATATCGGTTTCACTTGCGCAGCCGGCCATTTCGCGCACCCTGTCCGCATCATAGAGCATTACGCCTACATAGCGGATGCGCCCGGCACAGGCTTGCGCGCAGAGGGTCGGCTCGCCGGCCTCGATGCGCGGATAACAGAAAATGCACTTTTCCGAACGATGGGTTTTCCAGTTGAGGTAAACCTTTTTATACGGGCAGGCGCTTTCACACATCCGCCAGCTGCGGCAGCGGCTCTGGTCAACCAGAACAATGCCATCTTCGTCCCGTTTGTAAAGCGCGCCGGAAGGACACGAAGCCACACAGGCCGGGTGCAGGCAATGTTCGCAAATCCTCGGCAAATGAAACATGAAAACATTTTTGTACTGCAGATATGTCCTGGCCTGCAGACCCCTGAAGTTCACATCCTCAAGGCCGGTCACACTGGCGCCGGCCAGATCATCTTCCCAGTTCGGGCCCCAGTCCACCTTTATCGGTTCGCCCGTTATGGCCGATCTGGGCCCCGCCGCTGGCTGGTTTTTCTGGGCCGGGGCATCTGTCAGGTATTTGTAATTATAATTCCAGGGTTCATAATAATCCCTGATTGCCGGCATTTCTCCATTGGCAAAAATGGACAGGAAGCGCCGCAGCTTGCCACCGGACCTCAATTTGAGGTGCCCGTGCTTCAGCTCCCAGCCACCGTGCCATTTGTCCTGGTCTTCCCAACGGCGCGGATAGCCGATGCCGGGCTTTGTCTCCACATTGTTGAACCAGATATATTCCGACCCTGCGGGAGTGGTCCAGGCATTCTTGCAGGGAATGGTGCAGGTATGGCAGGCCAGGCACTTGTCCAGGTTCATCACCATGGCCATCTGGGCTTTAATTTTCATCGAAGACCACCTTCCCGGCTTTGCGTATGACGACAATTTCATCGCGCTGGCAGCCAGTCGGCCCGTAATAGTTGAATGAATAGCTGAGCTGGCCATAGCCGCCGATCATCTGGGTGGGCTTGACCATGGCGCGGGTAAGCGAATTGTGCGTGCCGCCGCGGTGTCCGCTGATCGAGGACATGGGCATGTTGATGCATCGTTCCTGCGCATGATGGATAAAGGTCCTGCCCCTGGGCAGACGATGGGTAACAACGGCGCGTCCGACAAATACGCCGTTGACATTGTAACATTCAAGCCATTCGTTGTCCCTGATGCCGACAGAAGCCGCATCCTCGTCATTCAGCCAGATTTCGCCGCCGCCCCTGGAAAGGACGCGCATTATATGCACATCCGAATACGAAGAATGAATGGACCATTTGCTATGCACGGAAAGGAAGTTGAGCACCAGATCATTCTTGCTCCGGGGTATGCCGCTCACCTCGCCAATTTCGGCCAGGGCAAGCGGGGGCCTGTAAACAGGCAGGGCTTCGCCCAGGCCGCGCATCCAGGCATGGTCAACATAAAAATGCTGACGGCCTGTAAGCGTCCTGAAAGGCACAAGACGCTGCACATTGATCTGGAACGGCGTATATGTTCGCCCGTTTTCCTCAATGCCGCTCCATTCCGGCGCTGTAAAGCCAATGGCCGGCCTGGCCGTGACAGACTGGAATGTAATGTGTTCGCCTTCAATCTTTTCGGAAAGATCTTTCAGTTTCAGGCCGGTTTTTTCCTCAAGGCCGTCCCAGGACCGCACACTAACGGGGCCATTGGTTTCTGGCGAAAGTGTCAGGACAACCTCACAGGCATCCTTGCCGCAGGAAAGCCTGGGCATACCTTTTGTCAGGCCGTCTTCCTCGACTTCTCCCAAAATCTTCTTGAGAATTTCATATTCGCGCGCACAATCCCATTTGACCCCCTTGGTGCCGACGCCGCGAGGCCTGGCCACATTGGGCCCAAGGGCCGAATACATCTTGTGCATATCGGCATAATTGCGCTCAATTACCTTGAGGTTGAACATGGTCTTGCCGGGCACAGCTTCGATTTCGCCCTTTGACCAGTCTTTCACCTCGCCAAAAGGCTGGGCTATCTCCCCTGGCTGGTCATGCTCGAGCGCTGTGGCCACGATATCCTTGCGTATTCCAAGCGTGGTTGCGGCCATTTGCGAAAACTTCCTGGCAATCAGGTCGAACATGGACCAGTTGTCCATTGCTTCCCATGGCGGATCCACGGCCTGGGTGAAAGGATGGATAAAGGGATGCATGTCTGTGGAGGACAGGTCATTGTATTCATACCAGTGGGCGGAAGGCAGGACAATATCGGAATAGACGCATGATGTGTTCATCCGGATTTCGGCTGTAACCATAAGGTCAAGCTTGCCTTGCGGCATGGCTTTGCCGGCATCGAATTCCATAACCTTGCGCTCCGATTCTTCCGACAAATACGAATGGGTTGTGCCAAGCAGGTAGCGGAGCATGTATTCATGCCCCTTGACATTTGAGCCGAGGGGATTGGCGCGCCAGAACATCATCACGCGGGGCACGTTTTCTTCCGCATCCGGATGCTCGATAGCCATCTCGATATTGCCGTCCTTCAGGTTGCGGACTGCGTAATCGATGATTTCCTCGTCCGTTCTTGCGCCCTCCTCGACCGCATTATCGCAAATATCAAGCGGATTTTGCCTGAATTGCGGATAATAGGGCATCCAGCCAAGACGTGCCGCAATCGCATTGCAGTCCGCAGGATGGGCCGGCAGCACATCGCGCGTTGGTTCCGGGCTCATGGCCTTGATGTCCAGAAGCTCGTGCCGCCAGGAATCCGTTGCCCAATAATAGAAAGTTGTGCCCTGGGAACGGCGGGCGGGCCCCATCCAGTCGGATCCTGTCGCAACCGTTGCCCAGCCGGCCTGCGGACGAACCTTTTCCTGGCCCACATAATGGGCCCAGCCACCGCCGGCAACGCCCTGGCAGCCGCAAAGGCTTGTCAGGGAAATAATCGCCCTGTAGCAGGCATCATTGTTATACCAGTGATTGATGCCGGCGCCCATGATAATCAGTGAACGGCCGCGCGTTGTTTCCGCGTTTTCCGCAAACTCGCGGGCCACACGGACAACATCGTCGGCAGCCACGCCGGTGATTTTTTCCTGCCAGGCAGGCGTGGGGTAAACCTCAGCCTCGTAATTTGGGGCGACATCGCCACCATGGCCGCGATCAACCGCAAGGCTGGCCGCGAAAATATCAAAAACAGTGGTTACCGGCGTCTTTTCGCCGTCTATTTCCATATAGATGACAGGCACGGCCCCCTTGCGCATTTTGGGCGCGGAATCATATACGAATTCGGGAAATTCGACTTCCAGCCATTCCTGTTTTTCAATCTCGTCCATGCTCAGGGCCGGATCAATATCCTTGCCGTCATAGCAGTCCCGCATTTCAAGATTCCAGGTGCCCTTCTCGCCATAGCGGGAGCCTATCGAACCCATGGGCGCCGCGCAGCCCTTGCGCTTCTTGTCATAAAGCAGGATTTTCCATTCCGGATTGTTGCCGCCAAGACCTATATCCGTGGCCCGCAAAAAGCGTCCTGGCAGCAGAACGCCGTTCTTCTCCTCCAGCATGAGCATGAAGGGCAAATCCGTATAATGGCGGACATAATAGTCAAAATAGGGCACACTGCGCTCGATGAAAAATTCACGCAGAACAACATGGGTCATGGCCATGGCCAGTGCCCCGTCCGTGCCTGCCTTTACAGGCAGCCATGTATCCGCAAATTTTGTAAAATCGGCATAATCCGGCGAAATCGCGGTAATTTTTGTGCCCTGGTAGCGAGATTCAACATAAAAATGGGCATCGGGCGTCCTGGTTTGCGGCAAATTGCTGCCCCAGGAAATGATATAGCCGGCATTGTACCAGTCCGCGCTTTCGCAAACGTCCGTCTGCTCGCCCCAAATCTGAGGAGAGGCCGGAGGAAGATCGCAGTACCAGTCATAAAAGCTGACCATGCTCGCGCCGATAAGCGAAAAAAACCTGGCACCGGATGCGAAGCTGACCATAGACATGGCCGGCAGAGGCGTAAAGCCGAAAATGCGGTCCGGTCCATGCTTCCTGATGGTGTGAATCAGGGACGCGCAGATCATTTCTACCGCCTCGTCCCAGGAAAAGCGCACAAAACCGCCATGCCCGCGGGCCTGCTGGTATCTGGCCCTTTTTTGCGGATCATTGACTATGGATTCCCAGGCTTTCACAGGATCGCCATTTTCCTTCAACGCAGCCTGCCACAATTCGAGCAGTTCTCCGCGTATATAGGGATAACGCACCCGCAAGGGACTATATACATACCAGGACGCGGAAGCGCCGCGCGGGCAGCCCCTTGGCTCATAATCGGGAAAATCGGGATGGATTGTGGGATAATCCGTGTCCTGGGCTTCCCAGACTATGATGCCGTCCTTGACGTAGACATTCCAGCGGCAGGAGCCTGTGCAGTTCACGCCATGGGTTGAAGGCGAAATCTTGTCATGACCCCAGCGGCCGCGGTAGAAATTTTCCCAGTTTCTGCCACCCTTGTGAACGGAATAATCTTTTTTGTCGCCAATATCGTCCGCAAGGGATTCTGTGCGAAGTTTGAAATGTCGCAAGGTTTTTGAATAGTATTTTTCCATAATGCTCCCAATGCTTTCGGGCATCCGGATGTTGTTCGCCGGCTTTCGGGGTTTGGCCGGAGATTATTGAAAAAACGTGGACGTCTCCAAGTTGTGATTTTCCTGAATTATAGTTTGATGTCAATAATTTCTCAGCAATGCCTGGCAAGGCCAATCAGCCAGTAGCGCTCCCAGATGCCGCACAAAAGCACAAGCAGCGCGGCAAGCAAGAGGCCCCATGCGCCTGGCAGGGCGCAAATGGCCGGAACTGCGCCGCCAAAGGCCAAGACAACCAGCATGGTAATTGTATTGCCGGCCTTGCTGTAAATCTTGCGGGCCCTGGCGCGCACGTCAAGCCAAATCAGCCCAAAAGACACGCAACGGGCCACAAGGAGGATATAGAGGGGCAAAATCAGCCACATTCCGGCCCGCATGCCAAAAATGAAAACAGCAAGGATGGTATATGAGGCAAGCCCCAGAAGCAGGGCATCGGCCACCATGAACGGCGAGAGCCAGCGGGCCTTTTTGACGCCAGGCTGGGAGGTGCAGCTGAAGACGACACCCTTGTAGCAGATGACAACCACAGCCCCGATGAACGAAAGCACGGTGAACGGTCTTGCAACAAGGACAAGCAATCTGGAAAGGCCGTGCATACCTGCAGAATTACTTGCAATGCCAAGCCAGTAAAGCACCACGGCAATGCCCAGGCAGGTGGCATAGCAGGCCAGGCCCCAGACGCCAACCGAAAGCGGCGATGTAAAATGCAAAACCCGCATGGAATGTGAAAAACGCCAGGAATCGCCAAGATCGCAAATCAGGAGGACAAAATCCACGCAGACCAGAATCAGGGCCAGGGTGAGGGCAAAAGGCATGAGCCTGGAAAACACGACAGGTCCAAAGGCCCAGCAAATCACGGAAATGATCATCAAGCCGGCTGTCATGTTATTGAAGTAGGCATCCCAGACAATGATATTACGCCAATCCGGAAAATGCGTTATATCATGCACCTGGTACGGAGATTTTTCCCCTTCCACCCAGAATGGCCCGGCAGGCGCCTTTTTGTCTGGCGAATAGCCCATGGCCTTGTGCAGGGCATTTTGCGGATCGAATTTTTTCGCGTCTGATGATCTCATTGTAATCCCCCTTAAAAACAGGCGGCTATGGCACAGCCGCAAAGCACAAGCACTGCTATGCCTCTGAGATAATCCCCGGCCATGTGTACAAGGGGACGGACAGGCTCGTTTGGCAAGCCATAAACATCGGGGCTGTCCATCAGCAAATAGAAGGAATTGAGTCCGCTGTAGGCTTCGAATTCCGTGGCTCCATACAGCCTTGCCTCGGGGTGGCCGTTATCCAGCAGCCAGGCAAGACGCGCCCTGGCTTTGGCCAGCATTTCCTCGCGTGGTCCAAAATCAATAGCCCCGGTCGGGCAGGCCAGCTGGCAGGCCGGGGTCAGGCCATCCCGCAGCCTGTCGTAGCAATGCATGCATTTCATTGAATGGCCGCTTTTAGGGCTGACTTCCGGCACGCCAAAAGGACAGGCCGCCACGCACATATTGCAGCCCATGCAGATATCCGTCTGATAATATATGCCGCCATATTCATTGCGCATTATGGCTCCCGTGGGGCACGCCTCATGGCAGGGTGCCTGGCGGCAATGCTTGCATTGATCCGACAAAAACAGCCAGCGCCCTTCAGGGCGTTCGGCCAGGATCTCGAGCACGGTCCGGGGCCCTGGCTTGTCGATTTCATTTTGCGCGGGAAAACGCTCCACAAATTTCACATGACGCCAGTTAAGCGCCGAAAGATTATATGTATTGTCATAGCTGTTGCCAGACCAGCGGATTTCCTGCACTGGCAGCTGATTCCACTGCTTGCAGGCGACTTCGCAGGACTTGCAGCCAATGCAGATGGATGTGTCTGTAAAAAAAGCCATTTCCTGAACGGCCTCTCTTGCGGGATATCTTTCAAAAAGCGCGTAAAGAGGATCCATTTTGCCGTTCGGTTCCGGATTGTCCTCCGGATATTCCCTGTTTTGCAAATCAAATATATTTTTCGGATCATGGGAATTACACTTCATTGATTTTCCTCCTCCCTTGCATAGCTTCTGCCTTCCGGCTGGGCGGCCCATGGCGTCGCGGGCACAGCCTTTTGCATGGCTTCCGGATATTTTACAGCCTTGCAGCGGAATTTTTCCGCCCTTGCCGCAGATCCGGCCGATATATGGACAGCAAAACCCTTGGAAGCCGGAATCAGGCCTTCCGGCGACATCAGGGCCGGCGAAAGATCGTTGGTTACAGGATCGCAAACAACACCCTTGTAGCCTGAATTGACGAAACTGCCGACAATGCCGATATTGCGATCCATGATCTTGCCGGTGCGCAAACGAGGCGTAACCAGGGCGCGCATCTGCAAATTCGCGCGGGCGCTTTTTACCGACACCCAGGCTCCGGGCGCGATTCCGCAGGCTTTGGCCATTTCTGGCGAGATTTCCAGAAAACTTTCGGGCTGCAGGGCGCAAAGCCAGGGAATATGCCTGGTCATCGAGCCAGACAGCCAATGCTCGACCATGTGATAGGTGGTCATGGCAGTGGGGTATTCGGCGCTGCCGGAAGGCGCGATGGGATTTTTGGGATCTTCGATTATGATAACCCCCGGCGTATGCTGGCGACTGAAAAGCAGGTTTTTGCAAGGGGATTCAACAGGTTCGTAATGGACAGGGAAAGGACCGTCATTCAGGCCGTATGGCACAAATATCCAGGCCTTTCCGTCCGAATGAACGGTAAAAGGGTCAGCCCCGCCAAGGGCCGCATCTCCTGTCGCGCCAGGCTGTGGACGATAATCCGGGCTTTTTTTCCTGTCGAACTGCGGAATATCAAAACCTTTCCAGATCTCTTCAATCCCGTCCCACCAGACCAGCTTCTTTTTTTCGGACCAGGGGCGCCCTTCCGGATCTGCCGAGCAACGATTGTACAGGATGCGGCTATTCATCGGCCATGCATAGCGGTAGCGCGGGTCAAGGGCGTGTTCGACAACGCCGCCCTGCAGGTTTTTCATCCTGTTTTCGCCATTATCGGCAATAAAGCCGGAAAGCAGACGGCAGCCGCAAGCCGTGGAGCCGTCATCGGCAAGATTTGCGCTGCCAGAACAGGGCTTGCCTGTCGCGACGTGAAAGCCATTCATTTCCAGGGCCACCTTGTCCATATCCACATCACCGGCTACAGGCGGCAGTCCTGCCTCATTTTGTGAAACCAGGTCGTAATCCCAGGTCAGGGCGCGCAGTCCGGCATCCCTTTCAAGGCCGGATGCGGCTGCAAATTCCTTGAATTTTTTGCCAAGCTGGTAAATCCACCAGCCTGCCGAACGGCAATTGCCGGGTGATTTTTTCGCGCGCTCGTGCCATTGCATCAGGCGTTCGGTATTTGTAACCGAACCGTCACATTCCAGGGATGTAGCCGAAGGCAGCAAAAAAACCTCTGTCTGGCAATCTTTAATCGAATCCGGCGCTGTGGGATCGGCATACCAGGCGGAAGCTGTCTCTGTTTCAAAAAGATCACAAACCACAAGCCATTCAAGCTTGCGAATGGCCTCCCTGCTCAAACCTGTATTGGGATTGGTAACGGCTATGTTCTGGCCAAAAACCAGCAGGCCGTCCACTTCTCCGTGCGCGGCGCGATCAATGGTGATGGTGAAGGATTCGTCGCCCACCAGTTTTGGCAGCCACTGATAGCCGAATTCATTTTCTTTTGTCGCTTCTTATCCATACCAGGCCCGAAGCAGGCTGACCATGTATTTTGGCAGGGACGCCCAGGCCCCCCGGCTCGTTTCAAGCTGCCACATGCCCCTTCTTTTGTCGCGCGCGGCATCAAAACCGTGTCCGTTTGCCAGATATTCGTCAAGGCTCGCGTTTTCGGGCACAGCCTTTGGCATGGGAATATAATTTGGCAGGGCATTGAACAGCGTGGGGATGTCCGTTGCGCCCTGAACATTTGAATGGCCGCGCAAGGCCAGCACTCCGCCGCCAGGGCGGCCTATATTGCCTAGAAGCAACTGAAGGATGGCGATGGAACGAATAATCTGCGCGCCGGAAGCATGCTGGGTAAAGCCTGTTGCATAACAGAAAGCCGTTGTTTTTTCCCTGCCCGAATTGCGGGCCATCAGTTCCGCAACTTTTATCACATCGGTTGGCCTGCAGCCGCAAATTTGCGCTGCAGCTTCGGGGGTGTATTTTTCGACCTGCTTTTTCAGAAGCTGCAAGACACAATGCGGATTTTGCATCGTTGGGTCAGTTTTTGGCTGGCCATAACTGCCATCGGGATTGATCTCATACTGGTATTCCCAGGAATCCGTTTCATCCGCATAGGCATTTTTGGCTTCGTCCCAGCCATTGAACAAGCCTGTTTCCTGGTTGAAGGAAAAACCGGGATTTATCAGGGTTGCGGCATTGGTATAATGCAGCACATATTCATGGAACCAGAGATCATGTTCCAGAATGTAGCGAATTACAGCGTTTATGAAGGCGACATCGGTTGCGGGCCGAATATGCACATGATGATCGCAGGCCGCGCTGGTTCGTGTGAAACGCGGATCGATATGGCAGGTTATGGCGCCCTTTTTCCTGGCCTGCATTGGCCAGTAAAAGGCAACAGGATGCGCTTCGGCCATGTTTGACCCCATGATGATAATGCAATCGCTGTTGACAAGATCACGGGGCGGATTGGTGCAGGCGCCAAAGCCAAATGTTGGCGACAGGGCGGCTACTGTTGTGGAATGGCAATAGCGGGCCGTGTTTTCAACCGGCAAAACGCCAAGGCCGCCAGTCATCAGCTTGCGAAAAAGATAACATTCCTCATTGTCATTGGCCGAACCGCCCACAAAGCCAAAGTTGGTAACAGCATTGGCAACCACGCCATTCGCGGCTTTTTCGGAAAAACCCTTCTCGCGGGATTCCCATACCCTTTTGGCAACTGCCCCTACCATCCATTCCAGGCTTACTTCCTGCCATGTTGATGCGCCAGGAGCCCTGTACAGGGGCTGCGTTACCCGGTAGGGGTTGTCATTCAGTGCATAGATCGTCGCGCCCTTGGGGCATTGCCGCCCTTCATTGACGGGACTTCTCGGGTCGCCTTCGATATCGACAAGCTCCCCTTCCTTGAGAAAAGCCAGCTGCGAACAGCCCACCGCGCAATATTGGCATACAGTCGCTGCGATTTTGGCTCCGCGCAATCGACTGCACTTGTATTCCGTGCGTCCGCTTAAAACATCCTGGATCATGGCCATTGTTTCACCTCCAATAAAAGCAGTTTATGCTGATATTTTTGTGAAATGCAATCTTGTGATAAAAAGCCCAATCAATTCAAATTTACATTATAAGTCTATATAAAATCACATTGCAGTTATATTTGCAAAAATTCGAGTTGAAAATAACTTGTTTTTGGTGTCCGCATTGAACCTACCAATGATAAGCAGTTGTAATAAAAAGATAATTATGAATGTTACATATTGGCACAAGCATTGCTACAATATCCAAGAATACCAAACATCGTTTCTTAAACCGGCTACTTCCTCTGCCATAGCCGGCTTAAGGGAAAACATGGGGCGGATCGATTGCCGCGCGCAGCAATCTCCGCACTGTTCAGACTTCACAATAAAAAATGGGTTCTGGAGGAAATCATGGCCCAGTCTTTCAACGCCGCCGAACTGGTGGCTGACGACAAAAAATATGTATGGCACCATCTTACCCAGCACAAGATTTTTGAAAAATCCGATCCCACCATTTTTGTCAAGGGCAAAGGGATGCGTGTTTGGGATGTCAATGGCAAGGAATATCTCGACGCCGTTTCCGGTGGTGTGTGGACAGTAAATCTGGGCTATGCAAACGAAGTGCTGGCAAAAGCTGTTGGCGACCAGCTGATGGAGCTTTGCTATTTTGCCAATGGCTTCGGCAATATTCCGACAATTCGCTTCTCAAAGAAGCTGATTGAAAAAATGCCCGGCATGTCCAGGGTATATCTTTCCAATTCCGGCTCGGAAGCCAACGAAAAGGCCTTCAAGATCGTGCGACAGATTTCCCAGCTGAAGCACAATGGCAAGAAGGGCAAAATTCTCTTCCGCAACAGGGATTATCATGGCACAACCATCACCACTCTTTCGGCCTGCGGCCAGGAAGAGCGCAAGATGCAGTACGGGCCATATACTCCTGGTTTTGTGGAATTTCCTGCCTGCTCCGTTTACCGTTCGCCTTATCCGGCAGGCACGGCCAATCTGGGCGAAAAATTTGCACAGGAAATGGAAAAGGTCATCCAGAAGGAAGATCCGGACACGGTTGGCGCTGTGATTGTCGAACCGATTACCGCTGGCGGCGGCGTAATCGTTCCTCCTGACGGCTACTATGAAACCATGAGCGAGATCTGCAAGAAATACGGCCTGCTTCTCATAATCGACGAAGTGGTCTGCGGTCTTGGCCGTACCGGCAAATGGTTTGGCTACCAGCATTTCAATGTCAAGCCCGACATCGTAACCATGGCCAAGGGCGTGGCTGCCGGCTATGCGGCTATTTCCTGCACGGTTACAACAGAAGAAGTCTTCCAGGACTTCATTGCCGATCCCTGCGATCGCGACAGCTACTTCCGCGACATTTCCACCTTTGGCGGCTGCACGGCCGGTCCCGCCGCCGGTCTGGCCAACCTGCACTACATGGAAGAGCACGACGTGCTGGGTAACGTGGTCAAGATGGGCGATTACCTGATGAATGGCCTGAAAGATCTGGAAAAGAAATACGAGATAATTGGCGATGTGCGCGGCAAGGGCCTGTTCTGCGGCCTCGAGCTGGTCAAGGACCGGGCCACGAAGGAACCCGTTACGGAAGGCGTTGCCGGCCAGGTTGTCGCCGAATGCATGAAGCAGGGCGTCATCATTGGCAAGACCAGCCGCTGCTTCAGGGAATTCAACAATACCCTTTGCCTTGCGCCTGCGCTTATCACCACAACTGCCGAACTGGATGAAATCCTCAAGGCTCTTGATAATGCATTCAAGGTGGTCAAAGCCTGAACATCGCCGGCCCTGAACGAGGCTCCGCGCATGGGTTATGGGCCTTGCGCGGAGCCGGCCCGGGCGCACTTTCAGGCTGAATAAAATTTTTTTGCGATTTTCAAACAATTTCACTTCAAGGAGTCTTATCATGAAATTTTCAGGAATGACCATCGGCGTGCCCAAGGAAATCATGCCGGGCGAGAACCGCGTCTCGTCCACCCCGGAAACCGTCAAGAAGATGGTGGATGAAGGCGCGACCGTTTATGTGCAGAAGGGCGCCGGCAAAGGCGCGTTTTTCTCCGATGATGAATACAAGGCATCCGGCGCCATTCTGGTTGATGGCGAAGAACCTGTATTCGAAAAAGCCGATGTTATCCTCAAGGTCAAGGAACCCCTTTTCAACAAGGAAGCCAACAAGCATGAAAGCGACATGCTGCGCGATGGCCAGTATCTGATCACTTTCCTGCATCCCGCTGCTCCGGTCAACCGGGAAGCCATGAAGAAGCTGCGCGACACGGGCTGCATCAGCCTCACGCTGGACGGCATTCCGCGCATTTCCCGCGCCCAGAGCATGGACGCCCTGACCTCCATGTCAACGGTTGCCGGTTACAAAGGCGTTTTGATGGCCGCCAATACCCTGTCCAAGTTCATGCCCATGGTCGGCACCGCCGTAGGCGTCATTCAGCCTGCCAAGGTTGTGGTTATTGGCACGGGCGTTGCCGGCCTGCAGGCCGTCGCCACAGCCAAACGCCTTGGCGCTGTTGTTACCGCCATTGATATTCGCCCGGATGCGGCAGAACAGGCCAGAAGCCTTGGCGCCAAATCCGTCGATACAGGCGTGCCGCCAGAAGTTGCAATTGGCGAAGGCGGCTATGCCCAACGGCTGCCGGAAGAATGGCTGAAGAAAGAAATCGAGGCCATCAAACCCGTGGTCAAGGATGCCGACATTATTATCCTGACTGCCCTCATTCCAGGCAAGCAGGCTCCTGTGCTGATCACCGAGGAAATGGTCAAGTCCATGGCACCCGGCTCTGTCATTATCGATATCGCTATCGACCAGGGCGGCAACTGCGCGCTGACCAAACCCGGCGAAGAAATTGTCGTCGATGGCGTAACCATCAGCGGCGTGAAGAACATCCCCGGTATGATGCCCACCAGCTCCACCTGGATGTTCGCCAACAACATCTACAATCTGCTTGCCTATCTTTCAAAGGACGGCAAGATTGTGCTTGACCGCAACGACCCGATCGTTGCCTCGTCGCTTACGACAATCAACAAGGAAATTGTCCACGCTGGCGCAAAGGAAGCGGGCCTGTAAAAAATAAACAGGGCGCGCCTTCTGGCGCGTCCTTTCGGTATCAGGAGGGTTTTTCTTGACTACCTTTGTTCTCATCATTGTCTTTATTGTCTCGCTTGTCGTTGGTTACAAAATCCTCACCCATATTCCCAGCCTCCTGCACACGCCGCTTATGTCAAGCATGAATGCCCTTGACGGGGTAATCATTCTCGGCGTTCTTACCGCAACCCATCTTGCAACAACCACATTCGGCGCATTTTTGGGCGGTCTTGGCATTGCGCTGGCAATCACCAACGTATTTGGCGGCTTCGACATAACCAATAAAATGCTGAAAATGATCGCCGGCAAAAAGCGCTAGGCGGCAGACAGGGGAATAGCCGATGGGCGTTTTATACAGTATTATCGCGGCAATCCTGGCAATTGCCATTCTATATGGGCTGCACCTGATGAGCAATGTCAGGAAGGCTCCCACGGGCAACATCATCTGCGCGGCGGCCATGGCCCTGGCCATCATCATCACCATGCTGCGGGACAATTCTTTTGGCTCCCTGCAACTCTGGATTGCCATTGCCATTGGCATGGCTTTCGGTCTTTTCCTGTCCAACAAGGTCAAGATGATCCAGATGCCGCAACTTGTGGCCTTTCTGCATGGCTTTGGCGGCGGCGCGGCAGCCATCCTCGGCCTGATCATGCTTGTCGATGTGGGGCCGGAATCGGCCTTTCACCGCATTGACGCCTGCCTTGCCCTGTGTTCGGGCATGACGACAATTGCCGGCTCCTTTGTGGCCGCGGGCAAACTGCATCGCCTGCTTCCCCAAAAGCCCATTGTGCTTCCCAGGCACAGCACCGTTGTGAACATTCTGCTGGGAGTCATGCTGCTTTCGCTTGTAGTATATAACATTGCGCCGACTTTCCTGCCCTTGCTGATGATCGGGCTGATGTTCATTACCGGCACGCTTTTCGGCATTGTCTTCACCATGCGCGTTGGCGGCGCGGACATGCCAATCACGATTTCCCTGCTCAACTCCATGGGCGGCATTTCGTGCGCCATTGCCGGCTTCGCGGTCTCCGACCCGTTGCTGATCGCTGTTGGCGGCATTATCGGCTCGGCAGGCTATATGCTCACCCGCGTAATGTGCAAGGCCATGAACCGCAGGCTCATGCCCATCCTGCTTGGTGAATCGACAACATCCACCAAAAAGCCCGGAGCAGCACCCGCTATGGCAAAGGCAAATGCCCAGATTGCGGCCAAAAGCGCGGCGCCTGCGGAAAACAGGGACGAACGTCTGGCAAGGGTTCTCAAAAACGCCAAAAACGTCATTATCGTGCCTGGCTACGGCATGGCCCTGGCCCAGGCCCAGCATCAGGTCAAAAACCTTGCTGACACACTGGAGAAAAACGGCGCAAAGGTCGATTACGCCATCCATCCTGTCGCGGGCCGCATGCCCGGGCACATGAATGTGCTGCTTGCAGAAGCCAATGTGGATTATGAGCATATGCTCGAAATGGACAAGGTCAATCCCATGTTCAAGGATGCGGATCTGGCCATCATCATCGGCGCGAACGACGTGGT
>VSMX01000006.1:0-2105 GCA_009773975.1 Desulfovibrio sp. | reverse complement strand
ATGGACAAGGTCAATCCCATGTTCAAGGAGGCGGATCTGGCCATTGTCGTGGGCGCGAACGACGTCATCAACCCGGCAGCCAACACGGCAGAGGGAACGCCGATTTATGGCATGCCCATTCTTGACGTGGACAATGCGAAAAACATCATCATTTGCAACTTTGATGAAAAGCCCGGCTATGCCGGCGTGGACAATCCGCTCTACACAAAGCCCGGCGTAATCATGAAACTTGGGGACGCCAGGCAGACAGTTGACGAACTGGCCTCCATGGCCTTGCGCGCGGAAGCGGCCGAAGAAGGCGAATCCTGCCCCGCGGAAAGCCAAAAATCCGGCAAGGATGTATGCGGCATACTGAAAAATGCCAAAAAGGTTATTATTGTGCCCGGTTATGGCATGGCTCTCGCCCAGGCCCAACACAAGGTCAAGGAACTTGCGGACGCACTTGAGGCCAACGGAGCCACGGTCGATTACGCCATTCACCCGGTGGCAGGCCGTATGCCCGGGCACATGAATGTGCTGCTTGCCGAAGCTGATGTCGATTACGAACACATGCTCGAGATGGACAAGGTGAATCCCATGTTCAAGGACGCGGACCTGGCCATTGTTGTCGGCGCGAATGACGTCATCAATCCGGCTGCCAATACGGCAGAGGGAACGCCGATTTACGGAATGCCCATACTTGATGTTGATGCCGCGAAAAACATCATCATTTGCAACTTTGATGAAAAGCCGGGTTATGCCGGAGTGGACAATCCGCTTTATTCGGATACGCGGGCAATCCTCATGCTGGGCGACGCCAATGCAAGCCTGGAGAAACTGCTAGAGCTGAATGCCCGGAAGTAGAATCGGCGCAAAATCAAGATGGTGATTTCGGATTGATTGCTTGAAGAATGTGAAAAAAAATGCTAGCCTCAATCCATGTACTTGGTTTCATAACATCATTGCAGGAGGGTTCAAAGAGCATGAAGAAACTTCTAACCCTGACATTGGCGTTCATTTTTCTTTTGAGCGCGCAAACATTTGCGGCCGAAAACTTCAAGGTTGCCGTGGGCGATCCCGAAGATTCCGAACAGGCTGTGGCCGCGCGCGCGTTCAAAAAATATGTTGAAGACGCGACCAAGGGGGCGGTCAAGATTGAATTGTTTTATGGCGGCCAGCTGGGCGACGAATCCGAAGCCTTCCGCAATGTGCAAAAAGGCACTCTGCCTTTCGCAGTGGGCGGCATTGCGAACCTGGTGCCTTTTGAAAAGCGTCTCGGCATTCTTAATCTCCCCTATCTTTGGGATAACCTTGACGAAGTCGTAGCGGGCACAAACGGCAAGGCCGCGGATCTGCTGCAGAGCTTCGCCCTCAAGGCCGGCTTCAGAATTCTCTGCTGGACCTATACCGACTTTCGCTTCATTTCCAATTCCAAGCATCCCATCAAAAAGATGTCGGACATGAAGGACCTGAAGTTCCGCGTGCCGCAAAGCCCTGTGTTGATCGCCTCCTACAAGGCTTTTGGCGGCAGCCCCACCCCGATATCCTGGGCCGAGACCTTCACAGCCCTGCAGCAGGGCGTTGTTGACGGCCAATGCTACGGCTACATCGGCTTCAAGGCCATGAAGTTCAACGAAGCCAAGCAGAAATACCTCACCGAGGTTCATTACACCTACCAGCTCCAGCCTCTGGTCATGAGCGAGCGCGTTTACAAGAAAATGAAGCCCGAACTCCAGGCAATCATGGTCAAGGGCGGCATTTATGCCCAGGAGCAGGTGCTGCAGTACCAGAAGGAAGAAGCCCAGGCGGCCAAGGACGCCCTGATTGCAGCAGGACTTGTGGTTGACCAGCTTGAAGACGAGGACGAGTGGAAAAAAGCCGCCCTGGAAAAGGTCTGGCCCGAAATGGCCGATCAGGTTGGCGGCAAGGATACCATCAACAATTATCTGAAAGCCATGGGCAAGCAACCCTGGGAACCAAAGAAATAATCATTTTGTCTTGCGGCCGGAATCCTTGCGGGTTCCGGCCCTTCTTTTTTCGACCTGCCGGAGCTTTTCCGGGCTAATTTCATGCGGACAGTTCATTCTTGGGATAATGCCTCTGCCACTTTGCGCATTGTCCCAGGG
>VSMX01000059.1:10895-13143 GCA_009773975.1 Desulfovibrio sp. | reverse complement strand
ATATAAAATTAATGGATAGCGAAACGAAGGGGGGCAAGCTTGCCCGTTTCGGCGTGTCAATCGAGGAAGGCCTGCTCGATTCTTTTGACGCGCTTTGCAGCCAGAAAGGTTACGGTTCGCGTTCGGAGGCTCTCAGGGACCTGATTCGCAAGGCGATTCTGGAAGAAGACTGGCAAAATGAAACCGGCATGCGTTATGGCACCCTTACATTGGTTTACGATCATCATCGTCACGATCTTGCAAGAAAAATCATGAACATCCAGCATGAGGATCATGACCTTATCATTACAACCATGCACCTTCATCTTGATCATGATAACTGCCTTGAGGTTCTTGTACTTAAAGGCGAATGTGTCCGGGTTGGGAAACTTGCGCAAAAGCTCGTCTCCTGCAAGGGCGTGAAGCACGGCACTTTTACGCCGGCCCCCGGCGGCAAGGATGTTTCCTGATGTCTGCAAGGCCCCCGTTCATTCCTCTTGTTGATGTGCAGATGGAACAACCTGGAATTGCGCTGCCCATAAACCGCGCCGGCATCAAGGGCATCAAGATGCCGCTGCTTGTGCAGGACAGGCAGGAGGGCAGCCAGGCAACCATAGCGGATGTTGACCTGGCGGTTGATTTGCCCGCCAGCCTCAAAGGCACCCACATGAGCCGGCTTGTGGAGGCCCTGGACAATTTCGACGAGGTTCTCACCCATACATCCCTTCGGCGGCTGCTGGGAAATATCAGGCTCAATCTTCTTGCATCCTGCGCCTTTGCGCGGTTTTCCTTTCCCTTTCTTGTGCGCAAGGCCGCCCCAGCCACGGGCAAGCCAGGCCGCGTGGCCTGCGCCTGCGTTATCGAAGGCAAACTCGATGAACATGGCCAGACTCTCGTCCTGCGGACGGCAACGCCAGTAATGACCGTATGCCCCTGTTCCATGGCAATCAGCAGTGTCGGTGCCCATAGCCAGAGAGCGACAGTCAGTCTGGAGATGGGAATTGACGGCCTTTTCTGGATTGAGGAATTTATCGAAATCTCGGAAGTTTCGGCTTCATCCGCGGTCTATTCCCTTCTCAAGCGGGAGGATGAGAAAATGGTTACGGAAAAAGCCTTCTCAAATCCCATGTTTGTTGAAGATGTAGCCCGCAATGTCAGCGCCAGACTTCTGGAGCATCCGCGCGTGCTCTGGTTCAGCGCGGAGGTCGAAAGCCTGGAATCCATTCATGGCCACAATGCCTTTGCCCGCATAGAGCATGACAAGACAAAGCGGAACTGATATTCGGCTCCCCATGCAAAATGGTGCATTCCACAATTTTTTGCGGCATAATAAGGCCATGCCCATAATCAGAGTCCTATCTTTTGCGGTTTTCGCCATGTTTTTCTGCTGCAGGCCCCTGTCTGCGGCGGAAATTCATCCTGTTGTGGAATTCGCCGCGGATGAGGCCGATATATTGGCCTCGATAACCTGGACAATTCCAGCGGACTATCATGCCTATGCCCATACCCCTGGTGATGCGGGCAGACCCACCAGCCTGGAATTCGAGGTTGCAGGCCTCGGCTCCATGCCAGTGTGGTACCCAGCCGGATTCATGCAGCGGGATATCTACGACCCGGACGCTACCGTATATACCTGGCAAGGGGATGTAACCCTTTTTGCCATGCTTCCCAAAGACGCGGCCGGCAAAAGGTGGGAAGCCGAGCTTTCCATGCTGCTTTGTTCAAACCGCAATTGTGTGCCGCTCAAGAAATCATTTTCGGGAAAGGTGCCCGCAAAACCGCAACACCTCGATCTGGCTACTTTTAAAAGCATGGGCCAGCAGGCCATGGCCCAGATGAAAACTGCGGCCAGCGATGCGCAGGGCGCGGGAAGTCTTGAGGAAGGGGCTCCTCCGCCCCCAATTGGCGCGGAAGCGGAGCAAGGCGCGGCAAGGGCAGGACCTGCGCGTGATAAAAAAAAGCCGCAGCCCATTCCCGAGCTTGACGCTTTCGACCTTGATCTTTCCCCTCAATACATAGGGGCCGCGCTCGAAGTTTATGGCCTCGGGAAAGCCCTGCTTCTGGGCCTGCTGGCCGGCCTTTTGCTCAATGCCATGCCCTGCGTCCTGCCTGTCCTGACATTCAAGATCAGCGGCCTTTTATTGATGGCCGGGGTTAGCGACAGGCAAAAGGTTCACAATCTCAGGGAACATAATCTGTGCTTTGCAGCCGGGATCATGACGCTTTTTACAATCCTGGCCCTTGTGTTCGGGGTTTTTGATCTGATGTG
>VSMX01000059.1:3377-10885 GCA_009773975.1 Desulfovibrio sp. | reverse complement strand
GGGCCAGCTATACCAGAGCCACGCCTTTCTGCTCTGCATGCTGCTGCTTGTGTTTTTGATGGGCCTTTCAATGCTCGGCGTTTTTCATTTGCCCGCCATGGATTTGCGCCTTGATGCCAAAAACAGCAATCCCCGCCTGTGTTCCTACCTTACTGGCCTGGTCTCGACTTTTTTGGCCACACCATGTTCCGGCCCCCTGCTTGGCGGTGTTCTGGCCTGGGCATTCACCCAGCCGCTGCCGGTTCTTATGGTTGTCTTTTGGGCTGTTGGCCTTGGAATGTCCCTGCCTTACCTGGTCATCTGCGTTGATCCCAAAATGGCCAATATTTTGCCCCGTCCAGGCGCCTGGATGCTGGTTTTTGAGCAGGTTCTCGGTTTCATGCTGCTTGGCACTGCCCTCTATTTGCTTTCAATTCTTCCTGTTGCCCTGCATTTCAAGGCTCTTTGCGCCTTGCTGGCCTGCGCGATCTGCGCGTGGCTCTGGGGAAAATTTTGCGGCTATGATGCTCCTGTCCTGCGCAGGAGAATTTGCGGAATATTGTTTGTTGGCTTTATTTGCGCGTCTTTTTTCTGGATTCTCGCGCCTGCGGAAAAAACTCCCGCCTGGCAGGCTTTTACGGTAAAAAAATTTATGGCAGACCTGGGCAGCAAACCAATGTTGGTGGAATTTACAGCCGACTGGTGCCCGAATTGCAAGTTTGTGGAGGCAAGCGCGCTAACCGCAAAAAACCTGGCCGCGCTGTCGTCCCGATACAATCCTGTGCTTATGCGGGTGGATCTTACAGACCCCAATCCCTATGCGGAAAAATTGCTGGAAATGCTCGGCAGCAAGAGCATTCCCCTGACAGCCCTGTTTCCACAAGGCCCGGATTCGCTGAAACCATTGGTGTTACGGGATATTTACGGTTCCGACAGCCTTTTTGATTCCGCAAAAAAGGCTTTTGGCAAAAAACCTGGCTAGCAATTGTTTCCTTGGGGTACGTTTTTTTGGGGCAAATCAGTGCCCTGGCTTGAATTTTCCCGGCTTTATTGTCGTAAAAGCCAGAAGATCGCAAGTCGAAAAACGTGGTTTTGCGTTTCTGCCGATTTCTGTATGCCAGCGAAGCTGGCTGACAGAAACGGCTTGCGGCCGCCCTTCGGGTCTCTTCCTTGCTCACGCCGCCTTTGGCGGCGCGCAATCCCTTTCGGGAGTACGCCTATTGTTGCTTGACGCGACACTATGGACGGGGGGCAAATTATGGGTTATTGATTGTCGTCCAATTCTTGAAATTTGCGTCTGCCGTCCTGCCGGGCAAATATCCGGCAAAATGCGGCACATCATCACCCGCTCAATTCACAATGGAGCGCCCAATGGCAATGGATTCCAGTCAGAAAAAACAGGATGACGAGCTTCTGCAGCTGGTGACCTTCAGCATTGGTGAAGAAGAATTCGGGGTAAATATTCTCAAGGTGCAGGAAATCATTCGCACCATGGAAATAACAAAGGTGCCCCGTTCTCCCGATTTTGTGGAAGGAGTCATCAATCTGCGCGGCAAGGTCATTCCCATTATTGATCTGCGGCGTCGTTTTGGCCTGGCGCCAAGACCGGAAGACAAGGATACGCGCATCATAGTCATCGAAATCAATTCCATCATAGTTGGTTTTGTGGTGGATGCCGTTTCGGAGGTTCTGCGTATTCCCGCAAGCACAGTCGGGCCGCCGCCGCCAGTTGTGGCCGGAGTTGAATCCGACTATATTTCCGGTGTCGGCCAGCTTGCCGACCGGCTTTTGATCATGCTCGATCTTGATCGCCTGCTTTCCAGCGAGGACATCAGCATGCTCTGCGCCATGTAGGCTTTGCCAGCCGGCATCCCAATATCGAATCCGGAACTGCCAGGGCATTTTCAAAATGAAAATGCCCTGTTTCCGGGTATTTCCCATTGCATCCGCAACACCTCAACAATTCAAACAATTATCCTGCCATGCTCAACAAATTGCGCCTGCTTACCCCCGGCCCCACGCCACTCCCGGAAGAAGTTCGCCTTGCCCTTTCGCGCGACATGATTCATCACCGCAAAAAGGATTTCAAAAAGCTTATGGCCTCCCTGCAGGAGCAGCTGGGCGATCTTTTTGGCACCTCCGGCCCTGTTTTGCCGCTGTCCTGTTCCGGAACAGGAGCAATGACAGCCACTGTGTATTCACTTTTTGCGCCCGGCGAAAAGGTTCTTGTCGTTGAAGGGGGAAAATTTGGCGAACGGTGGCGAAAAATAGCGGAATCCCGTGGTTTGACAGTCGTTTGCCTGCCTGTGCCCTTTGGCAGGGCTGTCGATCCTGGCAGGGTGGCCGCAATTATTAATGAAGATTCCTCTATTGCCGGCATTCTTGTCCAGTCGTGCGAAACTTCCACCGGAATTCTTCATCCTGTGGACGAAATCGCCCGGAGAACAAAAGGGCGCAACGCGCTGTTGATTGTGGACGGAGTTTCGGCTGTCGGCATTTCGCCATTGCCAATGGATGAGCTTGGCCTGGATTGCCTGCTTACAGGCTCGCAAAAAGGACTGATGCTGCCACCAGGCCTTTCCCTGCTTGCCCTGTCGCCAGGGGCGTGGAAGAAGGCCGAATCTATAAGGCCGGGGTGTTTTTATTTCAATCTTCCGGATGAAAGAAAGAAGCTCGAGTCCAACCAGACGCTTTTTACAACGCCAGTAAATCTGATTTTCGGTCTCAAGGCCAGCATGGATTTATTATTGGCTGAAAGCTTGCAGAGGATTTATACAAAGCAATGGGCCCTGACAATGCTGGCCAGACAGGGCGCCAAAGCCCTGGGGCTGGAACTTTTCGCGCCGGAAAATTTCGCCTGGGGACTTACGTCGATTATGTTGCCAGAAGGTGTAGATGGCGTAAAGCTTCTGGAAATTGCCGAAACTGAATATGGCGTTTGCATGGCTGGCGGCCAGGATGACCTTAAAGGGCGCCTGGTGCGTCTGGGACACATGGGTTGGGTTGACTGGTCCGATGTTCTGGCCGGTCTTTACGCTTTGAAATATGCCCTTGGAAAGGTCGGCGGCTATTCGGCTTCAAGGGATTTTATGGAAGCCGCCATGAGCGCGTATAATTGCGCATTGGAAACAGGCCCTGGAATAGTGCCGTCTTGTTCCAGAATGCGAAGCTAACAGCCACGCGTGAAAATGGCCTTGAACAGCACGAATGTGCCGATACCAAGGAAAAACATGGCAACGGAACCGCAGACATGCAATGCGGTTTCGATTGCCGCCAGCCAGTAACGCTCCTGCTGAATCAATTTGCCGACTTCCGCGGAAAATGTGGAAAAAGTTGTCAGGGCTCCCAAAAAACCGGTTACGATAAAAAGCCTCCAATTTGGCGAAAGCTCAGGCATAACTGCCAGAAAACTCATGGCCAGGCCAATTATATATCCGCCAATCAGGTTGGCGGCCAGCGTACCCATGGGAATTGCCGGATGGATGGAATTGAGGGCTTCCCCCAGCAGCCAGCGCGATATGGCCCCCAGCGCGGCCCCAAGGCTTATGGCAACAAGTGAAACCGGCATCAGTTAATCTTCCTTTTTCCCGATATCAATAGTCTTTTTTGATTTTCAGCCAGAAGACAAGGCATATTCCCGAAACGGTGGCGGCAATACAGCCTACCGCAAGTATTGGATTGGGCCAGATTGCAAGCGAGGCGATGAACATCGAAAGACTGCCGAAAAGCAGGGCGCCGCAATTGATTAGCGAGGCGACAATGCCGTTGTCCCCTTTTATTGACTGCATCATCAGCATGGTGGAGGGTGGACGGAGCGCGCTTCCGCAATAACATATTGGCGCAAAGAGCAGGGCGAAAAAACAGGGCCCCTTGCCGCCCAGGACAAGCAGCATAATTCCCGCCGCGCTCATTAACGCGAGATGGGCGCAAATTACCGTGTTCCTGGGCAAATGCCGCAGCAAATACAAATGGGATAGCGGCCCCATAAGCGAGGAACAGGCATTGAAGGCGAAAAACAGGCTGTATGCCTGCGCCGAAACGCCAAAACCGTCCTGAAAGATAAAAGAGGATGTTGCCAGATAGGACATAAAGGGCATTGACATTGCGGAAAACAACAGCAAGGGCTTTAAAAATTCTTTTTTGCCCAAAACCACGCCCATTCTTGCAAAAGTTGCGGCAATCGAGGCGGTTCTGCTTTTGGGGGCCGTCTCCGCAAGGCAGAAAACCCCAAGCATGGCGAACAGCCCGCAGAGCGCAAGACACCAGAATATGCCGCGCCAGCTTACAAGGGCCAACACCCAGCCGCCCAGGACAGGGGCCGTCAGGGGGGCGATTATGAGAGTCGCCTGCATCAGGCTGATGACCTTTTCCATCCTGTCGCCTTTCATTATATCCTTGACTATTGCCATGGAAAGCGAGGTGGCCGCGCCGCTGCCCACTGCCTGGACGCAGCGCCAGGAAAGCAGCGGCATGATTGAGTTGCAAAATGCTATTCCCACACTTGAAATAATATAAATCAATGCTCCGGCAAAAAGCGCTGGCCTGCGGCCGTAGCGATCGCTCAAGGATCCCCAGGCAAGCATGGAAAATGCGAAAACCAGCATGAACATGCTTATGCTTGCGCTTACAAGCTCATTGCTTGTGCCAAGATTTTCGGCCATGGAGGGCAGCGCAGGCAGGTACATATCCGTCGATATGGGGGCGAATGCGCTTAAAAATGCCAGATAGGGAACAAGGAAACGATTTCCTGGACGGAAAATGCGGCTGGATTTGACTTTCATGATTACAAAGCCCAACGTCTGGAATATTCTTCAATCAGAACCAAATTTGCCTGGTTTTCTGGCCATCTATGTTTCCTTTGCTGGTATTTTTTAAGAAAATTTTCCCGGCTGCTTTCGATGCCGGCAAAAAGACCGGCAAGTTTTGCTATCTTCAAGGATATTTCGAGATCAAAGGGGTGTTGAAAATTGGCCAAAAAGCTTCTTATAGCATTTTCGCATTGAGATATTTCTTAACGGCAAAGTAAATTTGCCTTGAGATATTCTCATGCGCGCCTTTGCAGGCAAAGTCGCGTTAGAGCATTGCCCAATTGTATTGTGCAATGCTCTAAAATCAAGATCCCGCGCCGTTTTTGTGACAACGCGGGACTTTGTGAAATTTTTAGGTGGTGCCGAGAGACAGAATTGAACTGCCCACGCAGGGATTTTCAGTCCCTCGCTCTACCTACTGAGCTATCTCGGCACGAGAAATACATTTACGCCTTTCCCGTGTGATTGGCAAGTTTTTTTTAATCGTCTTCCGGAACAAATTTATAAAGGCGCACGGCCAGGGGCTGGGAATTTTCTTTTTCCATTGCCGCAATTATAAAAGCATATTCGGTACGCTTGTTTTTTGGGGGGCACGGGCCCTGGTAATGTCTGGTAAGGGCGCCTTCGGGGATCAGGCCGCTGCCATCTTCCGGCCAGGAGCCACCGCCCATGAAACGCTCTGTCTCACCCTGCTCAACAAGGCGCACATCGTAAAATTTTGTGCCTTTTGGGGCATAGGCCACAGTGATTTCGGGTGAAACGCGGGAACAGAGGTGCCTTTCAAGAAAATCCACGCTTATAATCATGTCCTCCGGCTGCTGCGTTTCGGTTTCCTGGCCGGCGCAGGCAACAAGGCACATTATGGCGAGGAGCGAAAAAATCAATTTCATGTAGTGATTGCATGCGGACATTGTCATCTCCGGAGTATTTGCATTCTCGTGAAGGTAAGCTATAATTCATCGCACACGATATTACAAGCATATAAGGAGCCCCCATGTCAATTCTAGGCAAAAGTGTTTCCGGATACCTCGAGAATGCCTCATGGATAAGGCGAATGTTTGAAGAAGGGGCAAAGCTCAAGGAAGAATACGGGGCGGAAAATGTTTGTGACTTCAGCCTCGGCAATCCGGATTTGCCGGCTCCTCCTGCTGTTGCGGAAGGTTTGAGGCAGTTTTGTGAGCATGCTGGCGAACCGTTTGCCTTTGGCTATATGCCAAATGGCGGCTTTCCGGCATTAAGGCAAAAGCTTGCCCAGCATCTTTCAAGGCAGCAGGGCATCACGCTGGATGCTTCCTGTGTCATTTTGACTTGCGGAGCCGCGGGTGGCCTCAATGCGTTTTTGAGGGCCGTTCTCAATCCCGGGGATGAAGTTTTGACCTTTGCTCCGTATTTTGTTGAATATGGCTTCTATTGCGAGAATCACCAGGGAAAGCTCAAACCCGTGCCTTCAAATCCAGAAACCTTTGCGCCGGACCTTGGCGCGCTTGAGCAGGCTATTGATGAAAAAAGCAGGGTTGTACTGATCAATTCCCCACATAACCCAACGGGAGCGATCTACAACAAAAAAGATTTGGCAGCGATTGCCAACCTGCTGGAAAACAAGAGCCAGGAATACGGCCATCCAATCTGGCTTTGCGCTGATGAGCCTTATAGATTCCTGACCTATGACGGCACGGCTGTTCCTTCCGCGCTTGCCATTTATCCATACGCCGTTTCGATAAGCTCGCTTTCAAAGAATCTGTCCCTGCCGGGCGAGAGGGTTGGCTGGATTGCGCTTTCGCCCAGGATGCGGGAAAAAGATGAACTCATGGCGGCACTTACCCTGACCAACAGAATCCTTGGCTTTGTCAATCCTCCCGTAATCGGTCAGCACATCCTTGATCATGCTATGGATGCCGGTGTGGATATCGAAGTTTATGCCGCCCGGCGCAAAGCCATGGCAGAAGTTTTGAAAGAGGCCGGGTATGAGTTTCGCATGCCTGCCGGCGCGTTCTATTTCTTTCCACGGGCGCCCGGCGGCGACGATGTGGCCTTTGTGCGCGAATTGGTTAAGGAACGGATTCTGGCTGTTCCCGGCGCCGGCTTTGGCTGGCCAGGGCATTTTCGTTTGGCATTTTGTGTGGACGAGGAAGTAATTCGCCGCGCTGCGCCTGGTTTTTCCAGGGCGCGCGCAGCCATGGAGCGGAATTGAGGCCAACCGGAAAAGCGCAGGCAATCCGGCTGGCAAAAGCCCAGGAAGTTATTTTGATAAAGGCAGATTCTTGCATAAATAGTTGGAGAATTATACTTATGAATAAGATTCTTCCTGTAATCTTCGGCATATTCCTTTGCCTTGCCCTCATTCCATCCGCGGGGTCATGCAAGGACAACCCCAAGGTAAAGGAAGTTACGGCTGAGGCAGCCGACAAGCTGATCAGGGAAAAGCCTGCAAACCTGGTTATCCTGGATGTGCGCACTCCAGGCGAGTTCAGGGAAGGGCATATTGCCGGGGCAAAAAACATGGATTTTTTTGGCGGCAAATTTGATGTGGATATTGCCAGCCTGCCGAAAAACAGCACTGTCCTTGTCTATTGCAGAAGCGGCCAGCGTTCGGCTGGCGCCGTTGAGGAACTGCATAAAATCGGCATCAAGGATGTCATTCACATGACAGACGGACTGGCCGGCTGGCAAAAGTCGAAATTGCCGGTGGAAAAATAACATTCGTGGCGGTAATTATGGCAA
>VSMX01000059.1:0-3367 GCA_009773975.1 Desulfovibrio sp. | reverse complement strand
GCATATTTCCTCCCGAAATAGCTGATGAATTTTTCGATGCCCTTTACGGCGGCGCGGAAGAAGGCGCTTATGATATTGTCCTTGTCGCAAAACATGTAAGCGACGACAGGGCGGATCTGGCTTTTGAACTGCGCCAGCGCCCAGGCAAATGCCTGAAATGCAGCCTTACGTATGGCCTTCCCCAGGTTTTTGAACGCCATCCCCTGCTTGCAGTTGGTAAGGTTGCCGGCCAGATAGCGGAAAAACTTGGTTTTGGCAAAGATTATCGTTGGGAGCTTGGCGCAACCGGAGAACGCGGGCCGGAATTGCATGAGATACCTTTTGTTGTGGAAAAGGCCTGATTTTTAATCACCAGGCATTTACAAAAAAGCCGGGGATTGTTTGATCTCCGGCTTTTTGTAAATATTCTCTTGTCCAGATAACATCTATGCGGCAGCAGTTTTCTTTTCCCCGTGTTGGTTCTTGTCCTGCTCCTGCTTTTCCTGCTTGTGTTCCGGCGGCGTGGGAGGCGGCGTTACATTGTTGAGAAGAATTGTTTCTGTGGGATAGGCGCCAGCAATCTTTCTGTTATTCAGCATTTCCTGGATTGCCAGGTTGACATTGGACTGGGCCTCCATAAAAGCATTGAGGCCGCCCGGCTGGGGGCTGACCTTGTATATGAGCTGGAAAAGATAATTTGCAGAGCCAAACTTAAGCATGCAGGCCCGTTCATATCGGCATTGGGGGAAGGAATTGACCACTTCCATCAAGTATTCCGGCAGTTTTCTGACGACAGGCATCGGTGTGGCATAGGCCACGCCAATTTCAAGAATCACTTCCCTTTCTCTTATGTTGCCCATATTCACCAGAATGCCCCTGGTCAGGGAGGCATTGGCGCATACTATTGTATCTCCATCCAGGCTGAGCAGGCGCGTTGTCTTGGGTCCAATATATTCGACGCTGCCGGATTTTCCGTCTGATAATTCCAAAAAGTCGCCAACCTGGAAAGGCTTGTCCAGAAGAATCACGATATAACTGAAAAAGTCACTCAGGATGGCCTGCCCCGCAAGACCCACCGCGACACCGACTATGCCCAGGCCTGCAATGATTGTGGAAACATGCAGCCCAACATTATCCAGCAGAAAAGTGAGGCCGATTGCCCAAATTAAACCCTGGATAATTGGCATAAGGGAGCGCGTCTGGGTTTTTTTCAGGGTTTTGCCATGGCCCCTGAAATAGAAATCAAAATAAAAAGGTATGAATGCGGAAACAAACCGGACTGCCCCCAGGGTGCACAGGCAGGTAAAAAGCACATTTATCGTGGTGTGGTAAATTGGGCCGATAACCAGCTGGTCAAGGGTCCAGCCAAAGATGAGCAGGTAAAGTAGCAGCCTCGCGCTATGCATTACCTTTGCGAAAAGGACGGTATCAATCCTGGAAAGATTTTTTGGCGAATCGTCTTCATCTCCCTGTTTGCTTTCGTCTGTTTTGCCAGAACTTGTAAGCTTGATGATTTTTTTTTCAATAATACTGCAAACGATGTGGGCCAGGACAAGCAGAACCATCATTGTGATGAAGATGCCCAAAAGCCGCAATGGGTGATTGTTGGCTATGAAATCCTTGAGATCGAAATATTCTATCAAATATTTCAATGTATCCATATTCATCCGCAAGTTCCTCTGTGGTTTGAAACCTCGACCGGAAGGCCATAAGCCCGCGCCCCGCGCTCTTGTGGGGTATCAGATACGGGCGCAAGACGCAAAGCCTGAAAGGGCTTTGCTACCAATTTGGCCGCATGGGGGATCTGCAGGGGCATTACCCGGTGTTTGCTGTTTTTGAATGCATTATTTTACCACTGCGTGAGAATTAAATAACTTGCCAAAGCAGTTGAAGTAGATTATATAAGGCTTCTTACGGCGGAAGTAGCTCAGTTGGTAGAGCACCTGGTTGTGGCCCAGGTGGCCGTGGGTTCAAGTCCCATCTTTCGCCCCATAAATTTCAGGCAGTTAGCGCAATATCGCTGACTGCCCTTTCTTTTGGGCACATGGTTTGGGCACAGAGGCAAAATATGGCAGCGCCTCCACCGCAACGCGTTTTTGTTTTGTCCATGACGTAAGGTGGGCACGCGACTTTCCATGACAAGCCCGCAATTTATCAAACGCGCCGTAAAACTCTGGCCTTTAGGCCGGAGATATAAAGCGCACCTCATCTGGAATTTCTGCTTTTTAATCTGGTGTGCGTTGACTTTCGATGTATTGTTTCAAAACCGATAACGGCGCTCCGCCACAACTGCCTGCAAAGTAACCGGGCGACCACAAGGACTGTCCCCATAATTTTCGGCGAATGGAAGGATAATCTTTTTTGCGTATCAGCCGGCTTGGAACGCCTTTAAGACTGTTGACCAGGCTGGAAATTGCAACTTTTGGCGGATATGTAACCAACAGATGCACATGATCATCCTCACCGTCAAATTCTTCCAGATTTGCTTCAAAGTCTTTGCAAATATCTGAAAAAATGGTCTGCAAATCTTGCAGAATTTCCTTTGTAAATACGCCGCGCCGATATTTGGTAACAAAGACCAAATGAACATGAAGCATAAAAACACAATGTCTGCCAGTGCGAATGTCGTTGACGTTTTCCATAGCCCAACTATACTGGTAGTATGGAAATCAGACAAGGATTCAAATTCAGGCTTAAACCCAAATACCCGCAATTTGTCAAAATGCGCCAATTTTCGGGTTGTTGCCGTTTCGTCTGGAACAAAGCGCTTGCTCTTGAAAAAGAAAATTACGATGAGACCGGCACCCGTCTTGGGTACGATAAACTTGCCGGCTTGCTGGTTGGCTGGAAAAAAGACTCGGAAACAGCGTTTTTGAAAGACGCTCATTCCCAGATACTGCAGCAAAGCCTGAAAGACCTGGATATAGCCTATAAAAATTTCTTTGGGAAACGTGCTGAATTCCCAAAATTCAAAAAGCGGGGATTTCACGATTCCTTCCATTACCCGCAAGGTTTCAGGCTGGATGAAGAAAATTCCCGCATATTCTTGCCCAAAATTGGCTGGGTAAAATATTTCAATCACCGCAAAGTGATTGGTATTCAAAAAAATGTTACGGTTTCCCAATCCTGTGGCAATTGGTACGTTTCAATACAAACAGAAAGAGAAATCGATGACCCTGTTCACTATTCCCAATCGGAAATTGGAATCGATATGGGCGTTGCGCATTTTGCCGCCCTTTCTGATGGATCATTCATAGAATCCATAAACGTTTTCAAAAAGTACGCGGATAGACTTGCATCTTTCCAGCGCAAGCTAGTGCCTAATTGCAAAAATAAGGATATGAATATATGGTGCTTCCAAAACGGGAGCGGTTATGGCGCGAACAGC
>VSMX01000058.1 GCA_009773975.1 Desulfovibrio sp. | reverse complement strand
GCTCCCATCCGCATCTGATTCAGGCCTGTTTTGCGCAAGCAGGATGTGTTTAAATATAAAATAGATGATCAGTAAAGTCCGTGGCGTTGGCGATACGGGTGATTTCGCTGGCCATGGCCTGGTATTCGGATTCGATCATCAGGCGCTGGTCTGAAGTATATGTGCCCGTGGCCGCCTGTTCGGCCAGTTCCTTCATGCGGATCAGCTTTTCGTCGATAACGCCGAGCGCGCCGTCAGCTGTCTGAATGAGGGAAATTGCATCGTTGGCGTTGCGAACGCCCTGATTCAGGGCGGCAATATCCGCGCGCATAAGCTCGCGGATAGCCAGACCGGCAGCATCGTCGGCCGCGCTGTTGATGCGCATGCCGCTGGAAAGACGCTGGGTAGAGGTCTGAAGGTTGCCGTAATGTCTGGTAAGGGTGTTGGCAACGTTGCTGGACATTTGGTTGTGATTGATATACATTACATTCCTCCGTGAATATCCTGTTGACCCGGCGTCGCGCACCGCGCGCCCGCTTCCTTTCGAGCTGCCGCCGTTTTTTCGCAAAGATGCGGATAAATTTTCAAATTGCGCCAATCCTCCAATCCCGACTGACGCGGCCCCTCCCCCTGATTTTCCGGACTTGCGGAAACAACGGGGAACATTTTGCCATTTGAAAGCTTCGGCCAGACATATGCAGTTTGCGTGCCAATTTAAATTAACGTCGCCCAGGTAGGAAAGGCCATCAAAAACGGCCAATAGTCGCGGGAGTTTTGCGCTCCGCCAAATTTCAGACAGGAAAAAAACTCCTGTCAAAAACCATTCGGGGCGCGGAAACGGAAAGTTCTGCCTCTTGCCGGCGAAGCATATTCCCCACTATGCGGGACACGGCGCAGCGCGCCTTTGCAGGCAAAGTCGCGTCAGGGCATTCCCCGCTTCATTGCCCAATGCCCTAAAACGAAAATATCCCCGCGGGGCTTTCGCCCCACGGGGATATATGGTCGAATTCCCAACCGGCTTTTGGCTGATTAGCCAATAAGCTGCATGGCCATCTGCGGCATGCTGTTGGCCTGGCCAAGCATGGCCACGGCGGACTGGGTGAGAATCTGGTTGCGGACAAAGTTCGTCATTTCCGTGGCCACGTCCACATCGGAAATGCGGGATTCGGCCGCCTGCAGGTTTTCGGACTGGGTTGTAAGGTTGGTGATCGTGTTTTCCAGACGGTTCTGCAACGCGCCAAGGTGGGCGCGGATGTTGTCCTTGGACTTGATGGCAGAATCAATCGTGACCAGGGACTTCTGGGCCGCCTGCTGGGTGGAGACCGAGTTGCCGGCAGCTCTACCAACGCCGAGGGCGGAGGCTGTGCAATCGCCAATCTCAATGTAGTAGTAGTCTTCCGCGGAATCGTTCATCGTGCCGAAGTGGATCTTCATGGCGCCATCCTGGCCTTCAATTCCGGCACCATCCTTGGCGTTCGTGTGAGGCCCGCTGAGGTTGCCGTTAAGCAGATGGATGCCGTTGAAGTCCGTGGCATTGGCGATACGGGTGATTTCGCTCGCCATGGCCTGGTATTCGGAATCGATCATCAGACGCTGGTCGGAAGTGTAGGTGCCGGTGGCTGCCTGTTCGGCCAGTTCCTTCATGCGGATCAACTTTTCGTCGATAACGCCCAGGGCGCCGTCGGCTGTCTGGATGAGGGAAATGGCGTCGTTGGCGTTGCGCACGCCCTGGTTCAGGGCCGCGATGTCGGCGCGCATCAGTTCGCGGATGGCGAGACCGGCGGCATCGTCAGCCGCGCTGTTCACGCGCAGGCCGCTGGAAAGGCGCTGGGTCGAGGTCTGAAGGTTGCCGTAATGGTTGGTAAGGGTGTTCGCAACGTTGGTAGCCATTTGATTGTGATTGATGTACATGACATTCCTCCATGAATGTTCTTTGTCGCCCGGCGGCGCACATTCGCTCGCCCGCTTCCCTGCGGACTTCCGCCGTTCCGCCTGCTTGATCGCAAGCTTGTTGTTTTTGTCGTGTGCCAGTCTTTATCGGCGCTCCGGCCGATTACCTTAGACTGGCGGCCCCAGTTTTGCGGATTTTTCCGCATTTCCGGTCCCGTGGTCCCGGAGAGGCATTTTCTGCCGTTTTGTAACCTGCGCCTTCTTTTATGCAGGTTACATGCCAAACCGGTTTTCCGGCACTTCCCATTATGAATGTTATCCGCATATCCAGCGGAAAGCGCCGAATTTTTCCTGCGCCATGTATATGGCATCATCCGTGCCAATTCATTTTTCCACGCTGCCTGGCGCCAGGTAATGCCAATAAATAACGAAAGTTATAAACAACCGTCAGTTTTATGACCTCTTTTGTGGATAACATGTTGACAAACCGGCAAAATGCCCCGAAACCATAGCCAGGCTGCTGCAAAGAAAGGGCAATCCTCCTGAAATTCCATGTTCCGCAAAGACATTAAGGCGTCTCTCAGGCAGCGGGAAAAATTTTCCCGTCTTTAATGTTTTTAACTCCGACAAAAAATTTCCAAAAAGTTTTCCACAATTTCTTGACGGAAGAGGGGTTGTTCTTATATATTTATCAACAGATTTCCACAAGGAGGTTTGTGGATGGATTCAATGCTCTTTTACCCGCGCCGCTGGTTTGTGCCGCAGGAAACTGCAAATGCCGCGCGCCGGCCTGTGCGCGACGACATAGACGCCTTGTGTGAAAATATATGTGGCCCGACAATTTGCCAAAAATCATCAGGGGATGGGGATTCCGCGCAGACGAAAATTATACCCGCGCGCGGAAAGCTTGGCCGGCGCAAGGCTGAATTTTTGCCTTGCGTCGACCTTTCAGCCCATGACGACGCCTATATTTTGAGCATGGAACTGCCCGGAGTCGCCCCGGAGAGCGTAACTTTTACGCTTGACAACAATATTTTGCAGATAGCCGGCGACAAGTCGGCAAATGACGGCGGTCGTCAGATGCTGGCCGAAAGGGTTTACGGCTCGTTCAGGCGGGACTGGAGGCTTCCGCAGGATGCCGATACCGATAATATCACTGCCAGCCATAAAAATGGCGTGCTCAATGTTTTTGTGCCCAGAAAAATGCGGATTGACTGCCAGATGGATGGTCATGCAAGGGCATAGGAACCTCCTCCAACCGGATTGGGACGCCAATCCGTACATAACGGTCCCGCCGGGAGTGTGTCGCTCGGCGGGGCTTTTTTGTCACATATCACAATTCCAAAACGTCGGTTGATGCAAAGAAAGCAAAAAGGCCCGGCACATGCCAGGCCATATTTACGCCCTTTGGCCCTCCCCGGCCTCCAGGCATTATCCATAAGCATTCCTGAAGAAAATATCCATTTCCAATGGCTATTTTCATTCATTTGCGCTGCCCTCATTTCAACCGCAGCCAGGCTGCGGTTTCATTCAGGCGCGAGTGTCTGCTAATGCAGCCACCGGAGCGTTTACCTGATTTCGTCAGGAAAACGCTCTATCTCTCCATCACATTGCCAATTGCCTAGCGAATGAGCTGCATTGCAAGCTGCTGCGCGCTATTGGCCTGCCCAAGCATGGCCACGGCCGACTGGGTCAGAATCTGGTTGCGCACAAAATTGGTCATTTCGGTGGCCACATCCACATCGGAAATGCGCGATTCCGCGGCCTGCAGGTTTTCGGCCTGGGTGGTCAGGTTGGTAATCGTGTTTTCCAGGCGGTTCTGTAAGGCGCCGAGATTTGCGCGGATGTTGTCCTTGGACTTGATGGCCGCATCCAGGGTGACCAGCGCGGCCTGGGCCGCGGCCTGGGTGGAAACCGAATTGCCGGCGGCCGAGCCAACGCCCAGGGCGGAAGCGGTGGCCTTGTCTATCTTGATATAATAGTAGTCTTCGGCCTTGTCGTTCGCGCTGCCAAAGTGAACCTTCAGCTGGCCGGATGCTGCCGCCTGGCTGCCATCATGATCCGCGGAAAGATTGCCGTCGAGCAGATGAATGCCGTTGAAGTCCGTGGCATTGGCGATACGGGTGATTTCGCGGGCCATTGCCTGATATTCGGATTCGATCATCAGGCGCTGGTCCGAAGTGTAGGTGCCGGTGGCGGCCTGTTCGGCCAGTTCCTTCATGCGGATCAGCTTTTCGTCGATAACGCCAAGGGCGCCATCGGCAGTCTGGATCAGGGAAATTGCGTCGTTGGCATTGCGCACGCCCTGGTTGAGGGAGGCGATGTCTGCGCGCATAAGCTCGCGAATGGCGAGGCCGGCCGCATCGTCAGCCGCGCTGTTGACGCGCAAACCGCTGGAAAGGCGCTGGGTGGACGTGGCGAGGTTGTTGTAGTGCCCCGTAAGATTGTTGCTTACGCCAAGGGCCATCTGATTATGATTGATATACATGCATTCCTCCTTGAATGATGTATACAACAAGCGGTGCAAAATGCCGGCGCTATCCATGCGCCTTGCCGCTTTATCCGCCTTATCGGCCATGAAAGGCGATTGTTTAGGCTTAAATGGGAATTATTTTCCCTTTTGTCAATTTTTTTTGATTTAACCGGCAAAAATTTCCCGCATCCGTTTCCACAAGCTTGCATGAAACGCCCCCCCCCATTATAGTCGGGCCATGAGAGCAGCCGTAATTTTTTTCATCCTCGTCCTTTTGGGGGGGTGCGGCCCGAAGGAAATCGGGGAAGGCACGTCGGATTACGTTTCCGAAAAAACCGGGGACGCTTCGACTGCCGAAAACATGCGCTATCCCATGACTGGCGCGAACCGCACCCAGCAAATGCTTTATTACTACAACAAGCCGGACGTGATGCAGAATTACCAGAACTGGCGTCTCGGGCAATTCCGCCGAATGATGGGCGTCAGGCCATCCCCTGAAGATCCGGCATACAGGGCCGTGCCCAGACAACGCAGTCCATTCAGGCAATAATTATGGATCCTGTATCTCACGCAGCAAGCGGCGCAATCGCCCTCATGGCCCTGCGCAGCCGTCCGGCCACGGCCTGGGCCCTTCCCCTGGCCGCCCTGGCCTGCGCATCGCCCGATATTGACCTGGTTTTTTGCCATAGTCCCCTGGATGTTTTGCTTCTGCACCGCGGCATTACCCACGCTCTTGCCGCTTCCCCAGTTTTCGGCTTCATTCTGGCGCTGTTTTGCTGGCCCCTGTGGCGAAAGTCCACGCCCGGCTACTGGAAATTCTGGCAGGTCTGGCTTTTTTGCATCGGCATGATCTGGCTGCATGACTGGCTCGACGTGGTTACAACCTACGGCACGATGATCTTTTTGCCTTTTTCGCATTACAGGGTGCGTTTGAACAGCATCTATATAATAGATCTTCTGGTGACCATTCCCCTGCTGCTTGGCATTTTTCTCTGGCACGGCAAACGGCGCCTGATTCTGCTGGTTTTTGCCTGGATTTTTTTCTATCCCGCAGCGGGCATAGCCCTGAATGCCTGGCATACCGGCCAGGCGGAAGCCCGTTTTGAGGCGGAAAACCGCAATGTTGATAGAATCCATGTTCTGCCTGACGCATTTGCGCCATTTTTCTGGCGCATGATTTTCGAAGAGGAAAAAGACGGCGTCTTCACCGTGCGCAGCCAGGGTCTCGACGCCCTCGGAAAACCGCGCACGGCGGAAGATATTCACCCGGCCGCGCCAAAAGAACTTGTAGATTCCCTCATGGCAAGGTCAACGGAATGCGCAGTGTTTTTCGACTTTGCCGTGCTGCCTGTCATGGACGGCTTGCGGCCTTCTTTTTTGCCGAAAGACAGCGACAATCCGGATTACAGACTGTTTTATGATTTGCGCTTCGGCAGCAATCTGGAATTTGTGCAAAAAATTCTGGCCATGCGGCCGGATGCCGATCTGCCTTTTTTGCTGATGACTGGTCTGGGGCGCAATGACGCGCCCGAGCTTGTGCGCCTGCGGTTTTCCGACAGTGGCAGGGATTCCGGCTGGCACAGGCCCGACCCGATCCATAAACCCGAATTCCTTGAATGGCTGGTGGGATTACGCTGATGGAAAAACAATTGAGCCATATAGGCCAGGACGGCGGCCTGAAAATGGTCGATGTGGGCGATAAAAAAATTACCCGGCGGGTGGCGGTTGCGGAAGCAGTGGTCGAACTTTCCGAAGAAACGCTCGGCCTTCTGGAAAAGCAGGCCCTGCCCAAGGGGGACGCCCTTGTTTGCGCGAAGGCGGGGGGCATACTGGCAGCAAAGCGAACCGACGAACTAATTCCGCTTTGCCACAGCCTTGGCTTGTCATACGCCGATATCCGCTTTGAAACAAGGCATGATCCCGCAAGCATCCGCATTGAGGCGGAAACACGCAGCACAGGCCAGACGGGGGTTGAGATGGAGGCAATTATTGCCGTCCAGACAGCAGCCGCGATAATTTATGACATGTGCAAGGCCGCGCAGCGGGACATTGTAATCAGTAATGTGCGTCTGCTCTATAAAAATGGCGGCAAGAGCGGCGAGTTCCGCGCAAAAAGATCATGACGGCGCGATTTGATCCCGTTGCATTTTCCTTTGGCAATTTCGAATTCCACTGGTATGGCCTGATGTACCTGGTCGGCTTTGCCGTTGGCTGGTGCCTCGGGCGCTACCGGGCCGGCAAGCCGAATTCCGGCTGGAGCAAGACCGAAGTTGACGATTTGCTGACCTGGACAATGCTGGGCGCGATTATCGGCGGCCGGCTCGGCTATGTGCTTTTTTACGATCTTTCCTCATATATCAACAATCCCTCCGAGATCCTCAAGATCTGGCACGGGGGAATGTCCTTCCACGGCGGGCTTCTGGGCGTTGCCGCGGCCTTTTTATATTTTGCCCACAGCCGCAAACGCGCTTTTCTGCAGATTTCGGATTTTGTAGCCCCGCTTGTGCCCCAGGCCATTTTCTGGGGCCGAATTGGCAATTTCATCAATGGCGAGCTTTGGGGCAAGACAACAGATTTGCCCTGGGGCATTGTTTTTCCCAATGCCGGCCCGCTGCCCCGGCATCCATCCCAGCTTTATGAAGCCCTGCTCGAGGGGCTTTTGCTCTTTGTCATCCTCTGGATCTATTCCTCAAAGCCGCGCAAGCCCGGCGCTGTTTCGGGCCTGTTCGCGCTCGGCTACGGCATTGCCAGATTCCTTGTGGAGTTTGTGCGCCTGCCGGATGCCCATATAGGCTATCTTGCCTTTGGCTGGCTGACAATGGGGCAGCTGCTCTGCCTGCCGCTGATCGCCCTGGGCATCTGGCTGCTGGCAAGAACCGTGAATGATGTTCGTTCCTGATGCGCGGCTGATATATGAGAAACTTTCCGGCAGGGCATTGACACAAAACGATTCACTGCATATTTTCCAGCACAAAAAACGCATACAGGAGATAACATAATGAGCGAAAGCATTCTTGTGGCCGTTCCATCCGAGGCTCCAGGCGGCCTTGATGCCGCGCCCAGCGCGCATTTTGGCCATTGCGCCGCCTACACTGTGGCCAGGGTGGAAAACGGCTCTATCGGCGATATAAAGGTGGAAGCCAACAAGGGGCATGAACACGGCGGCTGCGTGCAGCCTGTGCAGGAACTGGCCAAACAGGGCGTAACCGTCCTGCTGGCCGGCGGCATGGGCATGCGTCCCCTGGCCGCCATGCAGGAAGCCGGCATCAAGGTATATTATTCAACTGGCCAGACGACAGTAAAGGACGCCCTGCAGGCTTTCATTGACGGCAAGCTAGTGGCCTTTGGCAGTGATCAGCTTTGCAAGGGCAACTGCGGACATCACGGCCACTAGAATTTAATCCTTTTCCAATAATAACAAAAAGGCGGTATTTAATGCCGCCTTTTTTATGGCAAATGCCTGAATAGGGGGGGCCTGGGAGCCCAGGGGGCCCCAGGCAGGGTTTGTGGCTGCAGCCCCAAAGCAGCAATAAGCTTAAAGCCCCAGCACCTTTACGGTGGCTTCAGCTATTTCCAGTTCCTCATTGGTCGGGATAATCAGGACCTTGATGCGGCTATTGGGCGTGGAAATGACGCGCGCGCCGGGCTTGCGCTCGGCATTTTCCTTTTCGTCAAGCTCAATGCCCATCCCCTTGAGATCCTTGCAGACCATTGAGCGCACAATGGCGTCGTTTTCGCCGATGCCGGCCGTAAAGACAATGGAATCGAGATTGCCGTCCAGCAAGAACACATATGCGCCCAGTGTTTTGCGAATGCTGCGAACCAGCATTTTCACGGCCAGGCCGGCCTTTTCGTCGCCATTTTCGGCCGCCGCATGCACATCGCGCATGTCGGTCATCCCGCAAATGCCGAACAGCCCGGACTGCTTGTTCATCACGGCATCGGCTTCGGCCGGGGTGTATTTCATTTTTTCTTCCATAAAGGGGACGATGGCCGGGTCAATGCTGCCGCAACGCGTGCCCATGACAAGGCCTTCGAGAGGAGTGAGGCCCATGCTGGTATCGTAGCATTTGCCGTCCTTCACGCAGGTCATGGATGAGCCATTGCCAAGGTGCATGGTTATGGAGCGCAGTTCGTTCTGGGGTTTTTTCAGGAATTCGGCCGTTTTCCTGGCAATGAATTTGTGGGAAGTGCCGTGGAAGCCATAGCGGCGCACATGCAGTTCGGTATACATGGCGTATGGCAGCGCGTAGATATAGGCTTCCGGCGGCAAGCCGGCCACGCCGAATTCCGTATCGAAAACCGCCACATTGGGCACACCGGGGAAGAGCTTTTCGCAGACTTCAATGCCCATGAGATTGGCGGGATTATGCAGGGGGCCAAGCAGGAAGTTATCCTTGATGACCTGCCTGACGCGCTTATCCACGAGGACGGGCTGCGTGATTTCCTCGCCCCCGTGCAGCACGCGATGGCCTATGCCGTTGATTTCCTTCTTGTCCTTGATCACGCCGATCTTCGGATCAATCAGCAGCGAAATGACCAGTTCCATGGCCTCGACATGGGTTGGGAAATACTCGTCGCGCACAATTTTCTGCTCCTTGTCGGAATCGGGCATGATCTTGTGCGTCAGCTTGCCCTTTTCCAGGCCAATGCGTTCGGCAAGGCCGGAGCAGAGAACTGTTTTGTCGCCCATGTCGATGAGCTGATATTTGCAGGAGGAAGAGCCGGCATTGATTACAAGTATCTTCATGATATTCCTTTTCTGTATTGCTTTTTATTTCGCTTTTTTGTCGGCCGCGGCCTGGACGGCCGTAATGGCGACAGTGTTGACGATATCTGGAACAAGACAGCCGCGTGAAAGATCATTTACAGGCTTGTTCAGGCCCTGGAGCACGGGGCCGATGGCAATTGCCTGGGCCGCCCTCTGCACGGCCTTGTAAGTATTGTTGCCCGTATTGAGATCCGGGAAGATGAACACGGTTGCCCGGCCCGCGACCTGGCTGCCGGGAAGCTTGGTTTTGGCAACAATGGGATCGATTGCGGCATCATATTGCAGCGGCCCTTCAAGGGCAAGATCCGGCGCCATTTCCCTGGCGATTTTGGTTGCCTCGACAACCTTGTCCACATCCGTGCCCTTGCCGGACGTGCCCGTGGAATAGGAAAGCATGGCCACGCGGGGCACAATGCCGAAAACCTGTGCGGTATGCGCGCTGGCAATGGCAATTTCTGCAAGCTGCTGGGCGGTTGGATTGGGATTGACCGCGCAGTCGCCAAAAACCAGCACCCTGTCCTTGAGGCACATCAAAAAGACGGAGCTGACCACGGAAAAACCGGGTTTGGTCTTGATAAACTCGAATGCCGGGCGGATTGTGTGCGCCGTTGTGTTGACAGCCCCGGAAACCATGCCGTCCGCGTCGTCCAGCTTGACCATCATCGTGCCGTAATAGGTGGCGTCGCTCATGATGTCCCGCGCCTGTTCGGGCGTAATGCCCTTGGCCTTCCTGAATTCATGATAGGCCCTGGCATATTCGTCGAATTTGGGAGACTTCACGGGATCAATCAGCGTGGCCCTGGCAATATCCAGATTTAGCGCGCTGGCTTTGGACCTGATGGTTTCGACATTGCCGAGAAGTATGATTTCCGCCACTTCGCGGCGCAGCAAAATATCCGTCGCGCGCAAAATGCGCTCTTCCTCGCCTTCGGCCAGAACAATGCGCTGCGGGTCGCTTTTCGCCCTCTCGATAAGCTCGAATTCGAACATCATCGGAGTCATGCGGTTGGATTTGCCCTCGGCCAGGATGCGGTTGGCGATTTCCTTGCCGTTGACATAATGTTCGAAAAGCCCAAGCACCGTATTGATTTTGCGGGTGTCGCCCGGCTCGATGAGGCCGTAGATTTCCTGCAGGGCCATGATGGTGCGGTAGGTGTGATTCTTTGTGGAAAGAATCGGCAAGGGGGAACCGCTCCAGCCTTCGACCAGCCTGTACACGCTTTCCGGCGGCTGCAGGCCGCCTGTCAAAAGCACGCCGGCAATGTCGGGCGTGGCCGATGAAAGACGCGAGGCAATGGCGGCCAGCAAAATGTCGGTGCGGTCGCCCGGCGTGATGATCAGCTGATCCTTTTCGATATAATTCAGGAAATTATCGACATGCATGGCCGCGACAAGATAGTCGCCAACCAGTTTGTCCATATGGCTGGAGCCAAAAAGCACCTCGGCCCGGAGTCCCTTTTTCACGTCGTTCATCGTGGCGCGGCCGATTGCCGGATCATTCGGAACCGCGTAAATCAGGGCGTTTTCGCCATTTTGCGAAAGCTGCTTGCGCAATTCGTCGAGCTCGGTCTGGCTAAGGCCGGAACGATTGATTATTGTGGCGACAACATCCAGGGAATATGGCTCCAGGCTTTCCATTACAAGCTGCAGGGAATCCGAAATATCCCTGGCCGTCGCGTCCTCTCCGCTGGTAACCAGCATTACCGGGCAGCCCAGATTGGCCGAAATTTCCGCATTCAGCTCGAATTCGAAAACAGGGTCCTTGCCCAGAAAATCCGTGCCTATGCACAGCACGAAATCGTGGGTCTGGAGCAGTTTTTTGTATTTCTGGATTATGTTTTCGACAAGCAGGTTGCGGGATCCCTTGTTGATAATGTCGCGGGCTTCCGCCTGCGTGTAGGCAAAGGCATCGGCATATTCCATATCCAGCTTGAAATGGGTGATCAGCAGATTGATATCGGGATCACGGGCATCAAGCTGGGGTTCGTTGATGATGGGACGAAATATGGCAACGCTGCGCATGGTGCGCGTAAGCATCTGCATGACGCCAAGCGCGACCGCGCTTTTGCCGGACATGGCCCCCGTAGCTGTAATATAGAGCGCATTCTGTCTCATTTATACCCCCCGGCGCAAAGGCGCGGCCAGATGGCCGCGCCCCGTGTTTCATTCAGTCAAATTGCCTATGCCTCTTCCTTGCCCGGCCATGTACCGGGGAAGGGGAGATCGCTAAGCTGCTTGTAGAGAGCATAACGTTCCATATAGGCTTCCTGCAAATCCTTCTTGAGAATTGGCGAAAGTTCCGGCCTCGTCTTGTCGAGGGAGGCATAGCGGTTTTCGCCTTCCAGGAAGGCATGGAAATCGCCTTTCGGCTCCTTGCTGTCCAGCTGGAAAGGATTCTTCTTCTGGGCGGCGAGTTCGGGATTGTAGCGATAAAGCGGCCAGTAGCCGATTTCGACGGCTGCCTTTTCCTCAAGCTGGCTGCAGCCCAGGCCCTTCTTGATGCCCTGGTTGATGCAGGGGCAATAGGCCATGATCAGCGACGGTCCCTTGTAGGCTTCGGCTTCCCGGAAGGCCTTGAGGGTCTGTTGCTTGTCGGCGCCCATGGCTATGGATGCCACATAGACATAACCATAGGTCATGGCCATGCGTCCGAGATCCTTCTTGCCGATGCGCTTGCCGGCTGCCGCAAACTGGGCGACAGCGCCAAGCGGCGTGGCCTTTGAGGACTGGCCGCCTGTATTGGAGTAAACCTCGGTATCCATCAGAAGCACATTGATGTCCGCGCCGCTGGCCAGCACATGATCGAGGCCGCCGTAACCGATGTCATAGCCCCAGCCGTCGCCGCCGAAAATCCAGACGCTCTTCTTGGTGTAAAGATCGTCCATTTCCCAGAGCTCATTGGCCAGCTGGCAGTCGAAGTCGCCCAGATTGGCCATGATCTGTTCGCCGAACTTTCTGGAGCCTTCCGGGTCTTCCTTGTTGTCCAGCCAGCCCTGCAGGGCGGCTTTGAGCTCGGGAGATGCGGAATCGCATTTGAGGGCCTCGGCCACAATGGCCGCAAGGCGGTTGCGGCGCGCAAAGTAGGCTTCCTCGATGCCATAGCCGTATTCGGCCGCGTCTTCAAAAAGGGAGTTGCCCCAGGCAGGTCCGAAGCCGTCCTTGAAGGTCGTGCAGTAAGGCGTGGTCGGTGAGGAAGCGCCCCAGATGGAGGAGCAGCCTGTGGCGTTGGCCACTATCATCCTTTCGCCAAAGAGCTGGGTCAGAACCTTGACATACGGGGTTTCGCCGCATCCGCCGCAGGCGCCGGAGAATTCATGCAGCGGCTGCTGCAGCTGGGAACCCTTGACCGTGTCGCGTGGCATCAGGTCGTCCTTGAGGCTGACGTTCTCCTGGGCGAACTTGAGATTGGCGACTTCCACGTCCAGACGTTCCGGAAGCGGCTTCATCACCAGGGCCTTTTCCTTGGCGGGGCAGACCTGCACGCAGGATCCGCAGCCAAGGCAATCCTGGGGATAAACCTGGATGCGGAATTTGAGGCCCTTGAGTTCCTTGCCGATGGCATCTTTCGTTTCGAAAGTCTGCGGAGCGCCGGCCAGTTCCTCTTCTGTTGCCACAACAGGCCTGATGGCGGCATGGGGGCAAACAAAGGAACCCTGGCAGCCCTGGATGCAGTGGCCGCCACTCCATTCGGGAATCTTGATGGCCACGCCGCGTTTTTCGTAGGCAGCCGTGCCAAGGGGCATGAAGCCCGCGGGATCCATGGCGGACACGGGCAGGTATTTGCCCTGCTGGGCAAGGATGGGCCGCACAATGTCGCGCACATAGTCGGTATCGTCGGGATGGGTGACAACCGCTCCTTCGGTGGTTGTGGCCCAGGATTCGGGATACTTGATTTCCTCGAGGCCTGTCACAGCTTTTTCCACAGCCGAGATATTCATGTTGACAACGTTTTCGCCCTTGAGGCCGTAGGTCTTCTGGATGGATTCCTTGAGGTAGGCCACGGCCTGGTCAAAGGGGATGACGTCGGCCAGCTTGAAGAAGGCCGTCTGCATGATCATGTTGATGCGTCCGCCAAGGCCGACCTCCTGGGCCAGTTTGACGGCATCGATATTGTAGGTGCGGACCTTGGTGGTGGGAATGGGGTTGTTCTTTTTGGCG
>VSMX01000057.1 GCA_009773975.1 Desulfovibrio sp. | reverse complement strand
TAACAATTCTGGCCATTGGCCTGGCCGCCTTGCGCTCCACGCTGGGCTTTGACCGCAAGCGCGAGAAATTGCTTGAACAGGCGCGCGAACAAAGGGAAAAATACCAGCAGACCAGGGTTGAGGCCATCAGGAAACAGCGACAGGCAATGGCCAAAAAGCAGCAGAAGGAAAGAGAGGCCGCCAGGAAAATTGCCGAAAAAAGGCAGCTGAAAGCGCGCATGGAAAACTGATTTTAAAAAATATGAAAAAAAAGCTTGCCAACGACAAAAAAAATGTATAGAAGTCCAAATTGCCGCTGGCGTAGCTCAATTGGCAGAGCAGCTGATTTGTAATCAGCAGGTTGCGGGTTCAAGTCCCATCGCCAGCTCCACGCAATCTATTGCGTGAAAACTGGAGGGGTTCCCGAGTGGCCAAAGGGAACAGACTGTAAATCTGTCGTCGTAAGACTTCGGTGGTTCGAATCCACCCCCCTCCACCACCTTCTTCGCCGCCAGGCGGCAGAAGCCTTGGCTGTAGGAGACAGCGCGGCTGTCGGGATACTACGGCACGGCGTAAAACGCCGGCCCCGGTATGCGGGAATAGCTCAACGGCTAGAGCATCAGCCTTCCAAGCTGAGGGTCGCGGGTTCGAATCCCGTTTCCCGCTCCATTCCTGTTCCAATCCCTCCCCCTGTCCGTACCCTCCTGCCAACGAGCGTTCCCTGGCGATCAGGGAAAATTTGGGCGTGAATACGCCAGACAATGCGAGGAACAGGCGCAATATGCGCCGGTGGATGCGCCAACAATTTTTTTCCAGGGAGACGTACAATGGGCAAAGCTAAATACGAGCGCAAGAAGCCGCATGTAAACATTGGCACAATCGGTCATATCGACCATGGCAAGACCACTCTTACTGCCGCAATCACCAAAATTGCCGGCATGAAGGGCGAAGGCAGCTTTGTATCATACGACGAAATCGACAAGGCTCCGGAAGAAAAGGAACGCGGTATTACAATTGCTACCGCCCATGTGGAATATGAAACGCCAAAGCGTCATTATGCCCATGTGGACTGCCCCGGCCATGCCGACTATATCAAGAACATGATCACGGGCGCCGCCCAGATGGACGGCGGCATCCTGGTTGTGGCCGCAACCGACGGCCCGATGCCGCAGACCCGTGAGCATATCCTGCTCGCCCGCCAGGTGGGCGTGCCGCAGCTTGTTGTATTCCTTAACAAGTGCGATCTGGTTGACGACGAGGAGCTGCTCGAGCTTGTGGAGCTTGAAGTGCGCGAGCTGCTTTCCTCCTATGACTTCCCCGGCGACGATGTGCCGGTTATCCGTGGCTCTGCCCTCAAGGCTCTGGAATGTGAATCTCCTGACGCACCCGAGGCCAAGTGCGTGGAAGAGCTTTTGAACGCCTGCGACTCCTTTATTCCGGATCCGGAGCGTGATATCGACAAGCCTTTCCTCATGCCGATCGAGGACGTGTTCTCGATTTCCGGCCGCGGCACTGTTGTTACAGGCCGTGTGGAACGTGGCGTGATCAAGGTTGGCGATGAAGTTGAAATCGTGGGTATCAAACCCACCCAGAAGACGACCTGCACAGGCGTCGAAATGTTCCGCAAGCTGCTTGACCAGGGCCAGGCTGGCGACAACATCGGCGTGCTTCTGCGCGGCACCAAGCGTGATGAAGTTGAGCGCGGCCAGGTTTTGGCGGCCCCCAAGTCCATTACCCCGCACAAGAAATTCAAGGCCGAAGTGTATGTCCTCTCCAAGGAAGAAGGCGGCCGTCATACCCCGTTCTTCTCCGGGTATCGTCCGCAGTTCTACTTCCGCACGACCGACATCACAGGCGTGATTGATCTGCCGGAAGGCGTGGAAATGGTCATGCCCGGCGACAATTCCCAGTTCATCGTTGAACTGATTGCCCCCATCGCCATGGAACCCGGACTCCGCTTCGCTATCCGCGAGGGCGGCCACACCGTTGGTTCAGGTGTCGTAACCGAGATACTGGAATAAATCATGGCAAGCGACAAAAGAGTCAATATCCTGCTGGCCTGCACCGAGTGCAAGCGCCGCAACTACAGCACCCGCAAGAACAAAAAGAACACTACGGGCAGGCTGGAGATAAAGAAATATTGTCCCTGGGACCGCAAGCATACCTTGCATCGCGAAACCAGGTAGAATAAAACTTCCGCCGGGGCTTGTGCCCTGGCGGCCATGCAGGGCAGTAGCTCCAACGGCAGAGCGCCGGTCTCCAAAACCGGATGCTGGGGGTTCGAATCCCTCCTGCCCTGCCATTCACCAAATTCCGCGGAAAGCTAATCATGGCGAAGAAAACGGCGCAGGCCGCAGTTGAAAATGGGCCCGCAAAGCCGAATGTATTCAGGCGCTTCACGCAATATGTGGAGGCTTCCAGGGCAGAGCTGCGTAAAGTTACCTGGCCGACCCTCAAAGAAACCCGCAAGGCAACGCTTGCCGTGCTGGGTTTTGTGGCCGTTATGGCCATTGTCCTGGGTTTGATTGACCTGGGGCTTTCAAGCCTGGTCAAGGTCATTCTTTCCTGAGGGCGAATATGAAAGAAGAAAATGCCGTCGAAGAGGCCCCGCAAAAAAGGGCGCGCTGGTACATTGTGCATACCTATTCCGGTTTTGAACAGCGTGTGCAGAAAACCATTCTCGAAATGAAGCGCAACGGCCAGGACGAAGGCCTGATCGAGGATGTAGTAGTACCTACCGAAAAGGTTCTCGAACCAAGCAAGCATGGCGAGGAACCGCGCACAACCACCCGCAAGTTCTATCCCGGTTATATCATGGTGCGCATGGTGATGACGGATCTTTCCTGGCATCTTGTGCAGTCCATACCCAAGGTAACGGGTTTTGTTGGCGGCAAGAATCGTCCTGCGCCAATGCGGGATGCCGATGCACAGAGAATTCTGGACCTGATGGTGGCCCGTCAGGAAACGCCCAGACCCAAGTTCAATTATGATATTGATGAGGAAGTGCGCGTTATTGAAGGCCCTTTCGCGGGTTTCAATGGCGTTGTCGAACAGGTGAATCACGACAAGGGAAAATTGCGCGTTTCTGTTTCCATTTTTGGGCGCCAGACGCCGGTGGAACTGGATTTTGGCCAGGTCTCCAAGGGCTAGGTCGTCTTGGTGGAACGCAAATATTCGCATGAATTCATTTCGGCAAGCTGAATTGAATCATGTTTTCAATAGTTGAAGGATACAGGAAATGGCCAAGAAAGAAGTAGCCAAAATTAAATTGCAGATACCGGCGGGCGCTGCCAATCCATCTCCCCCGGTAGGTCCGGCCCTGGGTCAGCATGGCCTGAACATCATGGGATTCTGCAAAGAATTCAATGCCAGGACCCAGGATCAGAAGGGCATGATCATTCCTGTGGTCATAACCGTCTATGCGGACAGGTCCTTCACCTTTATTACCAAGACGCCGCCTGCGGCTGTTTTGATTATGAAGGCCGCCAAGATCGAGAAAGGCTCGGGGGAGCCCAACCGCAACACGGTCGGTTCCCTCACGCATGCCCAGGTGGAAGAAATTGCCAAATTGAAGTTGCCTGATCTGAATGCCGCCTCCCTTGACGCGGCAATCAAGACAATTTCGGGCACCGCAAAAAGCATGGGCATAGACGTAAAATAATTCGCAAAGCCCATAAGGCCATGCTTTACGGGCTTGATATCAACTGTACTGCCTCTTTATGCGGCAGGAGATAAAACATAAAAGGATTGGCAAATGCCCAAGCATGGCAAGAATTTCCGTAAAGCCGTACAGGAATGCGACACACAGGAGCGCTACAGCGTTGAAGAAGCTGTGGAAAAATCCCTCGGCGCTTCCTTTGCCAAATTTGATGAAAGCGTCGATATCGCCCTGCGCCTGGGCGTTGATCCCAAATATTCGGACCAGATGGTGCGAGGCGCGGTAACATTGCCCAATGGACTTGGCAAAACAGTGCGCGTCGCCGTTTTCGCCAAGGGCGAAAAGCAGGCCGAAGCCAGGGCTGCCGGCGCCGATATCGTGGGTGACGACGATCTGGTCGAACAGATCAAGAACGGGATGCTTGATTTTGATGCCGCGGTTGCCACGCCAGATGTCATGGCTCTTGTCGGCAAGGTTGGCCGTGTGCTTGGTCCCCGCGGTCTTATGCCGAATGCCAAGACAGGCACAGTAACTTTTGATGTTGCGAAGGCAGTTGAGGAACTCAAGGCTGGCCGCGTTGATTTCAAGGTTGACAAGGCCGGCGTGCTGCATGCTCCTCTTGGAAAGGTTTCCTTTGGTCCGGAAAAAATCCTTGGCAATCTCAAGGCCTTCCTGGACGCTGTAAACCGTCTGAAGCCTTCTGGCGCAAAAGGCACCTATATGCAGTCAATGGGCATCTCCACCACAATGGGACCCGGCCTCAAGGTGGATATGAGCCAGGTGCGCAAATTCCTGGAAGGATAAGTTTTTTTGAATAATGAAAAATCCATTGGATAGGGATTTTTCATTTTTTACAGGAACCGGAACTGGGTCGAAGACGACAGGTGGCGAGAGCCTTAATTACCTGTCCAGACTAGCGGAAATTATGTTTCCGTCATTCTTCTCTTTGGCTCGGCTTTCCATCCGCAAAACCCTGAATCGTGAGAGGCAAAAAGTGCAAAAATTGGAAAAAGCCGTCATTATCGAAAGCATCAGGTCAAAAGCCAATGATGCTTCCCTGGCGGCGCTCACTGATTTCAAGGGCATGACGGTGGAAGAGCTGACAGGCTTGAGGGTGCGCCTGCGCGAAGCGGGCGGCGAATATCATGTCGTCAAGAACACCCTGGCCAGGATAGCTCTGACCGGCGGCAAGCATGATGTTATCAAGGATGAATTCCACGACAACATCGGCGTGGCCCTTGCATTTGATGACCCGGTGGCCGTGGCAAAGGCACTTACCGAATTTGCCAAAACCAGCAAGCTGTTCGAGCTTCGCAATTCGAGTCTCGATGGCAAGGAAATGACTCCGGCCGATCTGGCTGCCCTGGCAAAATTGCCGGGACGGCAGCAACTACTGGCCCAGTTGCTGGGTACAATGAATGCCGTGCCCACCAATTTTGTTTCCGTACTGGCCAATGTTTTGAGGGGCCTGCTTTACGCATTGAAGGCTATCGAAGAACAGAAGGCAAAAGCCTAGCCACCACCGTTAACCAGCAAAAATTACAAAGCCCTGCACAAGGAGAAAGTCATGGCCGTTACCAAGGAAGAAGTAATCGAATTTATCTCCAACATGACAGTTCTGGAACTTTCCGAACTTATCAAGGAACTTGAGGAAAAATTTGGCGTGTCCGCCGCCGCACCCGCTGCAGCCATGGTCATGGCGCCCGCAGCCGGTGGTGAAGCGGCCCCCGCTGCCGAGGAAAAGACCGAATTTGACGTTATCCTGAAAGCCGCCGGCGCCAACAAGATCAATGTCATCAAGGTAGTCCGCGCCCTTACCAGCCTGGGCCTGAAGGAAGCCAAGGAAAAAGTCGATGGCGCTCCCTCCACCCTCAAGGAAGGCGTTTCAAAGGAAGAAGCGGAAGAAGCAAAGAAACAGCTTACAGAAGCCGGCGCCGAAGTCGAAATCAAGTAAGATATTTATTTTTGCTTTATTTCCTGAAGGCTCGGCCAATGCCGGGCCTTTCTTTTTAAAATGAAGCATCCCAGGCTGGCTTTGAATTGCATTGTTTTTGAATGTTAATTTTCCCACAAAGGATAGGCAGGTTGTCAGGCAATGCCACGCAAATGACCTCGGCTGGGAACAGGTTTTGCGATATTTGCAGAATGTACAGGAATTTTACAGGTTGGCAATATCTGTATGATGTGGCTGATGCTTTTGAATTGCAGCGCCGTGCCCGCAGCCCGCATGCTGGCTTGCGGGCATCGACTGCCACGATTATATATTTCTTACCTGATTACGCCGCAGCCTATCCTGCCGCCACCGCCGCCGAGCGGAGGATTATCGGTATAATTGTCGCCGCCTGCATGAATCATCAGGGAGCGATTTTTGATATCGGCTGTTGAAAGATTCCTGACGTGCAGCTTTTCCTGAGCCACGCCATGGTCATTGGCGGTTACAAAAGGCAGGTCACCCAGATGGCCGGCTTTTTCAGGGCCTGCGTGTTTGCCGCTTTTGGCTGGATCATAGTGTCCGCCAGCAGAAAGGGCAGCGCCAATTTTGCCGTCCTTGCCGGCTGCTGGCGCGCAGGTTGGATTTTCATGCACATGCATTCCGTGTTCGCCTTTAGAAAGGCCGGAAAGATCCACCAGAATGTCGAGACCGCCCCCAGGTGCGTCTTCAAAAGTAACCGTGCCCATTTCCTGGCCAATGCCTTCCGCGCTTACATGGTTGACCGGCACCTTGATGCTGGCCGCATAGGCGGGATGGGAAAGCAAAAGGGCTGCCGCTACTGTCAACATGGCCAATTTTTTCATGATAATTCTCCTGGTTGGAACAAGCTAAAGAATATCTTCATTCTACTGATAATAATTACGGCTTGCAAGGCTGGTTTGCATTATTCCAACGAATGATAACATTTGCATACGTCTCGAAAATGGCTATATTATCCTTGTTCGCCCTTGCATTCGTTGATTGTTTGAAACGGTTGAAGATGAATTATTTTTTTCAATACACCGGGAAGGAATGACATTTGAACTGGCAGGCAGGTAAAGCGGCAATCATGCTTTTTGTAGCCCTTGGAGAAGTTTGTCAGCTGCACGACAAGCTGCATCTGATCCATTGCGCTGTTGTGGATGAGGGCGGCATCGAAGGCTGCGTCCTTTTGCCCTGGAGCAATTGGCCGCAAGATAAAATTTGTGAAAATTCCCGCGTTATCGAGTTTTTGACGCGGCATGCCGATGTGCTTAAACAGGAATGCCTGGCAGAATACCTTGAAAACATGGCCTGCAGGGACACCTGGCTTGTTGTTCTGCTGGCTGCCAGGCAATATGGCCGGGCCAGGGATTATGCGGAAAATATTATCAGATCCATGAAGGCAGATACATGCAACGAATTTGATAAATGGCTGAAAAGATCTTTTTTCTACAAGAGGCCGGAAATCAGGATTTCTCTCAAGTTCGATCCCGGCCCCCGCAGCTGCCTTGCGGTGCAAAGCAGACTGGACAGCCGCCTGGACTTTCTTGATCCGCTTGAATTTACACCCACCTCATCCAGAATTGAAAGCATGGATGAAGCGCGCGAAGTCATCCTGATGCATCTTTCGCAAATGCGGCCTTTTGCCATCCGGTATATGGGGCAAGAGGGCGTATCCTTTTTGCGCGGCCAGGAAGAGAAAATAGCCGCAAAATTGCCTGGCGGAAAACAGTAAGATTTTTCCCCATAATATACCCCCCGCACTCCCTGGCGCGGTTTCTGATCAGCCGGCATTATTTCATTTTGCATGGATCTTGCACGTCAATCATGAAATCTATTCTGGTATTAATGTATTTCCTGACATCTTCCATGTCAAATTAATCCATTTTCCCAGAAAATAATTAAAACAGATAGTTGAAATATCCCTTTCCAGGGAGGGAAAGTTCCCATGGTCATCAACCACAACGAAATGGCGGCAAATACTGCCCGGAATCTCAATTCACATTACGGCAGGCTGCAAACTTCGACTCAACGGCTTTCAACCGGCCTGAGAATCAATTCCGCGGCGGACGATGCGGCCGGACTTGCCATTCGCGAGCTGATGCGATCCGATATTGCATCCCTCAATCAGGGGGTTCGCAACGCCAATGACGCGATTTCCCTTATTCAGGTTGCCGACGGGGCGCTGGGGATAATTGACGAAAAGCTGATCCGGATGAAAGAGCTTGCCGAGCAAGCGGCCACCGGCACATATAATTCCGACCAGCGGCTGATGATCAATTCCGAATTTCAGGCCATGGGCGCGGAAATTGACCGTATTGCCTTTGCCACGAATTTCAATGGCCAATATCTTCTGGATGGTTCGCGGGGTTTCGGGCACAATGGTTCTGGCCTGGAAGCTACCGGCAAATTCAAGATTCATTTTGGCACGGCAAATGATTCCGCAGAAGACTATTACTATATCGGCATTGGCGACGCCTCCTTACGGGGCCTGGGCCTGGCCGCGCCGACACCGGACTGGTGGAACGCGGCGGAAATTGACTTCGAAAACAGAAAGATCCTTATTGACCTCGAGAGCGTTGTGGCCGGCAAGACAAGCCCCAATGGCGTACCGGGCATGCCGGGCATTGATTTTTTCAACCTTCCCGTTGGCCTGAAAAATATAACGGTTACTTCATCAAATGCCGGCAGTTTCGCCCACAAGCCCCATGTAAACCTTTTTACCAGGGATGGTACCCAGCTTACCGGCGTGCCTGTTGATGGATCATGGGGCGGAACATTGCAGGTTTGGGAAGATGTACAGGGCGCTCCCGGGGGTGGACAATGGATAAATGTGCCAGCAGATTGTTATGATCCTACAGCCGGCAATCCGACCTTGAAACCCGAATATGTTGACAATACGCAAAATCCTCCGTTTACGCAGGCTTTTATGGACCTGTTTGCTGGCCAAAATATAGATTTTAACCAGGGCCTGCATTATGATGGCATGGATTCCGATACATGGTGGAACAATATGAGCGGCGCGCAGGTAATCGCAATCGGCCAGAACAGCGGCATCTTCAATCCGGATGCCACATACAAGGGCGACAACAGTTCGGTAATCAGCGCGGCAGGGGAGACAGTTACGGCCGGTGGAGCCACAATAACGATCAAGTCAAATATGAATGAAATTTCGGGCGCGGCTGAGGTTATCGAAATTTCCGAAATCACCGATGACCTGGTGTTCATGATTGGCGGCCATGAGACCGGGCACTGCAACAATTACAAACTCAAGATCGAAGCCGATTTTGACGACAATTTCATTTCCATGCTTGCCGAACACAGGTCAACCGGCGCAATCGGCATAGGAACGCAGGAAAAGGCGCAGCTGGCTTTGCCGCGCATAGGGGACGCCATTGTCAAAAAGGATCAGATTCGCGCCAATCTTGGCTCGATGCAGAATCGCCTGGAAAATACGGTTTCCAATCTGACTATCCAGTCCGAGAACCTGCAGGCCTCTGAATCCCGCATTTCAGACACCGATGTGGCGACGGAAATGACACAGTTTGTCCGCAACCAGATTTTGACCCAGTCCGCCGTGGCCATGCTCTCGCAGGCCAATTCGCTGCCGCAGATGGCAATGCAGCTGATTGGTTAAATCGACGGCAGCCCCCGGCTGCCGTCTTGTTTTTCTGGAATTTCTAGTCTTTTTTCAGGTCACGCTTCAGCCACGGCATCATTCCGCGCAATTCGCGGCCGGTTTTCTCTATTTGCAGTTCGGCCTGATTGCGGCGCGTGGTCAGGAACATCGGATAATGAGCCTGCGCTTCCTGGATGAAATCGCGGGCAAATTTGCCGGACTGGATATTGGCCAGGGCCTGCTTCATGGCTTCCTTCACGGAATCATTGATAATCTTCGGACCGGTAACATAGTCGCCGTATTCCGCCGTATTGCTGATGGAGTAGCGCATGCGGGAAAGGCCGCCTTCGTAGATCAGGTCAATGATAAGCTTCATTTCGTGGCAGCATTCAAAATAGGCCATTTCCGGCTGGTATCCAGCCTCGACCAGGGTCTGGAAGCCGGCTTCGATCAGGTAGGAAAGACCGCCGCAGAGCACGCATTGCTCGCCAAAAAGGTCGGTTTCGGTTTCTTCGCGGAATGTTGTTTCAATAACGCCGCTCCTTGTGCCGCCAATGCCTTTGGCGTATGCCAGGGCCAGCTTGAGACCGTTACCGCTGGGATTTTGCTGCACGGCAACAAGGCAGGGCACGCCGCCGCCTTCAACGTAGGTTCTGCGCACCAGATGGCCCGGGCCCTTGGGGGCGACCATCAGCACATCTATATCGTCCGGGGGCAGAATCTGGCTGAAATGAATGTTGAAGCCATGCGCGAAAAGAATGGCCTTGCCCTTTTTCAAGTTTGGCTTGACGTCGTTTTCATAAATGGCGCGCTGGGTTTCGTCTGGCGTGAGAATCATGATCATGTCGGCCTGGGCTGCTGCTTCCGCGGCGGAGACGGGCGTAAAGCCGTTTTCCCTGGCAAGGTCATAATTGGCGGATCCCGGTCTTTGCCCAATGACAACCTTGACGCCGGAATCACGCAGATTTAGCGCATGGGCGTGCCCCTGGCTGCCGTAGCCGATGATGGCCACTGTTTTATCCTTGAGCAGGTTGAGATCGGCATCCTTGTCATAATAAACTTTCATGGCGCATACTCCTTGTAAAAATCATGTTTGATAAAACCGGAACTTATTTTTTTGTGCCAAATATCGAGCTTTGTCAAATCCTGGCCAGACTATTGAAGAAAATGGCCAATTCAGGTAAAATATAACAACGCGGAATACCATGCCATGGGGGCGTTACAGGGACTTTTCATTTTAAAATGCCCTGGGTTGCCTGCGACTGAAATGATGGCGGCGCAAATGAATGTAAATATCCTATGGATATTTTCATCCGGGAAATGCTGATAGCCTTGGAGATTTGATAATGCCAGAAAAAGAAAAGGTGCTTCAAACAACTGAAGGCTCACAGGAAATCCTGGCAAGCCAGCTGAACGCCCTGACCAGCCAGCTCCAGGCCACAGGCAACCTGATGCAGGCTCTGGGTCAGCAGCTGGAAACGCTTGCAAATACTTCCGCGCCAGAAAGGCGAAGGTCGTTTTGGGACAATTTCAAGGACGCGGGCACGCCTTCAAAAGCCTTGCCTGCGTCCAGACTGGATGAAACGCTGGCCAGGAATGTCGAGCTTGCCGAAAAGCTTAAATCGAAAGATCAGGAGCTTGAAAAGCTGAACAAGCTGCAAGCCGGCCATGCCGCGCAGCTTGCGGCCCTGCAAACGGCAAACAGCGACCTGAAAAAACAACTTGCTGAGAAAACAGCCGAAAACAGGGCCTTTCAGAAAGAGTGCGCGAATCTGGGCGCGAAATTCAGGGAGCAATGGGACGAAACCGCCAGGACAATAACCTCGCTGGAAAACGCACAGACAGAGCTTACGGCATTAAAGGCCGAGTTTGAACACTGCCAGAACGAATTGGCCCACAAGCAGAGCGAATTTGATAACATAAACGATACCTTGCAAAAATACCAGACCGAATATGTTCGCATCCAGGCCGAAAAATTCAGGCCGCTTGCGGACGCCCTCGAGCATATCCCAGCCGGGTTCAGGCCCCTGGTGCAAAGCTATTATGAAATTGACAACTTGCCGGAATTCCTGACCCAGTGCGGCCAGTTCAACCGCCTTTCGCAGCTTTGGCAATCCTGCAGGTCGAATATTGTAAACGGCGAAAATCTTGCGGGCATGGAGGTTTTTCTTTTGCGCGTCCTGGAAATTTACAACAATGCCTTTCCCGAAAATGCGGGCAGGGAGATTATTCCCCAGCTCGATACCTGGTATGATTACAATACCCAGGAGCGCATGGGGGGCAATGGCACAAGGGTTGCCAGCGTCATTCTGCCCGGCCTTGTGCAGCCGAATGGCCAGGTCGGAGTCAAGGCCCTGGTCAAGCTGGATTGATTCGGGAAGCCAGGATTTTATTTGTTTGTTATACAAAACATTGCCTTGACATCCACGGCCAATTAGTTAAAATTTTGTGTTAACTTATTATTTCAAGGGGAATTTATGGCAAAAGAAGGATCAATTGAAGTAGATGGCGTTGTGCAGGAAGCCCTGCCGAATGCCATGTTCCGGGTGGAGCTGGAGAACGGCCACGAGGTGCTGGCCCATATTTCCGGCAAGATGCGCAAATTTTATATCCGCATTCTCCCTGGCGACAAGGTCAAGGTGGAGCTTTCGCCATACGATCTCAGCCGCGGGCGTATTACATACCGCATGAAATAGGCCCGGGCAGGTTTGTAATTTGCCCTGACTGGCGGTTTGTCTTTTTTTGCTTGCCGTCAGAAAATTCCTGTCCAATAGAGCAGGCCCATAAATGGCAGGGCCAATATTCCGGCCATGACATCGTCTATCATTACGCCGAAGCCATTTGGGAGCCAGTTTTCGGATGCGCTGACAGGCCACGGCTTTATGATGTCGAAAATTCTGAACAGGACAAAAGCGGATGAAATCACCCAGAAACCGGGTTTTACGAATGGCAGGATAACAAGCCAAACCCCTACAAGTTCGTCAATGACGACCTGGCCGGGGTCTTTCTGATGCAGCAGCCTTTCCGCCCTGGTTGCCGCAAATCCGCCAAGCACAAAGAGAACAACGAGAATTATGCATCTCCAGAGATAATCCAGCGGGCCAAAAAGAAAGGGAGCCAGAAGACAGGCGAGGGCTGTGCCGCAGGTGCCAGGAGCTTTGGGCGAAAGCCCGGCAACTCCCAGACGGCAAAAAGCCAGGATAAATTCATCCTTGAGAGAATAACGCATACATCCTCCTTGTTGGCAAAATATTCCGGCTGCAAATATTGCATAACTTTTTTTCTTCTTTTTTGCCAGTATGCCGCAGGCTGACCCGCGGGCCGGGCTTTGCCGGGGCAATTTGACGCGCATATTCAGAGGCAGTTTCACTTTGATGGTCATTTACGCTGGGAACCGGGGAGTGAAAACATCTGCCCAGGATTTTTGTCGAGGTTTCGAGATGGATAAAAACAGAAGCGAAGTGTATGGAACTTTCACTTATGCCGAAAGCCTGACCTATTATGATTTGCTTGAAACTGAAAACACGCTCAAGGAGAATCTGGACAAGCTTTTTCTCGGTGCCGGTGCGGAGCATCTGGACTTCACGCCCCTTGGCGACATGTTGATGTTTCAGTGCGCTTTCGAGGAATATGATTCCGATCTTTACCGCAAGCTGGCTGACAAGTGCGCGGGATTTTTGCCGGCAAAGGTTTCCGGGCGTTTTCTGTGCCTGGAAAAAAACCTGGACACCTGCGATATTTTCTGGATTCGGCACGGTGAATGGCAAGTGATGAATTTTGAATTGCCGCGCAAGGCGCCGGAGAATACGCCTGTTCACATGGTCAAGTCCGTGGACAAGTGATGGAACGGGGAGAAGATCCGAAAAAACTTGCTGGTCATAACCTCTGAAAAAATGGCCACGATCAGGCATAAATCATGTAATTGAAATCTGCTCAAAAACCTGTTAATCTTTATCTTATGCCCGGATGGTGGAACAGGTAGACACAAACGACTTAAAATCTTTCGGCCACTGGCTGTGCCGGTTCAAGTCCGGCTCCGGGTACCATAAATAAAATCAAGGGGTTATGCGAAAAGCATGACCCCTTTTGTTTATGAAAATAAATATTTCCTAATTATTTCCTAATTAGTTGACCCTTAAAAAAGGGTTTTATGCAATTTGCAGCTTTATGGCTCGGGTAGGGAAGCGGCATCTAGCCATGAAACATTGAAGATAAAACGAAACGAAAAATGCCAGGGCGGTTGCCCGCATCCATTTATTGGGGATAGTTTCGACTTGACCGGACATTTCCCTTGCAAAAAGAAGGGAACTCCGTAAGAAGGGAATATTTGTATCC
>VSMX01000056.1 GCA_009773975.1 Desulfovibrio sp. | reverse complement strand
GCCGCGCGCTGGCCGACGCTTATGCCTTACGTCAAAATGAATATGCTGGATAAAATAATTTATGGATGGTCCGAACACGCCTCGGTTCATGACCCCCGGATTACAGATCTTCCGGAAACAGATTTCATGCGCTTTGGCTGCCCAAAAAAGAAAATGGATAATTGATATGCCCGGAAAAAATTTTTCCCTTGTTGCCAGGATAGTTTTTTTGGCCGCTCTGCTGGCCTTTGGCTATATTTCGCACGAATAATCGCCCGCCGCCCAGAAACCCGCCGCCCAGGACAAGGCAAATGCCAAACCCGCCCAGGCGCCGGAAAAAGCGGCGCCTGCCGCCGCGCCATCCATGCTATCCCAGCCGCAGGTTGAGCCGCAATGGCCGGCAGGGCCTGAAGGGGAGGCGGCAAAGGCCTATGCTGAGGGCAATATTGCCAAAGCCCGCAAGATTTGGGAGGAACTGGCCGCCAATGGAGACGGGCAGGCCATGAACAATCTTGGCGTGCTTTACGACCAGGGCAAGGGCACGGATCCAGATGTTGGGCAGGCAATCAACTGGTTTGCAAAATCGGCCAGGGCGGGCAATCCGTCCGGCATGAGCAATTATGGCCGGATGCTGGAGCAGGGCAGGGGCCTGCCCGCCAATCCGGAAGAGGCGGCCCGCTGGCTGGATATCGCGGCCCGCAAGGGGCAGCCCGAGGCTCAGTACAATCTTGGCTATCTGTATGAGAACGGGCGCGGCGTGCCGAAGGATGATGAAGCGGCGGCCGCCTGGTACAGCAGGGCTGCCTCGCAGAATCAGCGCGATGCCCTGGCGCGCCTGGGGCATTTTTATCGACTGGGCAAAGGCGTGCCCAAAAACATTTCCAGAGCCGCGCTTTTGCTCTATGCCGCTGCCATGGAAGGTTCACGGCCGGCCATTGCGGAACTTGAGACAATGGCCAGGGAGGAGACGCCGCGCACGCCAGCCGTGCTTTTCGGGCAAAATCTCGCACAGACCAACCGCGACGCGATGCGCAAGGCGCTTGCCGCCGCCAAAGCCGCGGTTTTGCGCCAGGACGACAAGCATATTTGCGATGTCTATAATTCCAGGACAATAGTGCCGGGCTCGAATGAAATGGCCATTTGCTATGCGTCCGACAAAAGACTGGGCTTTTTGAAAATTGATTATGCCGCGCCGGACAAGGCCAGGGCCGACGCAATTCTGGGCATGGTTGAAAATCGTTTCGGCAAACCCACGGCAGGAGAGGGCGACAACGCGCGGCTCTGGAATTTGGGCTCCATCATCGTTGCCACCCAGTATTCGCCAGAAAACAAGCAAATGAGCCTGATGTACATGGCGCCCCAGGTCTATCATCATACCCGGGGCAAATAGGCAGCCAACCAGCAATGGCTGGAGGAGCGAAAAAAATGCGTCTGATTTACATACATGGCTTCAATTCCGGGCCCTCGTCGTCCAGCGGCAGAAAATTGCGGGAAACATTCCCCGATATGCCGGTAACGGTTCTGGCATACGATTCGGCCCTGGATTTTCCCGCAATATTCGCGCAGTTGAAAAGCGCTGCCCAAAAGTTGACAGCGCAAGGGCCAACGGCCATGTTGGGCAGTTCTCTGGGGGGCTATTATGCCGCGCAGCTGGCCAGCGACCTTGGTTTGCCGTGCGTTCTGGTCAATCCCTGCAACAATCCGCCGCAGGCCCTGAAAGAGTTCGTGGGCAAGAATGTTTCATTTGAAGACGAACATGCCTGGATTTTCACAAAAAAGGCCCTGGAAAGCTACGAACCGCTTGAGGCTACCAAACTGGCCCCCGTGCCGAGGCTGGTCATTATAGGGCGCAATGACATCTTGCTCGATCCATTGGAAAACGCCGCTTTCTGGAAAGATTACGCCAGGGTGGCCATGACGGATGATGAGCACAGCATAGCGAGTTTTGAGCCCCTGAAGCAGCAGATGCTGGAAATTTTCAATTCCTGAGCCAGGGCCCCCGGCTCCAGTCGCTGGCAATATTCATTGCCGCGGCAGCCAGGTCTTCGCCCATAAACCAGGCGCTGACCGCGACAATGGCGGCCAGAAAAACGTATTCCCCCATTTTGCCGGTGGAACAAAGAGAGAGCGAGACCCTGTTTTTGCGCGTGAAGGGCAGAAGCGGCACTCCTTGCGTTGTGAGCATATCCAGGAGCACATGGCTGGTTGCGCCCATGGCGAGGCCCGCGCAAAGCGCCTTGCAGACAGGGGACAGGGGCGCGGCCGCGCCGACAATGAACAGGCCCAGCCACCAGCCGAACCAGTGGGAATTGCCCCGATGAATGCGGTTGAAAATTTTTTGCCTCTGCTTTTTATTGCGCCCCATGCGGCTTATCGACTGATCGAGCACATCCGGCAAAATCGCGCCCGCAAAGGCCGCGCCCACTGCCAAAAGCGGCATCTGCAGGGCAAGCCCCGCCGCCACAGCGCCTGTCTGGTGGGTAATCCATTTCATACGCGAACACCTCATTATTTTTTGTTAATCGGCATGTTTCATGATTACCCGATAGCCTTCACAATTTGATAAAAATTTTTTTGCTATTGCCCCAAAACCGAATTCAGGTTATCAAGGAGAAAGTAGAAAATTTTTATTGTTTTTCAATTTGCAACGGAGGCCCTGAATGAGTTCGGATGTCAAAAGCATGCACCTTGGCAAGATTACGTCTTTCTTTATTCCTACTGTAACCCTGGTTGGCGAGCATAGCGCGGCGCAGATTCCGGATCGCTTGAGAATCATCGGCGGCAAAAAGCCGCTTGTGGTAACGGACGAGGGCATTGTGGCTGTCGGCATTCTCAAGCAGGTAACAGATATTCTCGATGCCAGCGGCATGGTCTATGCCATTTACGACAAAACCGTGCCCAATCCCACTGATAAAAATGTTGAAGAGGCCTTTGGCGTATATCGGCACGAAAAGTGCGACAGCCTGATTACCCTTGGCGGGGGCAGTTCCCACGACTGCGGCAAGGGCGTGGGCTTCCTGGCCAGCAATGGCGGAAAAATCCACGATTACGAAGGCGTGGACAAATCCACAAAACCCTTCCCCCCATATGTAGCGGTCAACACCACAGCGGGCACGGCTTCGGAAATGACCCGTTTCTGCATCATCACCGATACGGCCCGCAAGGTAAAGATGGCCATTGTGGACTGGCGCTGCACCCCAAGCGTGGCCATCAACGACCCCCTGCTGATGATGGGCATGCCGCCTTCGCTGACAGCCGCAACGGGCATGGACGCGCTTACCCATGCTGTTGAAGCATACGTTTCAACAGCGGCCACGCCAATGACCGACGCCTGTTCTGAAAAGGCCATGGAATACATCAACCGCTACCTGCGCCGCGCCGTGGCCAACGGCAGGGATATGGAGGCGCGCGAGGGCATGTGTTACGCCCAGTATCTGGCCGGCATGGCCTTCAACAACGCAAGCCTCGGCCATGTGCATGCCATGGCCCACCAGCTCGGCGGCTTTTACAATCTGCCGCATGGCGAATGTAACGCCATTCTTTTGCCTCATGTCAGCGAATATAACCTTATCGCGGCGCGCCGCCGTTTTGGCCGCATAGCCAAGTTGCTTGGCGAGCGCGTTGACGGCCTGAGCGCGAACGATGCCTCGCGCAAGGCCATAGAGGCTATAAGGATTTTGTCAAAAGACGTGGGCATCCCGGATGGCCTGGTTGCCCTTGGCAAACGCTATGGCAAGGAAGTGCGCGAGGAAGATATCCCCACCATGACCGCAAACGCCCAGAAAGACGCCTGCGGACTTACAAATCCGCGCACCATGACCGACAAGGCTGTCATGGAGATTTACAGGGCTGCCCTGTAACTGTTTTTTGGCCGCATGGCCAAAAAATACCCGGATAACCAGCCACCAAAAAGGCGCCCCGCCCGGAGCGCCTTTCATAGCCATATTTATTTTACGACAAGCACTTATGAAATTATTATTGCTGAACTTCCATCTGTCTGGGCATGGTGTATTCGCGCACGGATGAAAATATGCTGCCCTGCGGGGAAAGCCCCTGGGCCATGGCCTTGTCGTACCAGATCTTCGCCTGGGCCGGATTGGCCTGCACGCCAAAGCCATATTCATAACAGGCGCCAAGAAAGCGCTCTGCCTGGGCATAACCCTGGCTGGCGGCTGCCTGGGCCCACTTGAAGGCTTCCTGATCATTCTTTGGCGCGCCGTAAAGGCCCTGGCTGTAATTCATGGCCAGGTTGAACTGCGCTTCCGCATTGCCGTTTTGCGCGGCGCGTGTAAAGAGATTCATGACCTGCTGGTCATTCCTGGGCACGCCGGAACCGAGCTCGTAGCAATAGGCCAGAAGAACCTGGGCTTCGCTGTCGTTCTGTTCGGCAGCAAGCTGGAACCACTGCGCGGCCACTGCCGGATTCTGGTCCACGCCAAGGCCGTTTTCAAAGCAGCGTCCAAGCATGACCTGGGCGCGGGGATTGCCTTCGTTGGCCAGCGGCGTGACGAGATTGATTGTCTTTTTATATTGACCGATATTGTAGGCGGTCCAGGCTTCCGCAAGGATATTGTCAACCGTGCCTGTCTGGGCGGAAAAAGCGGGGCTGGCAAGCATGGCCAGGCAAAGCACAAGACCTGCTGCTGTAAGTGATCTGAACATTGTTACCTCCTGTATTCAGGGCATTCCCCAATGAAACAAGGCGCTGCCCTGGCACGACCCTGCAAAGGCGTGCCAGGAATATCCCGACGGCGACTTGTCCCGCGCAGGACCTGTTTTGCCGTCAGCAGATATTCCCATGCGTAATATTCCTTATTGAACCGGCGATATCGTGTGTCAATATGCGCCGGCAGTCCTTTCACAGGACATAACTACCCGATTTTACAGGGCTGCGCAAGAGGGGCAAAGAAGACCGGCAACGAACAAGATCAGACTTTGCCGGAAATTTCAGTTTTTTCTTGCAGTCCATTTGTGATTGGCATATTTTTAAAATTCCCATGGAAACAAAAAGCTTCAATATAGCGGCGATTTTTATTCGCCGTCCCGTGGCTACAGCCCTGATCATGTTCGGGATGCTGTTTTTCGGCATTGCGGGCTACCGCGAATTGCCGGTCAATCAGCTGCCGAACGTGGACTTTCCCACCATCTCAGTGCTGGCGGATCTTCCTGGCGCGGACCCTGAAACCATGGCCGCTTCCGTGGCCACGCCGCTGGAAAAGGAATTTTTCACGATTGCGGGCATTGATTCCATCAGTTCCGTCAATTCCACGGGCCGAACGCGCATCAATATCCAGTTTGACCTTGACCGCGATATCGACGCGGCCGCGCTTGACGTGCAAAGCGCAATCGGCCTTGCCCAGCGCCGTTTGCCGTCTTCCATGACGACTCCGCCCTCATTTCGCAAGGTCAATCCCTCTGCTTCCGCAATTCTTTATTTGCGCGTCTCGTCGGATACATTGCCCCTTTACCAGCTCAACGAATATGCCGACACCCTTATCGGCCAGCGACTTTCCATGGTTTCCGGCGTGGCCCAGGTTATTATTTACGGCCAGAAAAAATATGCCGTGCGCGTCAAGCTCGACCCGGACGCCCTGGCCAGCAGGGGGCTTGGCATAGACGAAGTTTCCGATGCCATAATGAGCGTCAATTCCATGCTGCCCACCGGCGAGCTTTCGGGCCAGCAGAGGGCTTTGGCCATCAAGTCGTCCGGCCAGCTTTACAATGCCAGGGACTTTGAAGATGCGATAATAGCCTGGAAAAACGGCGCGCCCGTGCGTTTGCGCGAAATTGCCGTTGTCGAGGATTCCGTCCAGCAGGACAAGCAGACCAACTGGGGCAACGGCGGCGTGCCGAGCATAACGCTTGCCATTGACCGGCAGCCTGGCGCCAATACCGTTCAGGTGATAGACACAATACGCGAAATATTGCCCGGTCTTTTGCGCCAGCTGCCGCCGAGCGTGAAGGTGGAGGTCTTTTATGACAGTTCGGAATCCATCAGGGAATCCGTAAGCGAGGTCAAGTTCACCCTGGTCCTGACCGTTTTTCTGGTCGTGCTGGTGATTTTTCTTTTTCTGCACAATTTGCGGGCCACCATCATTCCCTCCCTCGCCCTGCCGATGTCGATCATTTCGACCTTTGCCGTCATGGCGCTTTGCGGCTACAGCGTGGACAACCTCTCCCTTATGGCCCTGACCCTGGCTGTCGGTTTTGTGGTGGACGATGCCATCGTCATGCTCGAAAACATTGTCCGCCACCAGGAAATGGGCAAGGACCCCATGACCGCGGCCTACGAGGGATCGGCGGAAATCGGCTTCACCATCGTTTCGATGACCGTATCGCTTGCGGCGGTCTTTATTCCCGTGCTTTTCATGCAGGGCATTGTGGGCCGGCTTTTCCGCGAATTTTCCGTGGTCATCATTTCGGCAATTCTATGTTCTGGCGTGGTCTCGCTAACGCTGACGCCCATGCTTTGCGCCTATTTTCTCAAGCCGGATGCCAGGCGCGCGGGCTACGAAGGCTTTTTCGGTTTTCTCGAACGCGGTTTCGGCTACCTCACATCGGCCTATTCGCGTTCGCTGGATTTCATTCTCAGGCATCGCCTGAGCACGTTGCTGGCTTCTTTTTTGCTGATTGGCGCCACAGCCTGGCTGGCGGTCATTGTGCCCAAGGGCTTTTTGCCGTCAGAGGACGAGAGCTTCATCGTCGCGTCAACAGAAGCGCAGCAGGGCACCAGTTTTACAGGCATGGTCGAAACCCAGGGCAAGCTTGACGATATCCTGGACAATGACAAGGATGTCCAGCTTTACAATTCCATTGTGGGCATTGTTGGCTCCAGCCAGAGCATGAACAACGGCACCATCCTGCTGCGTCTCAAACCCAGGAGCGAGAGGCCGGATATTCAGAGCGTGGCCCAGAGGCTGCGGCGCGACCTCAACCAGTACCCCGGCCTGCGCGTCTTTGTGCGCGTGCCTCCCGCAATCAACATTGGCGGCAGGTCTTCCCGCGCGCTTTACCAATATGTGATGTTCGGGCCGGATATGGAGCAACTTTTCGATTCCGCGCAAAAGATCGAGTCCGAGCTCAAAAAATTGCCCATTCTTCTGGATGTGAACAGCGATCTGCAAATCAGGAATCCCGAAATCAGGGTTACAATCAATCGCGAAAAAGCGGCAGCGCTTGGCGTAAGCCCGGCGCAAATCGAGCTTGCCCTGCAATCGGCCTACGGTTCGCGCGAAATTTCCACAATCTATGCCCCAAACAACGATTACAAGGTTTTTGTGGAATTGCAGAAACGCTTCCAGGAGGATCAGCATGCCCTCTCGCGCCTCCATGTGCGGGCGGAAAACGGGGAGCTTGCGCCCCTTGATACCCTGGTAACCATGAATTCCGCCGTCGGGCCAATAGCGGTCAACCATAACGGCCAGTTCCCGGCTGTTACAATTTCATTCAACCTGGCGCCTGGCGTGTCGCTTTCCGATGCCGTCGCCGCAATCCAGGATGTTGCCGCGCCCATCTTGCCGGATTCCGTTATCGCGGGCTTCCAGGGCACGGCCCAGGCTTTCCAGAATTCTCTGGCCGGTATGGGCTGGCTGCTTTTCCTGGCCATTGTGGTCATTTACCTGACCCTGGGCATTTTGTACGAAAGCTTCATCCATCCGCTGACCATTCTTTCCGGCCTGCCGGCCGCGGGTTTCGGCGCATTGTTCACGCTCTGGCTTTTCGGCATGGAACTCAATCTTTACGGCTTTGTGGGCATAATCATGCTGCTTGGCATAGTCAAGAAAAACGCCATCATGATGCTCGACTTTGCCCTTGAGGCCCAGCGCCACAATCCGGCCATGTCGCCTGTCGAAGCCATTACCCGCGGCTGCCATGTGCGCTTTCGGCCAATCATGATGACCACCATGGCCGCCCTGATGGGCGCCTTGCCCATTGCCCTTGGCATGGGCGCGGGCGCGGAGGCCAGGCGTCCCCTGGGCATGGCCGTTGTCGGGGGCCTTGTCTTTTCCCAGCTTGTTACGCTCTACATCACGCCTGTCTATTATTATTACATGGAAAAATTGTCGGAAAAGGCATCCGCGCGGCACAAGGGGGAACAGCCAGGCGCCCATGCGGCGGTGGAATAATGAATCGGACAATCGGCGGTCGGAGCGAATTTCATATAGTGGCCTCCCCAAAGAAAATTTCACTGCTCGGCTGCGTACTGGCAGGCGGCCATTCCAGCCGCATGGGGCGCGACAAGGCCCTGATTCGGCCATTCGGGCCAAACGGGCCGACAATGCTGGAGCATACTTTTGGGCTGCTGCAAAAGCTTTGCGGCGAATGCATGGTCACCACGTCCGCAGGACGGGCTTATCCCCATTTTCCGTGCATGTTTGATGAAAAGCCCGATTTGGGGCCAATCAGCGGGATCATGGGCGCGCTTGTGGAGGCCCGGAAAAAAGCTTGCGCTGGCATATTTGCCCTGGCCTGCGATTTGCCCCTGATGCGGCTGGAAATTCTCGAACGGCTCGCGGCAAGACAGCCAGGCGAGAGTTGCGGCATATTTTTCATCAATCCGCCGGACGGCAAGATTCAAATGCTGGCCGGAATTTATATGCAAAAGGCGCTTCCCTGTCTGCAAAAAGGCATTGCCGGGGGCAAATTCGGTCTTTACTCGGCTCTTGCAAGGGAGGATTTGATTCTTGTGCCATACGATAAAAGCGACGCGCCCGTTTTTTTCAACTGCAACAGCGCGGAAGACCTGGCCTATTTGTCCTCATTGTCATAGAGGTGGCAGCGGGCCTGCCAGCCTGGTTCAATTTCATGCCATTGCGGCGCAAGCCTTGCGCAGATTTCCATGGCCTTTGGGCAGCGGGGATGGAAGCGGCAGCCCGTGGGCGGGTCAAGCGGGCTGGGAAGTTCGCCGTTTAATATTGGCCGCAGCCTGTCAGGCTGCGAACCCTTTTTCCAGACCTGTTCCCCTTCCGGCATGGCGGCCAGCAAGGCTTCCGAAGAAGGGTGGGCCGGCCCCTGGAAAAGCTTTGCGGCTGGCGCGCTCTCCACAAACTGGCCCAGGTACATTACGGAAATATGCTGGCACATAAAGCCAACAACGCAAAGATCGTGCGAGATAAAGAGATAGGAAAGCGAAAACCTTTCCTGGACTTCCCGCAAGAGATTGAGAATTTGCGCCTGGACGGAAGCATCGAGGGCGGAAACCGGCTCATCGCAGACAATGACTTCCGGATGGGTAATCAGGGCGCGGGCAATGGCTATTCTTTGCCGCTGGCCGCCGGAAAACTCATGCGGATAGCGGTCTCCCATGCCGGCAAGGCCCACAAGATCCAGCATTTCCTCCGACTTTTTCCGGCGCTCGCGCATGCCAATGCCGAGAGGCACCAGAGGTTCGGCTATGGAATTCAGCGCCTTCATGCGCGGATTGAGCGAGGAGGCCGGATCCTGGAAAACCATCTGGATATGCCCCCTGGCCCAGCTGCGGGAAGAGGCCCTGGGAAGGGCCTTGCCATGCAGTTCGATATTGCCGGAAGTCGGATTGAGCAAACCGCAGGCCAGACGGCCCAGGGTGGATTTTCCGCAGCCGGATTCTCCCACAAGGCCAAGGCTTTGACCCGGTTCCAGTGTCAGGCTGACTCCATCGACGGCCCTGAGCTTGCGCACCTCGCCAAACATTCCCCTGGCAACATCGAATACCTTGACAGCATTTTCAATTTTCAGCAGCGCGCACATCTTTTTCGGCAAAAAGGGCAAAATCCCGCGATAAAGAAGGGGCGGAAAGCCGCCCCGGATTCAGCCTTGATCTTTTTCAGCAATCTTTCGCAACCAGGCGCACAAGACGCAGAAGCTGGTTGGTGAAGCCGGCTTCATTGTCATACCAGATGAGGAGCTTGACCATTTTGTCCATCAGAACCAGGGTGGAAAGGGCATCGACCACACCACCGTAAGTTGAGCCCCGGAAGTCGATGGAAACGACGGGTTCTTCTGTATAACCCATGTTTTCACGCAGCCATGTCTGGCTTGCTTCCTTGAGGGCGGCGTTGACGGCTTCAGCGTCGCAGGGCTTGTCCACTTCGCAGGTCAGGTCCACCAGGGAACAGTCAAAAGTGGGCACGCGCACGCTCATCCCGTTGATGCGCCCTTCCAGTTCCGGCATGACAATGCCCACGGCCTTTGCCGCGCCCGTGCTGCTGGGCACCATGTTGACGCCTGCCGTGCGGCCGCGGCGCCAGTCCTTGTGCGTGCCGTCCAGGATGCGCTGGCTCATGGTATAGGAGTGGATTGTCGTCATCAGCCCGTGATTGAAGCCGAATTTCCCGTGGATGACCTTGACCGGCGGCGCAAGGCAATTGGTGGTGCAGGAAGCCGCCGAGAAAATCTTGTCCTCCGGCCTGTAGATATCCTCGTTGACGCCCATGACTATCATCGCGTCCACGCCCTTGCCGGGGGCGGAAATAATGACTTTTTTGGCGCCGCAGTCAAGATGATGGGAAAGACCGGCGCGATCCTTGATCTTGCCTGTTGATTCCACAACCAGGTCCACGCCCAGATTGCCCCATTGCCATTCGCCCATCGGACAGCGGGTAACCGCGATGTGGCGGCCGTTTACAATGATGCCTTCCGCATCGTGGCTTACTTCTCCCTCAAAGCGGCCGTAGGTGGAATCATATTTGAGCAGGTAGGCCAGGGCGTCATTGGCTGCCCGGGCATTGATTGCGGTAAAGATTATATCCTTGTCATTGGCCAGAAGCCGCAGCAGGTAGCGCCCAATTCGCCCAAAACCATTAATTCCCAACTTTACGGGCATCGCATTCTCCTTGAATAATGTAATTTAATGCATGAAAACGTGTTTTCATGCAAGCCGCTGCCTGCCATCACCGCGGGCAGAACATGGTCTGCCCGCCTGTCCCGATTATAAAAAATCCCTAGGCCTTGCCGGAAGAGCCCATGACGTCGCGAATCTTGTGGGCAACCATATCCTTCACGGCTTCCCTGGCCGGCGCAAGGTAGGAGCGCGGGTCAAACTGTTCGGGATGTTCGGCAAAGAACTGCCGGATGGAGGCGGTGAGCGCAAGGCGGATGTCTGTATCGACATTGATCTTGCATACGCCCATTTCCGCGGCCTTGCGCAGCATTTCTTCCGGAACGCCCCTTGCGCCGCCGACCTTGCCGCCATATTCGTTGCACAGTTTGACAAATTTTTCGGGAACGCTCGACGCGCCGTGCAAAACAAGAGGATAGCCGGGAAGCTTGCTGGTGATTTCCTCAAGGCGCGCGAAATCAAGTTTGGCATCGCCCTTGAACTTGTAGGCGCCGTGGCTTGTGCCGATGGCAATGGCCAGGGAATCGCAGCCTGTGCGCTTCACAAAGTCAACAGCCTGATCGGGATCGGTATAGACGTGCTCGTCGCTCTGGACGTGTTCCTCAATGCCGGCAAGCTTGCCAAGCTCGGCCTCGACCCAGACGCCGCGAGGATGGGCATAATCGACAACCTTTTTGGTCAGGGCGATATTTTCCTCGTAGGGGAGGTGGGAACCGTCGATCATGACGGAAGTGAAGCCGCCGTCAATGCAGTCCCTGCACATTTCGAAGCTGGGGCCATGGTCAAGATGGACGACGACAGGAATTGCGGGATCTTCCTCAAGCGCGGCCTCGACCAGTTTCATGATGTAAATCTGGCCGGCGTATTTGCGCGCGCCGGCGGAAACCTGCAGGATGACCGGAGATTTTTCCTGGGATGCTGCCCGCATGATGCCCTGGACAATCTCCATGTTATTGACGTTGAAGGCGCCGATGGCGTAGCGGCCTTCATAGGCCTTGGCAAACATTTCCTTGGGTCCTGTTAGCGGCATGGAATCTCCTCCTTCGCAAATGGCTGGTCGCGGCTGAAATTGCGCCAATTTCAGCCGCGGGCTCAATGGGTAATAAACAAAGCTTGCCACATATCACTTAAAAGCGCAAAGCCATTCTTGCGGACGCGAAGCGCAAAAATGGGCGGGGAGAATTTTTATTATCGAAAATAATTTTCAGTATTGACAAAAACAGCATATATTTATATCTTGCAGAAGTTGGGCCGTTAACTCAGTAGGTAGAGTAACTGCCTTTTAAGCAGTGAGTGGCAGGTTCGATCCCCGCACGGCCCACCAGGTAAAATTTTCTGATCTTGGACGTTTTTCTTTTTTTTCTTCTTGATTTCGGCGACTTGCGATTTTTTGCAGGCCGCCGTTTTCATTTTCAGGCATTTTCGCGGCTTTTTTACAACGGCACCCGTCCATAGCGCCTGTAAAACCAGAAAATAATGCAGGCGGCGATTGCGGCAAAGGGGATGCCCAGCAGCGCCGGCGAGGTCAGCCCGTAGTGGGCATGGATGCAGAGGCCGCCCAGCCACGCGGCCAGGGCGTTTGATGAATTGAAGGCTATCTGGATGCCGGCTCCGCCCAGAATTTCGCCGCCCCGGGAAAAGCGCACAATGAGGTATTGCATGGGGCCGCCCAGGGCGAAAAGCAGGGCTGCCCCGGCGAAGACCATGACAGTTGCCAAAATCTGATTGGCGCTGAAATAATAAATGGCGGCCAGGGCGGGAATAATCATTAGCGCGGTCACGCCGGAGACAATGGCGGGATGATAGTGATCGGCCAGTTTGCCGGCCACCAGGTTGCCGCCAAACATGCCAAGGCCCGCGGCCACCATTACCCACTTCATGTTGTCTGGAGCAAAATGGGCCACTTGCAGCATGATTGGCTCCATATAGCTATACCAGCAATATACGCTGGCCTGCCCCAGGAATGTGGCCAGAAAAATCAGCCAGGGAGCCGCGCCGCGCAGGAAACTCACCGCGGCCTTGAGGGATCCGGCCTCGCCGTGATGGCGCGCGGGCGTCAAAAACAGAATGCCCAAAAAGGCGGCGCAGCCAAAAAAAGCGGCAATTACAAAAGCCCAGCGCCAGGAAAGAGAGTTGGCCAGCCAGGTGGCAAAAGGCACGCCGGCCAGATTGGCCACTGTCATGCCGGAGACCATGATGGCCACGGCGGAGGCGCGCCGGCCCCGCTCCACCAGGGTTGTGGCAAAAATGGCAGCCACTCCAAAATAGGCGCCGTGCGGCAAGCCGGCCAAAAAGCGGCAGGCCAAAAGGCTGAAATAGCCCTGGGCGCAGGCGGTCAGCGCGTTGCCAGCGCAAATTACCGCGCAGAGAATCAGCAAAATATGCTTGTAAGGGCGGGAGCGCAGCAAAAGCGGCAAAGGCGAGCCCAGCGTGACGCCCAGGGCGTATGCCGATATAAAATCACCGGCCGCCGGAATGCTGACCCCGAGAGAACGCGCCACCGGCGTCAGCACGGCCATCATGGAAAATTCGGCCATGCCCAATGCAAACGTGCCGCAAGCCATAGCCAGTAAACCCGCTCCGCGCGCCATAAATACTCCTTGAAAAGCCAGCTTCGTTTCCTGGGGCCGAAAAGCGCCGGCATTGAAATGTAAACATTTCAATGCCGAATCACAACTGCCAATCCGGTAATTCAAGAACCGGCATATTCACAAGTTCCGGGCGCTGCGAGGCGACTGCAATCGCGATTTCGGATTCGTCCACGCCGATTACGCGCCGGCCGTGGCGTATTCCCGCGGCCAGAAAGGCTCCCGAGCCGCAGAAGCAGTCCATGAC
>VSMX01000055.1 GCA_009773975.1 Desulfovibrio sp. | reverse complement strand
TTCCAGCGGCATTTTGGGAATCAGCGTGAAACAGCATACGAGATTGATAAGCAAGCCAGAAAGATAAAAAATGAAAAGCAATTTTTGTCTCTGCATCCCAATCATGGCGTATGCGGCAAGATTGTGGAGGAATGCAGTCGCAAGGCATGGAGTAAGGAGTTGCTGGGCTGTTACTGCGTCCTGAAAACCATCGCCATATATAAATGGTAAAAATCTGTCGCGTTCAACACATATAAGAAAAATAAGCGGCAGGCTGGCTGCCCATAAAGTCCTTGCCGTCTGGCCGGCAAGCTTGCGGAAGGCTTTTCTGTTTTCCTGCCAGAGCCTGGCCAGCATGGGAAAAATTACCTTGCCAAGCAACGCGCTTGAAACAAGCACAGACAACCCTTCAACAGTCTCCCAGGCTACTCCAAAGCCCGCAACTTCCGCATTGCCTCCATATTTTTTGAGAAAGATGACATTGACCTTGTTGTAAAACATTGCGCAGACTGCCATGCCGGTAAAGACAAGGCCAGCTTTCATCTGGCGGGCAAGGTCGCGCATCCCCTCGATGCCAATTTTGGCAAGCGGATTCCTTCCCAGAGCGGAGAGCGCAAAGGAAATACAGATTATGGCTTCAATGGGCTTGAAAAGAGCAATAGCAACTGGCAATGCATCCAGAATAACGCAGATAATGCCGTAGCCCAGGCCACAAAGAGCTGATGGAATGCGAATGCGCATTTCCACATCCTGGCGACCCCGGGCCTGGCAAAGCGCAAAAAAGGAATCGCAAACGGCATCAAGGCCCAATCCAGCGGAAATGCACAGCACAACAAGATGCAAATCAAGCGAATAGTCTTGCCATGTGCAGACAAACCAGACAATGACCAGAGCAATAAGAAGCACTCCCAACTTGAGCCAGGTAACTTCCCCCAAAAGCGCTCTTGGCTTGCCCTCTCGCCTTGCGAAAGAAGAAAGCAGAAAATCGTTCAGCCCTACATCGGCTGCGGTTTTTACCAGATAACCAAAAGTAAGGGCCAGGACAATTTGCCCGAGCGCATCCGGGTTTTTCCTGGCCAAAAGTATGGTAAAAGCCGTCCATGCAAGATCTCGTGTCCACTGGGCGCCAACAATATAGCCCAGTTTTGCCGGAATGCTTTTGAGTTTCATCTGGCTTTTTTGCCGCTAGCCTCAAAACGCACTACTGCCTTGAAACCGGGTTTGAGAATCAAATCAGGATTGGGCACAGTAAGTTCAACGTTGTAGTAGGAAGGATTGGCTACATTCATATCTGTTGAAAGCCATGAAATTTCATTGACAAGTCCGGTAAATTTGCGGTTATTCAGCGATGGAATTTCAATAACAGCTTCGTCTCCAACCTTGATATCGTTGATTTCCGCTTCATAAACCGGCACCTGGATAAGCACCGGGTTCAATTGCCCAATCTGTATGGGGGCGCCACCAGCGCCAAAAAGGGCGCCGGGATTAAGTGCCGGATCCACATATAGCACATAGCCTCCAAGCGGGGAGACCAGGGTAAGAGTACGGGGCAATTTTTCTCCAGCCCTGATAGGCTGGTTGAAATAATAGGAAAGTTCCTTCAGGCGGGCATCGAAATTGACATCATTCTTGCGTATGCTGGAGTGCAGCAAATTTATGCGATTTTTATAACCCGTAACATTTTCTTCCAGTCTGGCAAGCGCCTGGCGGGAACCGAGCCCTGTCCCGACAAGGCCCCTTGCCTTGTTGCGTTCCGCGGTTGCTGTTGCAAGTCTTTGCTCAAGCTCAAGTATCTGGGACTTCAGATTTTCATTGCCTGCACCCATGGTCACTTCGCGTTGCAGCACCCTTTCAGCTTCATCCTGCAGGCGATAGCGCACAAGCGGAGAACCAACATTAACTTCGGCTCCCGGTTTTACGAGGACTTCTTCAATTACGGCATTGAAAGGCATTACAACCGGTCTTGTTACGGTAGTCATTACCTTGCCTGTGAGTATGGTTGCCGCATTGGCAGCACAGGCAGAAAACGCAATGAACGCTGCGCAGACGCATATTGAGCAAGCGCGAAATATCCATGGCATTACATATTACTCCTTGGCTGGCAATCCCAGGAAACGCTCCTGAAGCACATTGGCAACATACATCCAGTCCAGTTGGGCCAGTTTGTATTCCAGTTCGGCCTGGATAAGATCAATGCGGGCTTCCAGCATTTGCGATTCCATTTCATAAAGATCGGGGTATTCTATTGTGCCTTCCTCAAATGAAATCTTTGCTTCCTTATATTTCATTTCCGCAGTGTCATAACGGGTCTGGGAAAGCTTGAGCTCAGTTTGTGCAAGCGAAGCTTTCTGTTCGGCTTCCAGCCATTTGTTGGAATATTCTGTGCGTTTTCTGGCCAGGTCGTGGAAGGCCTGCGCTTTTTGCATTCTAGCTGTCTGTACACCGCGATAGCGCCGGCCCCAGTCAATAAGCGGAAAATCAAAGCTCAGATGAAGAAACGTGTCTTCCGCTCCGTTCGGAGGATTGGACTGGCCTTCCGGGGGGGAGTTGTTGACCCACATATTCATTGCCGGCACATATTGTGCCCATGCTAGCATAATATTGTAGTCTGAAAGCTTGATCTGGGATCTGAGCAGAAGATCGTCTTCAGTGGCAGGCCATCTGTCTTCCCAGCGAAGGTTTTTACCATCGAATCCAGCCAGAATTTCATCGGCATTATCAGTATCAACATTCAGACGCTGTTGAGGTTCCACTCCGGCAAGCACCTTGAGCTTCGTGCGATCCATAATTTCCTGCATATTGGTCTTTTCCACGGTAAGCTCAACTTCTCGTTGTTCCTGGCGAGCCATGTCAAGAGAGACACCCTGGCGCCCATCAATGGCTTCAACCTGCTTCCAATATGTTATCAGATCCTTTACAAGCGGAACCAGAGCCTTTTCAGCAGTCAGAATTTCTCTCTGCGCCTTTAACCGCACATAGGCCTTTGCAATATTAAGGATTGTCTCGCCCACTGCTTTTCGATGGGTGGAAATGGCGAGATTCACCATTATTTGCTGGGCCTTGCGCTCGAAATGCGTGGCAACCGGATTGGGAAAGGGAGCATAAAAACCTGCTCTTAGCTTGGTGCGTCCATAATCGCCCGGCGTATTTTTTTCTCCCATGTTGTATCGGGTGATGTTGTTGGAGACTGTCAAAGTCATGCGTGGTTCTGGCAGATACTTCCACACCGCGTCCGTAACCGCAAGCCGTTTGATTTCAATTTCGACAGCGCTGTTTACGAGAGTAGGAGATTGCTGGATAGTCAGGAATACGCAATCCTCAAAATCGAATTTTTTTTCTGGATTATAAAGGTTTGGTACCGCTGCTTCCAGTTTGCTTTTGTTTTCCACCGGTACACCAGGTGCTTCGTCCAGCCAGTGCCGGGGAGGCAATTCGGGTGAAGCAATTCCTGCCTTGTTTGATGCGCACGCGCAAAGCAGGAAAAGAGCGAAAAAGCAGAGGAGACCGACAATTTTGCACGATTTGGGCATAGTTTTGCAAAACTCCTGGAAAGGGTGGGCAAAATCAGGCCCGGTCAAATTCAATATTGTACGCCACAAGAAATATTCTTCCAGCAGAATCGGCGACCTGGGCGTTAAAACGTATAAAATTTTCCGCAAGCCAAACTGGTTTGAGATAAAAATACAGGTCATCGGTTGACGAAAGCCAGTTGCTGTCAAAATTCAGATAGCCGACGCCGGCACATTTCCATTGAACAAGAAACTTGTCTGGAGCTTGAGGATTTGCAAGCACCATCAGGACCGCCTGAAGCAGGCTGTCGAACATTTGTAATAAGGTAGCATAATAATCCCATTCTTCTCCCAATGCAATGGAAGTTTTGCCTGTAAGAAGAATGCCGCCAAAGGAGCGGGAAGAAACGTCAGCAAGCCAGAGCTTTTTGACCATTCGCATTGAATTATCGATTCCCGCTGCATCATAAAAATATTCGGGAGCAATATCTTCATGTGTGCTTTCAATTACATCGGGAATTGGGAGTGTGTGGACAGGCGATCCACCAAGAAGACAAACTCCCTTTGCAGTTGTTTTATATTCATTCAGTCTTCTGCCATTTGCGGAGATCAGCCTCGGCATAAGCACTGTTTCCACCATACGAGTCATTACTTTTTCATGCCGCAGCCAAAACATGGAACGACACTCAAGGCGACATTCCCTGGCTACTCCGAAGGGGGCGTTCAATGGCTCATAAAAATGTATATCGGAAAAACCGAGTGGAGAAAGCCATGGAAACAATCTTTTGGCCCCCTGAAGCATGGCCATGAGTTTACAGCTTGCGGGAAGCTGGAATTCAAAGTTTTTGCCTGTTTTGTTATCTTTGTCAGAATTTGGCGCAAGCCCCGTATCGGCAAAAACCGACCACCATGAAATGCCTTGAAAAAGTCCTTGTATTTGCGGAAGTTCAGGCTTTTTATCCGGTAAGGCAAGCGGGAAAAATTTGGCCTCCGCAAAATACTGCGGTATCGGGCCGTCACCTTCAAATAGTGGCGCCCTGCTCCAGAAAGCCGCTTCAAGACCAAACATCAGTTCAAGGACAGCGAGATCACCCAACTCATCTGGAGAAATTTTTTTGCCGTCATCGGCAATGGCGAAAATTCGTCTCCCGGGTCCGGCAAAATTTTTGTCAACACTATCGATCCATGCTGAATAAGCTGCCAGAAAATTCCTTGGACCTTCATCTCTGACCGCAAAACGGCGCATTACCGCTATCCATGCGTTTGGGTTGAGCGTTTCCAGACTTTCAACAAATTCCGGGGATAAATGATGGATGCCTTTTGCGCGATCGATCGCCGGATACGAGGCAGGAATGAAAAATACCCCGTCAAGTCTGCCAAAACGATTATAAACTCTGGCAGGAATCTCCTTATACTCTTCGGGATCTTCGGGAATATCAAAACTCTCAATTTTGTAGCCATCAAGATGCGCGCATTTTTCTGCCAGGGGGTGTGGCATTACAAGAATGCAGTCTTCCGGCGCGAAGCCGCTCCAGAGCTGGGGCATGAATTCGGCATCATGAATGCAAAAAAGAATTACATCATTTTTCCCAGGAAGAATGGCCGGTTCGGGACTATAATACAAAAGGGATGATTTTGCGGAAAGAACAGCGTCTTTTCGCAGGATAAAACGCCTGAATGGGGGAATGGCCGCCCTTGACAATTTGGAGTGAACCTTTGCAAGAGGCTGACCGGCACGTCCAAGCAACGCGAGGGCAAGGTCTCCTGCTGTGCTTACATTCAGCATCCTTTCAAATTCCGCTGAGACTCCTAGTTTTTTCTCCACTTCCTGAAGAATGCGGGGAAAACTGCTTGAACGCATCCCAAGATCATAACGCAAATCCATTTCCGGCGAAATTTTCTCCGTTTCCCTGCCGCAAGCTTTGGCCACAATTTCAAGAACTTTTTCGATTTCCGAATCAACCGGCACGGGCGCAATCTCTTCCACCAGGGGTAACTGTGATTCGCAGGACGCTTGTCCCGTTCCCGGACGCGATTTCCTTTCAGAGACAATTTTGTCAAAATCGAGAAGACCGAGGGCAAACAGTCTTGCGCAGGCCATTCTCATCGCATCTGTTTCACGGAGCCGATGATCGCAAGGAATCGAAGTGCTTTCCGGAATGATTTCCTCCATCAAGCCGCAAAGTGTTTCGGCCGGACCAAGCTCAAGGAAAATATCTGTATGATCCCTGTTCCACATGGCAAGAGCGCATTCGTTCCATGCAACGGCATTTTCGTCAAGATCAACGATAAATCGGCAAATTTCTTCCTGGCTTTCCGGGTAAAAACCGGCGGTGACATTGGAAATAACCGGAACCCTGGGGTGATGCATTTCCAGGGCTTTAAGCCTGCGGATGGAAAAATCGCGCAATATGCGCATGGCAGGATTATGAAAAGCAAGTGGAACATTGATCATCAGGGCCGGGATTCTCTGCCTTCGCAGGCTTTTGCGGGCCGCCATAACATCTGGTTTGGGCCCACCAAGAATAAATTGTTGTTTTGTATTGCGATTGGCAAGGGCAAGGGATGGCCATTGGGCCAGAGTGGCGTTGATAATGCTCTCTTCTGCGTGCACAGCGAGCATGCCGGTTTCATTTGCCGATTTCTTTTCCAGCTTGGTAATATGCTCGGCCCTTTTTTCAAACAGCAGCCATGCCGCTTTTTCATCATATACGCCTGCAAGACATAGGGCTATAAGTTCGCCCAGGCTGTGCCCGCACATAATCGCCGGCGAAATGCCAAGGGAAACAAATTGCATCCATTGGGCGTATTCAAGCATGAAAAGATATGGAATCTGCTTCCGCGTCTGGCTTATGGTTTCCAGATCTGTTTCATCCATAAGTCCAAGGATGTCCCAGCCTGCGATATCCGCCAAATAATCCATGGCCTTCCTTGCAGCCGGGAAGTTGTCATAGAGACTTCTGCCCATCCCTGGCCAACCGGAACCCAGACCACAGCACATAACAGCCAGCTTGCAGGATTGGCCGACCGGCCCAAGCCAAATGCCCTGCCCGGCCAGATGAATCAGATCCGCCTCATCAGGCACGGCTTGCAATGTGCCGACAAGGGCTTTCCATGATGGATTGGTGCTTCCCAAAAGCCAGGTTTGGCCATTATGCTCAAAACGGGCATAAATAACGCCATCAAGCGAGACTTCCTGCATAATTCCAGTCACTTGGGGAAAATTTGGAAAAAATTATATCAGACATATCAATTCTGTTCTGACAAAATTAATTGATCAAATTATGTGTATTTTGTTTAGTCAAAATAGACTCGTTGATATTTTTTGTCCAGAATAGGTGTCATGGCCGATTAAGCATATTCTTTGCCAGGATTGTTTATTTTTATAGATGCTGCAGTTTATATCCAAACATGTTTGGATATAAACTGCAGCATCGTCTGCCAAAAAGTGTGGTTTTGCGTTGCTGTCGATTTCTGTAACAGAAACGGCCTGTGGCCGCCCACAGGGCTCGCTGGCAGATTTACGCCGCTACGCGGCGCGCTGGGCTTTCGCCCGGCGTACTGAGGATTTGATAAATCATCAGCAAATGCAGGCTTGCCTTGTGGGCCAGTATGGGCTAGGAATAGCGCAAATGTATCCGGAAAAGGCCATTTTGTATTCCATAACTTTTTCCTTTATATTTACGCGTTTTCCTGTAGAATGGTGAACGTTTTGTAGCCATTGGAAAAACCCGGCAGGATTGGACGGGAAATCGTATTCTTGTAAAATGTTTTTCGGTCTTCAAATATTTTGAAATCCCCGGGGATTTGTTTTTTTGATTCTTTCCAGGATCTCAGCCTGGCGGAAAAATTTTATGCCGTTTATTGCCGGCACTTTCAGGAAAAGAGCATGAAAAATACTTCCAGTCAGGATTTTGTCCGGGACAATGCCCAATATCCTCAAACCGGTTTCAATCGCAAGCGTGCCAAGCTTTCTTTTGAACGCATGGTGGATATGGCCAGGGAAATGGGCCTGGAGGATCCGCTTTTCGTTTGTCATGAAAGAGCCGCAAAATCCACTGCCTGCATAGATGGCAAGGAATATATCAATTTTTCAACATACGATTATCTTGACATCAATGCTCATCCGGAAATTACCCAGGCGGTGGCCGAAACCGCGGCCAGGTTTGGGACAAGCGCGGGAGCCAGCCGTCTTGTTGGCGGGGAAAGGCCGCAGCATCGCCTCCTGGAACGCGCATTTGCGGACTTGTACGAGGTGGATGACGCAATTGTTTATGTAAGCGGCCACGCTGCAAACGTTTCCACTCTGGGTTTTCTTTTTGGTTCGCGCGATGCAATCTTCCATGATGGTCTTGCGCATAATTCATTGGTCCAGGGCGCACTTCTTTCCGGGGCAGAACGTTATTCCTATGCCCATAACGATTGCGCCTCCCTGGAAGAAATGCTCAAAAAGCATCGCGCCGAACATAAATATGCGGTTATTGTAACGGAAGGTTTGTTCAGTATGGACGGCAATATTCCCGATTTGCCACGCATTATTGAACTCAAGAAAAAATATAATTGCATGCTTCTGGTTGATGAAGCCCATTCTCTTGGAGTTCTGGGCAATACAGGCCGCGGAGTGAGGGAATATTTCGGCATTGATCCACGCGATGTTGATATGTGGATGAGCACGCTTTCCAAGGCAATGTGCGGTTGTGGCGGTTTTATAGCCGGAAGGGCGGATTTGATACGTTACCTGAAATATGGATCACCAGGATTTGTTTTTAGCGTTGGAATGCCCCCTGTTATAGCGACGGCCTGTTACAAGGCTCTGGAAATAATGTTGCGCGAACCCGAGCGTGTGCGCAAATTACAGAAAATAAGCAAATATTTTTTGAGTTATGCCAGGGAAAGGGGGCTGGATACCGGTGCGGCCCAGGGCTATGCAATTGTGCCCATTATTGTTGGGGAATCGATGACAGCAGGTTTTCTTTCCCAGGCCCTTTACCGGCGTGGCATTTATGTCATGCCTGTAAGTTTTCCTGCTGTAAAAGAAGGCACTGCGCGTCTGCGTTTCTTTATTTCTGCCTCCCATACCGAGGAACAGGTGCGTCAAACCATTGATGCAGTAGTGGAAGAAATTCCAAATGCCAGAAAGATCGTGGAAGACTACCGCAAGACACATCAACTTGAGATGAACATGTCCGAATCTGAAACGGAGATGTGAGCGGAGCCTGTCCTCTTGTCCAGCACAAACGAAACCTTTGTTACTTCCGCCACTCCTTTTTGTGTGGCCTATGTCCTTTTATGGTTTCCGTTATCCTCGGAAACTTTCATTTATCGTGAGATTCGCGAGCTGATGAATTTGGGCCTCCGCATCCGGGTTTACACGATGTACGGAAAGTCTCTGAAAGGCTGTTCAAAAGAAATGCGGGCTTTTCCCGGAAAAATTACCCGGATGGGCATAAAATCTTTTTTCCCAATACTTGGCGCGTTTTTTCGAGCCTTGCGCAAGAAACCCGGACTTGTCGTCAGCCTTTTGCGCGAAGGCTTTTTCAGGCGTATGCGCAATCTGGAAGCATTGGGCGAAAACTGCTGGTGTTTTATGGCCGGATTTTTACTTGCCGAAAAATGCCAGGAAGATGGTGTGGATCTTATTCATTCGGCCTGGGCCAATGGTCCGGCAACCGCAGCCTGGGTAGCGTCTCGTCTCAGTGGCATACCTTTTGCTTTTACAGGCAGAGCAGGGGATATTTACCCACAAGATGGGCTTTTGGCCGAAAAATCGGCAGATGCCTTGTTCATCCGTACCAACAATGCCGCAAATGTGCGTTGGCTGCAAAAATTTTGTCCGGCAGACCAACAAGACAAGGTTAAGCTGATTTATAATAACCTGACTTTTCGTAAAACAAAACCCAAGGAAAGACATTTCGAGCCCCCATATCGAATCCTTGCTATCGGCAGATTTGTACGCACCAAGGGCTTTCCACAGCTGCTGACAGCCATGGCACGTTTGCGCAGGGAAGGTATGCAGGTCAAGCTTACTCTTGTAGGAAACGGTTCCTGGGGTAGAAAGCTCTTCAGGATGCGCAAAAATCTGCATCTGGAAGATTGCGTGGAAATGCCCGGGTTTATTCCACATGACGAACTGGAAAATTTCCACGAAAAATTCGATTTGCTGGTTGTGCCGAGCGTCATTCACTATAATGGCGACAGAGACGGCATTCCCAATGTAATCATGGAAGCCCTCAATGGAGGAATGCCTGTTGTTGCCACCGATGTCTGTGGCATTTCGGAAGTTATTCGTGATGGCGAAACCGGTTTCCTTGTTCCGCAGCGTGATCCGGCTGCTCTTGCAAATGCCATAAGAAAAATGCTCGAGGACAGCAAGAATGCCCAAAAAATGGGTTTGGCGGGCAAAGCGCTTGTTGCATCCATGTTTGATACCCAAAATAATACGCAGGCACTTGCCAATCTTTATTTCTCTTCGGTAAGAGGCCAGCCAAATGGCTGAAAAGCGCAAATTGGCGCTTGCCTTGAGTATTGATGTCGAGGAAGAAGGTCTTTTCAGCGGCACATATCCATGCGGAACACCCCAAATCCATAATATCTCGCAGCTTTCGCGACTTGTCCCATTTTTTGATCGGGGCATTAAAGCGACCTTTTTCTGCGCGCATTGCGTCTTTGAGGATAAAAATGCCCAAAAGCTGTTGGAAACAATGCGGAATAAATATGGTGTTGAAATAGGCGCTCATCTGCACCATTGGAATACTCCACCATTGAGGCGGGGACAAAACGATTCCACAATTCTGACCAAAGCCTGGTCCGCAAAGGTTCCCCTTGAGGATCTTTATGCCAAAATGGAGACACTTTTTGGATCCGCCGGGAATTTTCTCGGACACTCCGTAAATGTTTTCCGCATGGGACGCTGGGATCTTCACAACAGTCATTGGCAGATGCTCCATGATTTTGGAGTTCGCTACGATGCCTCCATCCGGCCTTTGCATGCCTTTAAATTTCCAGAAGGTCCAAATCATTTCGACGCCCCTTCAGATCCATACAAAATTAATATCAAAAGCGCGGATATTTGCGAAATACCGCTTACCTGTGTGCCTGTTCTTGACAATTTACGGCTTATTGAAAGTTTCCAGACCAATCTTCATAAATGGGGGGGTCTGACTTTGCTGCCTGTGGAGCACCCTTTGTGGTTAATGAAGCTTACCACTTTGCTTCATGCTGCTCGTGGCGGCAAAACACTTTCATTGACATGGCATTCCTCCGAAATGATGCCCGGCGGCTCTCCACACATGAAGAATGAAAATTCGGTAAATCGTTTTTTGAATAAAATTCTTGCGTGGCTGTCGTGGCTAGATGATAATTTTGAAATGGAATTTTTGACTATTTCCAGGATGGGCCGTCAATATGCCATTGCTGCTCCCATTTGTTCCAAAAGTGCTGATTGGACTTTTGTGGATCATGAAAGGATTTCGATATGACTGAAAAGGCCAATTCTCCCAGGGCGCCGCTGAAATCAGGTTTGCCCCATGTGGGATATGTGCTTTTATGGTACCCGCTTTTTACCCAACCGTTTATTTTCAGGGAAGTTGAGGGGTTGCAAAATGAGTTGCCTCTGGAAGTATACACTTTATATGGCAAGAATTTGCGTTGCTGCTCCGACGAAATGAAAAGGTCAGCGGAAAATGCCAGAAATTACGGCATTAAGGCACTCCCGTCTATTTGTTTTGAAATTGGCCGCCAAATATGCTCACACCCCAGAAGGTTCTGGAAACTTTTGCGCCGAAGCCTTTTCCGCCCCTGGAAAAGTTTCGAAACTTTTGGCGAAAATCTGTGGGCATTTTGTGCCGGATTGCGTCTCGGACGACAGTTTGTTGATGACGGGATTGACATGGCCTATGCCCCCTGGCCGCGAGGGACAGCCACAGCTGCATGGATTGCTTCGGAAATAGCAGGCATTCCTTTTGCAACATCGGCGAGAGGAGATAATCTTGATCCCGCAGATCCCGATCTTGAAGACAAATTGTCTGCTGCGCTTTTTGTGCGTGCGAACAATGCTGCGGATATGGAACGCATGGGAAGATTCGTTGGTGTGAAGGATAAAATTTCTTTGGTTTATAACAGCCTTACATTGCCATCTCCCAAAACAATGCCGGAAAAATCAAAAGGTAACGCAGCCCGTATTCTTTCCGTGGGGAGATTTGACGTTACCAAAGGCTTTGATGTTCTGTTGAAAGCCTGTCAGATCCTCAAGGAACGTGGCGTGGATTTTCAGCTTACCCTCGCTGGAGGAGGTGGCAAAGTCATGGGTCTGGGAGACATGGAAAAAAAACTTCATAAATTGCGACATGATCTGGGTCTGGAAAATGAAGTTTTCATGCCTGGCCTGATCTCTCATGACCAATTGCCAGAAATTCTGATTGAACATGATATTTTCGCGGCACCTTGTGTAATCCATTCTTCGGGACGCAGGGATGGCATCCCAAATACTGTAATTGAGGCAATGGCCTATGGATTGCCTGTGGCTGCCACAGATGTAAATGCCCTGCCGGAAGTCGTAGTCAATGACAAGACAGGTCTGATTGTTCCTCCTGGCGATCCGAATGCTCTTGCAGATGCGCTTGGATGGTTAATTGACAACCCCTGCCGAGCCAGGGAAATGGGCGAAGAGGGTAGAAGGCTGGCCCAATCACTGTTCGATCCTCAAAAGAATGCCCATAAACTTGCTGATATCCTGGCCAGCCAATACCTGGCGAAAAAGTCGTTTCGGGAACACCAGGCATGTGCGGAATAGCTGGAATATTGTGTCTTGATGGTGAAGATTTGCCAAATGATGCATCTCTTTGCGTAAAATCCATGACCGACAGTATGTCGCATCGTGGGCCGGATGGCGAAGGTTTGTGGCAGAAAGGCCCGATTAGTTTGGGGCACAGGCGCCTTTCGATTATTGATCTCGCAGGTGGGGCCCAACCCATGCAGTCGGCAGATGGCAGATTTTGCATTGTTTTTAATGGCGAAATTTACAATTTCCGCAGTTTGCGCAACCAACTTGAAAATGAAGGATTCTCTTTCCTTACCAGTTGTGATACTGAAGTCATTCTCGCTTCTTATGCCAAATGGGGTATTGACTGTCTTGACAGGCTGGAAGGAATGTTCGCTTTTGCCCTCTGGGATGAAGAAAGGAAGCTTTTATTTTGCGCAAGGGACCGATTTGGAGAAAAGCCTTTTTTTTACAGCCTGCAAAAGGGTTTTTTCTGTTTTTCTTCGGAACTTTCGGCAATTGTGTTGTTGAAGGGCAAATGCGGCTTTTGTGATTTCTCTTTCGGGCTGGATCCCCATGCTCTTGCCCGTTACCTGGCTTATGAGTATGCCCCATGCCCACAAACCATGTACTCTGAAATTTCGAATCTGCCGCCAGCTCATTATCTTCTTGTTCATGATGGAAATGTAAGGATGGCGCCATATTGGGAATTGCCTGCCCCCGCAGCCTGTCCAAAAGAAAGTGAAGAGGCCCTGTGCGAAAATCTTTATGAGCTTATGGCAAAAGCCGTAAAAATGCGCATGGTCAGCGATGTTCCATTGGGAGTTTTTTTATCTGGCGGTATAGATTCCACAATTGTTGCAGGGCTTATGGCCCAGCAATCAACCAGGCCGATTGAAACATTTTCGATTGGTTTTACCGAGGCCAGTTACGACGAATCCCGTTATGCGCGTATCGCTGCCAGGGCCTATGGCACAATTCATCATGAAAGAATTTTGTCAGCGGAAGAATGCGCGGATGAGCTTCCAAGGATAGTGAGCAGAATGGATCAACCCATGGCCGATGCTTCCTGCGCGCCAACCTGGCTTTTGAGCGGACTTGCCCGTGAAAATGTTACAGTTGCGCTTGGTGGGGACGGTGCGGATGAGTTATGGGCTGGTTATGAGCATTATATTGGCATAAAGATAGCCGGATGGTACAATTCGCTTCCCTCATTTATCAGGAAAGGGTTGATTGAGCCGCTCTGCCGCCATTTGCCAACATCAGCTGGTTATATCAATCCCCGTCTTGCCGTGAAAACTTTTCTGGCAGGAGCCAATTCCCCGGACTGGCTTTGTGTCCAGACATTGCTCACTGCTTTTGGCACAAAGGATCTCAAACGTCTTCTTTCGCCCGATTTTATGCATGACAGGCTTGAAAACGGCAATTTTCTTCAGGAACAGAATATTTTTCGGCCAACGTTTGCGCAATATGAACAATGGCAACCCAAAAC
>VSMX01000054.1 GCA_009773975.1 Desulfovibrio sp. | reverse complement strand
GGGTTGCAATTTGCACAGTTGGCTTTTTCCAGTGGCATGCGCATCCCATGAGCGCAAGGCAATGGGCATTAATGCTTGCGGTATGCGCATGCTCCGTAATCCTTTGGGCATTCCTGGGCAAATTTATGCCAAGGGAAGGCGCGGAGCTTGCCGGGCTTTTACCGTTGCTTGCACTGCTCTGGTATTGGCGCCCTCCGCCTCCCTTTGAAAAAAAATCATCCGAGACTACTGTTGCCGGCTGAATTTCGCACGTAACTGGCCGCAGGCGGCCGCGATATCTGCACCTTTGCTCTTGCGCCTGATAGCCGTAATATTGTGATTCCAAAGTATCTTTTCAAATGCCAGAACCGCCTCTTCAGAAGGAGCATTGAAAACCGAACCGGGAGAGGAATTATACACAATAAGGTTAAGTTTACCCTTTACCTTTCCCATCAGGGCTGCAAGCTTTTTGGCGTGGCGGGGGGAATCATTAATTCCCCCCAGCAGCAGATATTCAAACGTTATACGTTCACGTGTCTTTAGCGGATAGGACGCAAGGGCATCAAGCATCTTGTCAAGCGGCCATTTTGCAGCAATCGGCATAATCTCGGAACGCAGATCCTGGTCTGGGGCATGGAGGCTGACTGCCAAAAATGCAAGCCCGCTCTCACCCAATCGCTCAAGGCCGTTTTTCAGGCCGCATGTCGAAACAGTTATGCGGCGCGGGGAAAAATTCAGCCCTTTGTCATGATTTAATACCTGTAAAGCCGGGAGTACATTGTCCAGATTTGCAAGTGGTTCGCCCATGCCCATAAAAACAAGATTGCGCAGAATTGGCCAATCCAGTCTTCTGTCATCCAAATAATCACGCGCCACCAAAACCTGGCCCAAAATTTCCCCCATTGTCATGTTGCGAATCAAACCCATTTGACCAGTCGCGCAAAATGCGCAGCCCATCGCGCAACCAACCTGGCATGAAAGACATTGGCTTATGCGCGTTTTACCATCGCGGCCTTCGGAGGGAATTATCACGGTTTCGACATGTTCGCCATCAGCAAGCCGGAGTAAAAACTTGGTTGTACCGTCTGATGATTTCTGAATTCTTTCAATTTCTGGCCAGACAATAACAGCTCTTTCAGCAAGTTCGGCGCGACAAACTTTTGAGATATTGCTCATCTGTTCAAAATCACGCGCCATTCTCTGCCAAATCCACTGCCAGACCTGCATGGCCCTGAAAGGCGGCTCTCCAAGCTCTTTCACGAATTTTTCAAGACCAGGATAATCGTATTCCAGCAAATTGACTTTGGGACAGGAAGAATCTTTCTCATTTTCTTTTATCATGCCGGTGTTATGCCCATACGCCAAACTCTTGTCAAACAGGACTTTACAACTTTATATAATTTGGCTATAAGAATTTTTCCACAACTATATCACAATAACTTGATATGCAGATATTAACCAAACCAGAAGAACTGGCCTCGTTATGTCGCGACTGGCATAAGGCTGGCGATGATATCGCCCTTACTCCAACCATGGGCTATTATCATGCAGGCCATGAGGATTTGATCAGGCACGGCAGAAAACTGGCAAAACGGATTGTTGTCAGTCTCTTTGTCAATCCGACCCAATTTGGTCCCCACGAGGATCTTGCTGCCTATCCCAGAGACATTGAAAGTGACTGCGCAAAAGCCAGGGGTATTGGAGCAGATGCTATTTTTATTCCCGAGCCATCGGCCATGTATGCCCCTGATCACGCTACCTGGGTTGAAGTCCCTGCGCTTGCTTCCGGATTGTGCGGAAAGAGCCGCCCTATCCATTTCAGGGGTGTTTGCACGGTCGTTTTGAAACTTATGCTGCTTACCGGTGCAGATTACGCTGTTTTTGGCCAAAAAGACTGGCAACAGCAGGCTATAATCCGGCGCATGGTGCGTGATCTCAACGTTCCATGCACAATTGTAACCATACCAACAGTGCGTGAGGACGACGGTCTGGCTATGTCTTCCCGGAATGTTTATCTGAAACCGAAAGAACGCAAGGCAGCCCCCCATATTCGGAAGGGGCTTCTTCTGGCCCGTGAAATAGTGGCCAGCGGTGAACAATCCCCTGGCAAGGTAATTGATGCTGTGCTTGATTACTGGAAAACAAACTTGCCCAATGGAGAAGTGGATTATATCGAGATAGTTGATCCAGAGTCACTTGAACCATTGGCCGATTTGTCCGGCGCTGCCCTGATGGCCTGCGCTGTAAAACTTGGCAAGGCACGTCTGATTGATAATATTGAATTTAAGCAGGCCTGAAAAAACCACAGTACAAACATATTCTCAACATGAGTATATTTTACAATTTCATAAAACATGGACAGTATAGCGTTATTCCTGGTTTTATAAATCATGAAATTAAGGGGAACATTCGATGCATAGCAAGGGAAAATATTTTTTTACAAGCGAATCAGTAACAGAAGGGCATCCCGACAAGGTCGCGGACCAGATTTCGGACGCGGTTCTTGATACCCTCCTTGAGCAGGATCCTGACGCCCATGTTGCCTGTGAAGCCATGGTTACCACCGGTATGGCTGTAATCGCCGGCGAAATAACCACCAAGGGTTATGCGGATTTGCCAAGGGTAGTTCGGGAAACCATTAAAAATATTGGCTATAGCAGCAGTGAAATGGGTTTTGACTGGCAAACATGCTCGGTAATTTCTTCAATAGATCACCAGTCCCCCGATATCGCGCAGGGTGTTTTGCGCGAAAAAGCGGAAGATCAGGGCGCAGGCGACCAGGGCATGATGTTTGGCTATGCCTGCAATGAAACTCCTACCCTTATGCCAGCCCCGATTTACTGGGCGCATCTTTTGTCTCAGCAGCTTGCAAAAGTCCGCAAGGATGGCACGGTCGACATTTTCCGGCCTGATGGAAAGACCCAGGTATCCTTTGAATACCAGGACGGAAAACCCGTAAGAATTAATAACCTGGTTGTCTCTACCCAGCATGCTCCCCATGCATCCCATGCGGATGTTATTGAGGCTGTCAAATCGCAGGTAATACGCCCTGTGCTGGAAAATAGTGGTTATTTTGAAGAAAAGGACTGCGAGATATTTATCAATACCACTGGCCGTTTTGTTGTTGGTGGCCCAATGGGAGACTGCGGCCTTACCGGGCGCAAGATTATTCAGGATACCTATGGTGGCAGCGGCCACCACGGCGGTGGCGCTTTTTCGGGCAAGGATCCATCGAAAGTGGACAGATCCGGAGCATATATGGGGCGTTATATTGCAAAAAATGTTGTTGCCGCCGGTCTGGCTCCCGAATGTGAAGTGCAGATTGCATACTGCATCGGCGTTGCGGACCCTGTAAGCGTACTGGTTTCATCACGTGGCAGTGGAGATATTCCCGATGAAATCCTCACAAAAGCCGTAAGAGAAGTCTTTGACCTCAGGCCATTTTTCATAACCAAACGCCTTGATTTAAAACGGCCCATCTATAGCAAAACCTCCTGCTATGGCCATTTTGGCAGGGAACTTCCTGAATTTACATGGGAAAAGACTGATGCTGTAAAAGATTTGCAGACTGCCGCAAAAGTATAGCGGCCAGTGACAAGTATGGGTTAATATTGCAAAAAATCATATAACCAACCATAAAAAGGCGGAAATTTTCATAAACTTCCGCCTTTTTTATGGCAAACAAGATGCAGCCGATCTGCCCAATAATCTCTGATCCTATTTGTTTGCCTGCCTCTTCAAAGACTTCATTGCCTCTTCAAGACTTTGCGCTCCAGGAGTAGCGGTGGCCCCCAAAATGCTTCCCAAGTCCCCCCTATATGCCTGAATGCCAACTTCAGCCATGCTAAAGGACTTTCGCGCCCAGATTACGAGATTGCCAGGTTGCTCCACAAAGTCTTCGATGGCTTCCCGCAATTTTTCATTCTGCGAAGAATGTTGGGAGCAAAAATGACCGGCCGCAATTTTCAATGCGAACATGGCAGCCTGGGCATTGGGAGCAATGCCCGACGCAAGCCGGGCCACTAATCCACTATCAGCATAGTCCAGTCTGAATCCAGAAATTTTGGTCGCCATCATTGTCAATGCACTGGTAGGCGTCGAAGGTGTTGAAAATTCATAAGCCAGCACTCCAAGACCCGGGGATCTGAAAGCCCCCTTGTGATTCAACAGGGAATTTTCGCCCTCTTCAACAGCAAGATCCGCATTAAGATCAAACTTGTCCAATCCAGCCACATTCAGACCTGTTTCTTCTTCCAGCACACGGATTGGCATTGTCAATCCTGCCAGGGATATGTTCCAGGATGCGGGATTATTGGAAAACCAGTCGATTATTGCGGACTTTAGCCCATAATCTTCTATTTGGAGATTATTTATGATGCTTCGGGAAACAATTGGCTTTCCCTTCATGATCTGGCGGAAGATGTCCCAGGAATCGACAGGGTGAAAACCTTCGATATCATTTTTCAGCGCCACCATAAGCGGCATTTCCGGCAATGTGACAGTATCAAGATCAATTTTTTCAATGCTGAAAATATTCTTGCGCGTTTGTTCTTCAAGTGTCAGATTTGTAATGGAAATATTTTTGGCAACCTGGCCGCGCCAATCCGAAATTCGCAATGCGCCAAGCTTATGTGTTACAATATGGCTATTGTTTATTAAAGCAACATTGCCGCCAATGCCTTTCAACAGAAAATCATCCACTCCAAGACCATAAATTATATCCAGACTGTCTAGTGGCAGATTATCCAGGATTGACCCCAGCACATTGGCCTGAAGCATGATATTCTTGCCGGAAATTTCTTCTGCTGCGCTCTCAACCTGAACCATGTCGCGCGCAAGGCTTAATGAAACATCTTTGCCAAAAAAATCGCTTAACACAGTTTCAAAACCGTATTCTTCCGATACCACGTTTCGTATCGGGCCAAGCAGGAAAAGAAGACGCCAGGGCATTGTGCCCTGGACTTCCCCAATACGGCAAACCATATGGATTTTTCCTGGCTTGCCGTCTTCCACCATGCCTTTCAGAATTGTTTTTTCAATGGTCAGGGTGCGGCTTAAGGGCTCAAAATCGATCTTGCCGATTTCGGGCGTGGAAAAGTTTGCCCTTCCCGGCTGATTCAATACAGCCGGCAGTTGTTCCAGATTTTGCCTTACAGCATTTTCAACAAGGGGGGGCACAGCAAAATATGCGGCTCCGCAACCCACAATAAGCAGAACAAACAAGCAAAGAAAAAATTTTTTCACGTAATCTACCTTTTTGAAACCGCATTCAATATTCAATATTGATAGCTTAATGCTGGCTCTCCTACCATTTTGTTATACCCTCGATAAGCTTCTGGCACAATTCATCCGCGCAGCCCAGAACAAGACCGATTTCCTGTTGATTAATTTCATTGTAGTGTATTCCGCAAGTTACGCACACCTTGCAATTCAAAGCCTGGGCCAAACTTTCCGCCATTTCCCTGGCAAGCGGGCCTTCCCTGTGCCCGGGGAGCACAATCAGCAATGCGCCCGAACCAGGACTGGCAAGCGCAACCGCGCCGATATGCGGCTCGCCGCCATAAAGCATAACCTGCAAATCTTCACCCTGCCAGAATGCATCCAGCTCCAGACGAATGCGACCATGGGTAAGAATCAATTTACGAATGGAAATTTGTGAAGTTTGACACATGAAACTGGCACCTTGTTCTTTCATTTCTTCTCCCTTGTATCTGATGATTTATTTATCTTAACGGCAATTTGCCTTTTATCTTAACTCTTTTGTCGGAATGCGGATAATACATGGTTTATTTGGGGCTCAGAAGCATTGATTTACAGGGTGGAAACCGATTTAATATTTGCCCAATTTGTGGAATAATACAATTTGGGAGTATGTCAAAAAATTTATTTAAATTTTTACCATTTTTTGCTTGCTTTGTGAAATAAAGCGCATTAGCTTTTTCAGAACACATTAATTTCTGGTTAACGTTTTTCTTGCGCCAGATTCCAGAATCATAAAACTGTTTGAGCGCTCAATCAATTTCTTCAAAAATATTAAAATGGAGAGGTGCCGGATGCGTGATATTTCGGCTCAAGAAATTACCAATGTGGTAGAGAAGCTTTGTGTGGAGGCTTGCAGCCAGTTGCCGCAGCAAATGGCCAATGCATTGAAACAGGCCGAAAAAGACGAACCTTCGCCGGTTGGCAGGGACATTCTGGCCCAGCTTGTCAAAAATGCGGACATAGCGGCCAATGAGGACGTGCCAATTTGTCAGGACACTGGGCTGGCTGTGGTTTTTGCAGATATTGGCCAGGATGTGCACATTGTTGGTGGTGATTTCACGGAAGCTGTGAACAAGGGCGTTCACAATGGCTATGTCAATGGGTATCTTCGCAAATCGTCCGTGGCCGAACCCCTTTTCGAGCGCAAAAATACTGGCGACAATACTCCTGCCATTATACATATCCGCATAGTTCCCGGAGACAAAATTAATATCAGGCTCGCTCCCAAGGGCGCTGGTTCCGAAAACAAGAGCAGATTGACAATGCTTGTTCCGGCGGACGGCGTTGAGGGAGTGCGCAAGGCCATCCTGGACGCGGTTGTTGCCGCAGGTCCGAATTCCTGTCCGCCTATGGTTGTTGGCGTTGGTATTGGCGGAAATATGGAAATGGCCTGCCTGCTTGCCAAACGGGCGGCGGCCAGGGATGTGGGAACCCAAAATCCGGATCAGCGTTATGCCGCTTTTGAAAAAGACCTGCTGGATATGATCAACAAGACCGGTATCGGTCCCCAGGGCCTGGGCGGGGTCACCACCGCGGTTGCGGTAAATGTGGAATGGGCCCCCACTCATATCGCTTCCCTGCCTGTGGCTGTAAATATCAATTGCCATGCTGCAAGACACGCAGAGGCAACAATATAAGTTAAGCTGGCACAAAAACAGGAGTATAATATGTCCCAGGCAAAACATATCCGGGCGCCATTTGATGAAGAGACGGCCAAAAGCCTTAAGGCCGGCGACAGGGTTCTGATTTCAGGCACAATTCTGGCTGCCCGGGACGCCGCCCACAAAAAGATGGTCGAAACGCTTGACAAGGGTGAAAAACTCCCTGTGGACCTGGAAGGCCAGGTTGTCTATTATGTAGGACCGTCTCCGGCAAAACCGGGCCATGTAATCGGTTCGGCAGGGCCAACCACTTCTGGCCGTATGGACGCCTATGCGCCACGCCTCATGGCCTGTGGCCTGAAAGGCATGATTGGCAAAGGCTATCGCAAAAAAGAAGTTGTGGATGCCATGGAAAAATATGGCGTTCCATACATGGCCGCAGTGGGCGGAGCCGGCGCGCTGATTGCCAGAACCATCAAGAAATACACAGTCCTCGCATGGCCCGAATTGGGGCCCGAAGCTCTGGCCGAAATGGAAGTGGAGGATTTCCCCGCGGTTGTCGTTATTGATTGTGAAGGCAACGACTATTACGAGGCGGGCCAAAAACCTTATCGCAAGATATAAGGAGAAAATATGTCACAGATAACGCCATTAACCGAAGTCCAGGCTGCCCGCTCTCCCCGGGATTTGCGTTCGCGTCTGGATTTCTGGCAGGCCCTCTCGGGCGCGTGTCTTGCCATCTTTGTCTGCTTTCATCTGATTTTTGAAGGTAGCGTGGTCATCAGTCCCGCGATAACGGACTGGATCGGCTGGGCCATGGAAGTGACTTATGTTGCCCAGATTGCGGCGCCTGTCGTGCTTTTGCTCATCATTTTCCATTTCTGGATCGCCGCGCGCAAAATGCCTTTCCTGGCTGGGGAAATGCAAATTTTTATCAATCACAGCAAGGCATTGAATGATGTCGATACCTGGCTGTGGATCGTGCAGGTGCTTACCGCCGTAGTAATTTTGGCCGGCGCGTTTTTCCATGTCTATACGGTGATGACCGATCTTCCTATCGAGGTAATCAAAAGCGCCCAGCGCCTGCACATGGGCTGGTGGCTATTTTATGTCTTCTTTCTGCCCTGCACAATTTTGCATACGGGCATTGGAATTTATCGTATTGCTGTAAAATACGGTTTTCTTTCAAAGGAAAAACGTTATTTCTGGCGCGGGGTCATCTGGTCGGGAATGGGCTGCTATCTGGTTCTGGGAACCTGCGCCCTGATTCGCGTATGGTTTATCGGTAATTAAGGAGGTCATGATGCAAGTCCATTACTGTGATGTTCTTTGCATGGGCGCCGGGCTTGCCGGTGAACGCGTTGCAGTGGAAGCGGCAGAAGCCGGATACAAGGTCATTTGCCTTTCAATCGTTCCCCCGCGCCGCTCACATTCATCAGCTGCCCAGGGCGGCATGCAGGCCGCACTCGGCAACTCGATCATGGGTGACGGCGATTCCCCGGAAATTCATTTCAATGATACGGTAAAGGGCTCGGACTGGGGCTGCGATCAGGAAGTAGCCCGGATTTTTGCCAACACTGCGCCAATTGCCATGCGCGAAATGGCCTATATGGGCGTTCCCTGGAACCGGGTTGTGCCGGGCGAACATACCTACTACAAGGGTGGCAAGCCCTTCCAGGCCACTGAAAAAACGGAAAATGAAGGCCTCATCCATTCCCGCGCCTTTGGCGGCACCGCAAAATGGCGCACCTGCTACACTTCCGACGGCACGGGCCACGCGGTGCTTTTCACTCTTGATAACCGTATGCTGCAGCTTGGCGTGGAAGTTCATGACCGTATGCAGGCCGAAGCCTTGATTCACGACGGCGACCGGTGCCTGGGCGTAATTGCCCGCAACCTGCGCACAGGTGAGCTTGAAGCATATGTAGCATCCGCCACGGTTATCGCCACAGGTGGTTTTGGCAGAATTTACCGCGCAACAACCAATGCTGTCATTTGCGATGGCGGAGGCCAGATTACCGCGCTGGATACAGGAATAGTCCCTCTTGGCAATATGGAAGCAGTCCAGTTCCATCCCACAGGAACGGTTCCCACCGACATTCTGGTAACAGAAGGCTGCCGCGGCGACGGTGGCACCTTGCTGGATGTCAATGAATATCGCTTCATGCCAGATTACGAGCCGGAAAAAGCGGAACTCGCAAGCCGCGATGTGGTTTCGCGCCGCATGACCGAACACATGCGCAAGGGTCTTGGGGTGAAGAGCCCATACGGAGATCATCTCTGGCTTGATATCCGTCATCTCGGCGAAAAGCACATAACCACCAATCTGCGTGAAGTTTATGATATATGCACGCACTTCCTGGGCGTTAATCCGATTCATCAGCTTATTCCTGTGCGCCCGACCCAACATTATAGCATGGGCGGTGTGCGGGTAAACAAGGATGGCCACGCCTATGGGCTAAAAGGTCTTTTCGCGGCTGGAGAAGCAGCCTGCTGGGATATGCATGGTTTCAATCGCCTTGGCGGAAACTCACTTGCGGAAACTGTTGTCGCTGGCCGGGTGGTCGGCAAAAAAGTTGTGGAATTCCTTGAGGGAGATTCCATGACTGTCAAGACCGATGCCATTAATGACGCCGCCAAAAAGGTTGAGGAAAAAATTTACAAGCTCAAAAGAGGCACGGGAGACGATGCCTATACATTGCGCAATGCGATGCAGGACGTCATGATGGAATATGTCGGCATTTTCCGCAATGGCAAGGATTTGCAGACAGGCGTGGACAAGTTGCAGGAAATTCTTGAGCGTACGGAAAACATGCGGCTTGTCGGCAGGGGCATCAAGGGACAGGATGCCGAACTGGCCATGGCATTGCGTGTGCCCGGCATGGTCAAGCTGGCTCTTTGCGTGGCTTACGGCGCGCTCAACCGTACGGAAAGCCGTGGAGCGCATGCCCGCGAGGATTACCCCGAACGCAATGACAAGGACTGGCTTGTGCGCACTCTTGCAACCTGGAATGAAGGCGCAACCTTGCCCAATCTCTCATACGAAAAGGCCACTCCTTTCTATATCTTGCCTCCTGGCGACCGCGGCTATGGCGGCGGCAAAATTATTCCCGGCGATGAAAATGCCGCAGAGCATGTGCCCTTTGATGAAAATAAAAAATAATCGGAGTGATATATGGGACGCAAACTGACATTTGAAATATTCCGCTATAACCCGGCGGATCCGAAATCAAAGCCGCATATGCAGTCGTATGAGCTTGAAGAGACGCCAAGCATGACACTTTTCATTGCCCTGAACAAGATTCGCGAGGAACAGGACCCCACCCTGCAGTTTGATTTTTGTTGCCGTGCAGGTATTTGCGGTTCCTGCGGCATGGTCATCAACGGCAAACCTGGCCTGGCATGCCATACCCAGACAGCCGATTTGCCGGACAAGATCACTCTCCACCCGCTTCCGGTATTCAAGCTTATCGGGGATCTTTCGGTGGACACGGGCACATGGTTCCGCAATACTGGCAAAAAGATAGAATCCTGGATTCATACAAACAAAAAATTTGATGAAAACGCCCAGGAAGAACGCATGGACAACGCCCTTGCGAACCAGATTTTCGAACTTGACCGCTGCGTGGAATGCGGCTGCTGCGTGGCGGCTTGCGGCACTGCGCGCATGCGCGAAGATTTTATGGGCGCTACAGCCATAAACCGTCTGGCCCGTTTTTATATTGATCCGCGCGATAACCGCACTCCCGCCGATTTTTATGAAGTCATCGGCGACGATCAGGGTGTTTTCGGCTGTATGGGCCTGCTGGCCTGCGACAACGTCTGTCCCAAACAAATTCCCCTGCAGGATCAATTGGGCATCATGCGCAGAATGGCCACACTGGAATCGGTCAAGGCCATCATTCCGGAATTTCTGCGCAAGAAGCTTATGGGCTGCAAAAGCGTGAAGCCATAACCGGAGCGTTACATGGAAGCCTTGCTTACCAAGCTCTTTATCACGCACGGCGCTGTCCAGGCCACTCTGGTTCTTGCCCTTACGATTTGCTTTGGCATTTTGCTCGGGCGAATCAAAATAATGAGCGTCAGCTTCGGCATTGGCGGGATCCTTTTCAGCGGCATTATCCTTGGCCATTTCGGGATGTCGCTTGACCCGAGGGTGCTTGTTTTCGCGCGTGAATTCGGCTTGATTCTATTCGTCTATGCCATTGGCATATCAGTTGGGCCAACATTCCTCGAATCCTTGCGGGATCAGGGTTTGAAGCTCAATCTGATGAGCATGTACATAGTCTTTACCGGCGCCGCGATTGCATTATGCTGCTATTTTATCTTTAGCCTTACAATACCGCAGACAGCCGGAATATTTTGTGGGTCTGTCACAAATACTCCCGCGCTTGGCTCAGCGAATGAGGCCTGGAGTCTGGTTGCCGGTTCGCAGGACTCGGTTTCGCAGGGCCTGCAGACAATTGGCCAGGCATACGCAGTTTGCTATCCTTTCGGCATCTTCGGCATAATCCTGACCATGATGATCCTTAAAGGCATGTTCCACATTGATGTTCAGGCCGAACTGGCCAGGGAAGAAGCAAAACACCACGAGGCAATATTCACCAGACCCGAATTGACCGCGGGAACGCAGCGCATGGAGATTATTGTGAGCAATTCCAGAGTCTCGGGAAAGGCGCTTGCCGACATTTTGCCTTCCAGTGCCACGGTCATCAGCATTATACGCAATGGAGAGGAAATCAAATATAACGGCCAATGGAAACTGCGTCTTGAGGATCTGGTTGTGGCCGAAAGCGCTGACCAAAAAAATCTTGACGAACTGGCCAAAAAACTTGGCAATAACAGGGGCTCCCTCGCGCATCCCCAGATGTTGTCCATTTTCGCCGGTATTTTTGTTGGCGTTTTCCTGGGAAGCATACCGGTTTTCGTTCCTGGGCTTCCTACAGGCATTAAGCTGGGCGTTGCTGGCGGCACATTGCTGGTTGCCATCTTCCTTGGCCGCGCGCAGCGTTTTTGCGGTATGTCATTTTACATGACAAACAGCTCAAACCAGATTATGCGCGAGATCGGCATCCTGCTCTTTCTGGCCTGTGTTGGTCTTCATGCCGGAACAGGCTTTGTCGAAACGGTGGTAAATGGCCCAGGCCTTGCCTGGATGGGCATGGGAGCTTTTGTCACCTTCGTGCCCCTGTGTTCCGCGGCCCTGATCTGCCGCGCCTGCTGGAACATCAATTTCCCGGCAATCTGCGGCATGCTCAGCGGCTGTTCGACACAGCCGGCCGCTCTGGCCTTTGCCATGCAATACTATGGCGGCAGAATTCCGGCCCAGGCATACTCAACTGTTTATCCCCTGACCATGATCCTGCGTATCCTGGTCGGTCAACTGCTGGTGCTTATCCTTGCAGGGATGGCCTAGCCAATAAATTTTGCCTGCAACATTCAATTCATGGAGGATTGGAAAATGGCATTGTACACCAAGCAAGAAGCTCTTGATTATCATCATTTTCCCAGGCCCGGCAAAGTCGAGGTACTGCCCACCAAGCCCTGCAATACCCAGAAAGATCTTTCCATGGCCTATTCACCCGGCGTGGCCGAAGCCTGCATGGCCATTCATGCGGACGAAGCTCTCGTTTCCACATACACGGGCCGCGCCAACCTTGTAGCAGTCATTTCCAATGGCACCGCAGTGCTTGGCCTTGGCAATATCGGCCCCAAAGCCGGCAAGCCGGTCATGGAAGGCAAGGGCGTTTTATTTAAAATGTTTGCCGATATCGATGTCTTTGATATTGAACTTGCCGAAACCGATCCCGACAAGATTATCGAGACCGTCAAACGCCTTGAGCCCACATTTGGCGGCATCAATCTTGAAGACATCAAGGCGCCGGAATGTTTCAAAATTGAACAGACCCTTAAAAAAGAGATGAACATTCCGGTTTTCCATGACGACCAGCATGGCACAGCCGTTATCACTGGCGCCGGCTTCCTCAATGCCTGCGAAATAGCCAACCGCAAACCTGGCGACTGCAAGGTTGTAGTTTCCGGCGCCGGCGCAGCCGGCATCGCCTGCGCGGACTTTTATGTTGCGCTTGGCGTCAAGCGTGAAAACGTCTTCATGTTCGATTCCAAAGGCCTGATCTGCAAGGAACGCAAAGACCTCAACGAATACAAGGCCAAATATGCCCAGCCGAAAAAATGCACACTTGCAGAAGCCATGAAGGGCGCCGATATGTTCCTGGGCCTCTCAACAAAGGGACTTGTTTCGCAGGAAATGGTCAAATCCATGGCTCCGCATCCGGTCATTTTCGCATGCGCCAACCCCGACCCGGAAATCACCTTTGAGGAAGCCAAGGCTGCCGTGCCGGATTGCATTATGGGCACAGGACGCACAGACTATCCCAACCAGGTCAACAATGTTTCCGGCTTCCCCTTCCTCTTCCGTGGCGCGCTTGATGTGGGCGCGACGGAAATCAACGAGGAAATGAAGATTGCGGCTGCCAAATCACTGGCCGCGCTTGCCAAGGAGCCTTGCCCGGAATCCGTATCAGAAGCCTACGGCGGCAAAAAGTTCACCTTTGGCCCGGATTATATCCTGCCCAAACCTTTTGATCCCCGTATAATAGAATGGGAAACTCCCGCTGTCGCCAGGGCCGCAATGGATTCCGGCGTTGCCCGCAGCCCAATTCAGGATCTCGCCGCCTACCGCCTCGGCCTGATTGAAAGGGTCAAAAAAGCCCACGCCCGCGCCGCCGCGCTCTATGAGAGCTATGTGCATGAATAAGGCGGATCGAGGAAATATTGAAAGTTTGACATCGGATTTTAATTTATAATATTTATGGCGATTGTATGGTTTAAAACATACATCGCCTTTTGTTTTAAATAATAAAATTACAGCCTTCTGCCACCTGATTTTCAAAACGCTGTCGCCTCTTTCCGTAAGCGGCGCTGAAAACGCGTTTGCGTTGGCAAGCAACGCCTGCCATGCGCAAATGGGCAGCAACGCAAAAACACATTTTTTGAAGAATAATCTTTTGTTTATGTTACTGATCATCTATTTTATATTTAAACACATCCTGCTTGCGCAAAACAGGCCTGAATCAGATGCGGATGGGAGCG
>VSMX01000053.1 GCA_009773975.1 Desulfovibrio sp. | reverse complement strand
AGACAGGATAATTGACGGACTCCTGAAAGCGGCCGCCATCATTCCGTCCAAGGCAGGGGCCGCGTATTTGCGTTCAATCTGGCTGAAGGCGGAAGATGGTTCTCTTTCCATAATGTCAACAGATGCCAATATCGAATTTACCGGAACATATTCGGCGGAAGTCGAGGAGGCTGGCCTTGTTGGCGTTCTGGGTCGTTCTTTTGTGGATCTGATCAAGCAGCTGCCAAAGGGCGACATAAATCTCGCGCTGGACGAGAAGTCGACGATCATTGTAATTACCCAGGGACGCAAATCTTACAGGCTGCCGGTAAACGGCCCGGAATGGTTCCAGAATTTTTCACAATTCCCGGTCGGGGATACTGTGGTCTGGAGCGGTGATTTTTTCCTGAACATCCTGGATCGCGTAACCTTCTGCATTGCCGATGACGATGCGATGGACGCCATTGCCTGCCTTTATCTGCGGCCAAAGAGCGAAGGCCATATAGATGCCTGCGGGCTGAATGGCCACCAGTTTGCCATGGTTTCCTTCATCAATGACCAGCTCTGTGCCAGATTGCCGGAAAATGGCATCCTGATTCAGAAAAAATATCTGCAGGATATTAAAAAATGGCTTGGCGAGGACGAAATCGAACTTGATTTTACGGAAAAGAGGCTTTATCTGCGCAGGCTGGACGGGGCGGAAACACTTTCCGTGCCCAGGAATGACCACGAATACCCGGATTATTCCGTATTTCTTTCCAGGTTTGAGGATGAAACAGCCAAGCTTGAGGTTGACCGCAAGGAACTCATCGATTCCCTTGGTCGCCTTTCGATCTTCAATACAGATACGGACAGGTGCGTGTACTTTGACCTGAAAGACACCACGCTGCAGCTTTCCGCGCAGGGCGTGGATCTGGGTTCGGCTGTCGAGGATCTGGAAGTCGCCTATAACGGTACGCTGGAAAGGATTGCCTTCCCCACCCGAAATTTGCTTGAGATTTTGTCGCACTATATTTCGGACAGGATTGAAATGCTGCTTACCGGTCCGGAAGGCCCCTGCGGCATTCACGGCATGGACGATATCGATTATACTGTCATCATCATGCCCATGAAGGTTTCCGAAAGCGCGTACTATACAGAAGAAGAATAGCGGGCGGATTTGCAAAATCCGCTTTCAAGTCGCCCGTGCCAGGGATTTTGGCGCAGGATGAGAAGCATTTACCAGGCGGTGATTATTTAATGTCCATGGAAAATGACGGCTATGACGCGTCATCGATCATAATTCTCGAAGGCCTTGCCGCCGTGCGCAAAAGGCCGGCAATGTATATTGGTTCCGTTGATTCGGCTGGTCTGCACCACCTGGTCTATGAAGTCGTCGATAATTCCATAGACGAGGCCATGGCCGGATTTTGCGGAAAAATCAATGTCATCCTGCATGCGGACAATTCCGTTACGGTGCGGGACGACGGTCGCGGCATTCCGGTGGATATCCATCCCAAGGAAAAGGTTCCGGCCGTTCAGGTGGTCATGACCAAGCTGCACGCGGGGGGCAAGTTCAACAACCAGAGCTACAAGGTTTCGGGCGGCTTGCACGGCGTTGGCGTGAGCTGCGTCAACGCTCTTTCCGAAGACCTTACCGTCACAGTGCGTCGCGATGGCAAGCGTTATCGCCAGCATTACAAGCGCGGCGTGCCCCAGGATGCCCTGACCGTCATTGGCGAAAATGTGGAAGGTCACGGCACCACCGTGCGTTTCAAGCCGGACGAGGAAATTTTCGAGGTCCAGGAATTTTCCTACGATATATTGAAAAAAAGATTCGAGGAGCTGGCTTATCTGAACAGCGGCCTGGTGATTGAATGTGTTGACGAGCGCACTGGCTTGAGCCATGTTTTCAGGGCCGAAGGCGGCATAATCCAGTTCGTAAGCGACTTGAACAGCGGCGAGCAGGGCCTGCATCCCATCATTTCCGGCTCCTCCCTCACCGATAATGTAAGCCTGGATTTTGCCCTGCAGTACAATTCCGGCTTCAAGGAAAATATTCTAACCTACGCCAACAATATTCGCACAATGGAGGGCGGCACCCACCTGGTTGGTTTCAGGACCGCCCTTACCCGGGCCATCAACGGCTATATCAAGGCGCAGCCTGATCTGGCCAAAAAGCTCAAAAACGCCACCCTTAGCGGTGATGACGTGCGGGAGGGCCTGACTGCCGTTGTAAGCGTAAAGCTGCCCCAGCCCCAGTTTGAAGGGCAGACCAAGGGCAAGCTTGGCAACAGCGAAATTGCCGGCATAGTGGCCCAGCAGACATACGAACGCCTAAACGTCTATTTTGGGGAAAATCCCAAGGATATCAGGCAAATTATCGAAAAAGCCGTGGACGCTGCCCGGGCCAGGGAAGCGGCCAGGCGCGCCAAGGAGCTTGTGCGGCGCAAGGGCGCGCTTTCGGACAATTCCCTGCCAGGCAAACTGGCGGATTGCCAGAGCAAGGATCCGGCGGAATCCGAACTTTTCATCGTGGAAGGCGATTCGGCCGGCGGCTCCGCCAAGCAGGGTCGCGATCCCAAAATCCAGGCCATCCTGCCCCTGCGCGGCAAGATTCTCAACACGGAGCGCACGCGCTTTGACAGGATGCTGGCCAACAAGGAAGTCAAGGCCCTGATAACAGCAATGGGCGCGGGGATCGGCAAGGATGACATTGACCTCGCGAGGCTGCGCTACCACAAGATAGTGATCATGACCGATGCCGATGTGGACGGCGCGCATATCAGGACATTGCTGTTGACTTTCTTTTTCCGCCAGTATCAGCAAATGGTGGAACGCGGCTTTGTCTATATTGCCCAGCCTCCCCTTTATCGCGTGCACAATGCCAAAATGGAGAAGTTCATCAAGGACGATGCGGAACTAAATGCCTTTCTGCTCAAAAGGGCCGGCCAGGATATGGGCATCACGGCCAGTAATGGCAAGGTATTTGAAAAATCCGCCCTGATTACACTGATGAACAAAATCGAGACTTTGCGCAAATATGTGCAGGATGCCGAAAATTCCGGCATGGCCTCGGATCTTTTTATAGCGCTCGCAACATTGCCCGCCAAACCGGATCTGGCAAGCCTGCCCACCCAGTTTCAGGATGAGACAGGCGAATTTGTTTCCTGGCTCGGGGAACATGGCTATTCTGTGAACCTGGAGCAGGAAACTGGCGATACCGATGATGACGAGCGGCTTTTTGTTGTTTTTGAAAATGCAGGCTCGCATCATACAAGGCGGGGGCTTGAGTATTTCGCATCAAGGCATTTTTTGAAAGCCTGGCAAGATTTTTATGATCTCCGGGAAGAATGTGGCGGCACGATTTTCAGGCTGGTCAAAAATGATGGCGCGGAATACGAGGCCAATGACGCATTCGCCCTGCTGGACATGGTGCTGGATGAATCCCGAAAAGGGCTGAATATCCAGCGCTACAAAGGCCTGGGTGAAATGAATCCGGAACAGCTCTGGACAACCACGATGAATCCTGAAAACCGCGTTTTGCTTCAGGTTTCCGTGGAAGACGCCCTTTCCGCTTCCGATGCCTTTGAGGAATTGATGGGTGACCGCGTGGAGCCCAGGCGCGATTTTATTGAACGCAATGCCCTGTCCGCCAGGGAACTGGATATTTAAAGTGGATTTAAGGAAACTTGAAGACGAAGGGCCGCGGCTGAGCGACAAGCCCCAAAAAATACCTGACGAGCTGCCGGACGGCGTGCCTGTTGAAAAGCATGTCGCGCTTTCCTGGCTGCTTTGCGTTGGCGGCTGGCTTTGCTGCGCTTTCATGTGTCTCTGGCTTATGGTCGAGCTGGAGTCCTGGCCAAATGCCTACGACATGTTTTTCTGGGCCATAATCCTGATTCTTTTTTGCAATATCTTTCTTTTTCTTTTCGTTTCATCGCGGGCCGGCAGAACGGCAAGGCAGCTTTTTTACGCAGTTCTCAGGCTATGCGTCGGGGAAGGCCTTGTGCTTCTCATTTTTTACCTGCTTGGCAGATTTGCCATGGGCGCGTAATGCCTTTCCGCCCGGAAAGGCCATTAGCCGGATGACCGCAGGCCTTAAATTTGTTATAATCCTGCGCGTCACGGAATCATTATCCAGAATCAAAGCGAGCTATCATGTCCGAACAGGAAACCTTTCCCCAGGTCAGCATAGAAAAGGAGTTGCGTCAGTCCTATCTTGAATATTCGCTCTCGGTAATCATCGGGCGCGCAATTCCTGATGCGAGGGATGGGCTCAAGCCTGTTCACCGGCGCATAATGTTCGCCCAGCATGAGCTTTCCAACTCCTACAACAGGCCGCATAAAAAATCCGCGCGCATAGTCGGCGATGTTATCGGCAAATATCATCCGCACGGCGATACGGCTGTTTATGACGCGCTGGTGCGCATGGCCCAGGATTTTTCCATGCGCGACCCGCTGGTGGACGGCCAGGGCAATTTCGGTTCCATAGACGGCGATTCCCCTGCCGCCATGCGTTATACAGAAGTGCGCATGTCGCGCCTTGCCCAGGAGTTTCTGGCCGATCTGGACAAGGAACCGGTCGATTTCCGTCCCAATTACGACAATACCCTCATGGAGCCAGTGGTTTTGCCAACCAGGGCGCCAAACCTTCTCCTCAATGGCTCATCCGGCATAGCGGTAGGCATGGCGACCAACATTCCCCCGCATAATCTTGGCGAATTGTGCGATGCCCTGCTTTTATTGATCAGCAAGCCCCAGACTTCTGTCGAGGAATTGATGACAATAGTCAAGGGCCCTGATTTTCCGACAGCCGGTTCCGTATATGCGGGCAAGGGGCTTGCCGATGCCTACCGCACTGGCCGCGGCACGGTGAAGGTGCGGGGAAAAATTGGCCTTGAGGAACGCAAAAAAGGCCTGGAATCCCTGGTCATTACCGAAATACCCTACGGGTTGAACAAATCATCGCTTGTCGAAAAAATAGGCGCGCTGGTCAATGAGCGCAAGATTGACGGCGTTTCCGATTTGCGCGACGAATCCGACCGCAAGGGTATCCGCATTGTCATGGATCTCAAACGCGGCACAATTCCCGATGTTGTAACCAATATTCTCTATAAATACACGCCGCTGGAAACGAGCTTCGGCATCAATATGCTTGCCGTGGCGGACAATCGCCCCGTGCTCCTGAATCTCAAGACGGCCCTGAGCTGCTTTGTCGATCACAGGCGCGAGGTTGTGATAAGGCGCACGCGCCATGATTTGCGCAAGGCAGAAGCCAGGGCGCATATTCTAGAAGGCTTGCGGATTGCCCTTGACCACATTGACCAGATTGTCGCCCTTATCCGCGCCTCCCAAAGTCCGGACGAAGCCCGCGTCGGCCTGATGAATACCTTTGAGCTGAGCGATTTGCAGGCGCGGGCAATTCTGGATATGCGCCTGCAGCGCCTGACAGGCCTGCAAAGGGAAGAACTGGTTAATGAATACAAGGAGCTTTTGCAGAAAATAGAATTTTTCAGGTCAGTGCTTGAAAAGCCGGAAGTACTGCGCAATGAGATGGAGAAGGAAATCCTGGAGCTGAAAAAGACTTATGCCACGCCGCGCAAAACAGAAGTCCTGCAGGAGGCCCTTGGCGGAATTGACATCGAGGATCTGATTCCCGACGATGACGTTGTCATTACCCTTTCGCGGCGCGGCTACATGAAGCGCACCAATCTGGAAAATTACCAGCAGCAGAAGCGGGGCGGCAAAGGCATTGCCGCCGTGCACACTGGCGATGACGATTATGTCCAGGAATTTTTGACAACCAGCAATCACCAGCATCTCTGCCTTTTCAGCAACAAGGGCAGAATGTACAAGCTGCGCGTGCACGAGGTGCCGGAAGGCAGCCGCCAGGCCAGGGGGGTGCATATCAATAACCTTCTGCCGCTCGAAGAAGGGGAATGGATAACAACAGTGCTGGCGCTAAGGGAGTTTTCGGAAGACACTTATTTTCTTTTTGTCACCAAAAAGGGCATGGTCAAGCGTTCGTCGTCCACGCTCTATGCCAGGGCCAGGAAGACTGCCCTGATTGCCGTGGGTCTTCGGGAAGATGACGAGCTTGTGATAGTGCGCGCCATTCATGACGACGAGCAGGTTGTGTTGGCCACGGCCAATGGTTACGCCATCCGCTTTTCCCTTGAGGATGTGCGCCCAATGGGCAGGAGCGCGGCGGGCGTCAAGGGCATTGCCCTGAGGCGCAATGACTTTGTCATTTCCGGACTCGTGATAGAAAGCGGCGACGAAGCCATGGAAATCATGTCGATTTCCGAACTTGGCTATGGCAAGAGAACGCGCGCCGGCCTTTACAAGCAGCAATCCCGCGGAGGTCTTGGCATAATCAACTTCAAGGTAACAACCAAGACAGGCAAGGTTGTTGGAGCATTGCCCGTAAAGGATGGCGACGGGCTTATCCTGCTTACTTCCGCCAACAAGGTTGTGCGCTGCGCGGTCGATGAAATCAGCAGTTACGGCAGGTCAACCAGCGGCGTAATTGTTGTCAGGCTGGACGATGGGGCCACGGTCGTGGCCTGCGACAGGCTTGTCCAGGATGGAGTCGTATCCGAAAAGGCCGATGAAATTGTGGAAAACATGGACATCGAAATGGGAAATGCGGAAGAAAAGGAATAAAAGGTTCCTGGCCATAATCCTGGCCTGCCTGATGCTGTTTTGCGTTGGCTGCAGCGAAGATATCCTGACAGGAGATGACCTTGACAGGGCAAGGGAAGCCATTGCGGAAAAAAAATGGTCTCTTGCGGAAAGGCTGCTTGAACGGTATTTGAGAGAGGACGGCAAGAATCGCTGGGAAGCGTGGCTGGCGCTCCTGCAATGCATCAATTCCACGGGCGATCATAACCGCGCCAGCGTGGAGTGCCTGGAAGTCATGCTTGTCGAATATGACGAGGATGATGAAAAGCTGGAATATATCCTTGCGCAGCTTGGCAAAAAGTATGAATCCATGCGGCGCTGTGACCGGGCGGCGGATGCCTGGAGCGCCTATCTTGATCTTGGCGGCCTTTCCAGCGAACAAAGGGTCGAAGCCTGGCGCAAACTGGCCGCCATGCAGTTTGCGCAACGGCAATTTGACGCCGGCGAGGAAAGCCTTCGCCAATGCCTTGCGCTGCCGGTTTCCGATCACGACAAGATTCTTTGTCTGCTTGATCTGGCGGATCAGAACATGGGCCTTGGAAACTCGCAGGAAGTGCTTGATCTTTCGCAGCAAATTCTGGATTCGGAACCGGATGACAGGATGAGGGGGCTGGCCGGATATTTGCATGCTGACGCCCTCGAACAGCTGGGACAGGAAAAGGAAGCGTTGCGCCAGTTTGAAAGATACCGTGATTTTTATCCCAATGTCAGGGTAATGGATCACAGAATTGAATTGCTTCGTAAAAACCAGGGCAAAAAAAAACAATGATACATCATGAATGTGGCCTTTTCGGCATTTTTGACCAGCCAGACGCTGCGCGGCTGGCCTATTTCGGTCTTTACGCCCAACAGCATCGCGGCCAGGAGTCTGCCGGGATTGTCACCATTGACGGGCACGGCATGCATGACCACAGGGGAATGGGCCTTGTGCCGGACGTTTTTACGGAAGAATCGCTGCGCAGATTGACGGGCAATACCGCGATTGGCCATGTGCGTTATTCCACAACCGGCAAAAGCTCGGCGCGCAATGCCCAGCCGCTCATAGCCCATTACAGGGGCAGAGATATTGCCGTTGCCCACAACGGCAATATTGTCAATGCGGCCGAATTGCGCGGCCAGCTTGAGGAAGATGGGGCCATATTCCAGACCGGCAATGACAGCGAAGTATTCATGCATCTCCTGGTGCGCGAAATGCGCAAGCACGATTTGCCGGAAGCCGTGGAGCGCTCCTGCGCGAAGCTGAAAGGCGCCTGGTGTTTTATTGTGCTTGCAGAAAACACGCTGCTGGCAGTCAGGGATCCGAATGGTTTTCATCCGCTTGTTATTGGCAGGCTTGGCGATTCGACTGTGCTGGCTTCCGAAACCTGTGCCTTTGACTTGCTGGAAGCCGAATACGAGCGTTCTGTCGAGCCTGGCGAAATGCTGATTGTGGACAAGAACGGCAGAACGTGCCGCAAAATGAATTTGCCTGCGCCGAAAAGGCCCTCCCAGTGCATTTTTGAAATGGTTTATTTTGCCAGGCCGGATTCATGTGTGTTTGATGAACAGGTCTATGTTTGCCGCAAGCAGATGGGCTGGCAGCTGGCCCACGAATCTACGCCCGATGTCGATTTTGTCATGCCTTTTCCGGATTCCGGCGTCTATTCCGCGGTAGGCTTTGCCCAGTGCGCGGAATTGCCTTACGAACATGCCATGATCCGTAATCATTACGTTGGCAGGACATTCATCCAGCCAACCCAGAGCATGCGCAATTTCAGCGTGCGCGTAAAAATCAATCCCGTTCGGCCAATGATTGACGGCAAAAGAATTTGCATTGTCGACGATTCCATTGTCCGCGGCACCACAATGATGACCAGGGTCAAAAAATTGCGCGAACTTGGCGCGAAAGAGGTACATATCCGCATTTCCAGCCCGCCTGTGAAGTTCCCCTGTCATTATGGCGTTGATTTTTCCGTGCGCGGCGAACTTATCGCCGCAAATTATCCGGAAGATGAAATAGCGCGCCGCCTGGATGTCGATTCCCTGCACTACCTGAGTATGCCCGGCCTTTTGCGCTCGGTAATGCATTCCGATTCCTGGTGCACGGCATGTTTTGACGGCAATTATCCGGTGCCCTGCGGCGAATGCGCGAAAATGGGACTGGAAGGAGACAACGGGAAAAAAGCCTGAAACCGGACAGGTTCCAGACCACAAAGGTGGATGCGGATGAGCGAAAAATTTTCCAGAATCAAGGGCTTTGCCGACTTTTTTGAACCGGAATCCCTGGCTTATACACATATTGAAGCCAACGGGCGCAAGATATTTTCTCGCTACGGCTTTCAGGAATTGCGCACACCCATCCTTGAATACACGGCTCTTTTCCAGCGTGGCATAGGCACGGAAACTGACGTGGTGCAAAAGGAAATGTTTTCCTTCATGGACAGCAAGGGCAGATCCATGTCCATGAGGCCGGAGGCGACTGCCGGCGTGATTCGGGCTGCCATCGAGGCTGGGCTTGCGCGACCGGGCCAGGTTAGCCGGCTTTTTACCTGGGGGCCCATGTTTCGGCACGAAAGGCCCCAGAAAGGGCGGATGCGCCAGTTCCACCAGATAAATTGCGAATGCCTTGGAACTGAAAGCCCATACGCTGATGCAGAACTGATCTGTATGTTGCTGGCATTCTTGAAAAGCCTTGAAATCCGGGGCCTGACCCTGAAACTCAATTCCCTGGGCTGCGCCAAATGCCGTCCACATTATCACGAGGCCTTGCGCAAGTTCATGGCCGGTGTGCCGCGCGAAAGGCTTTGCGCCAACTGCCGGCGCCGGCTGGAGACAAATCCCCTCAGACTTCTGGACTGCAAGGAAGCCGAATGCAGGAGCCTGCTGCAGAATGTGCCACATCTTGAGGATCATGTTTGCAGTGATTGCCGGGAACATTTTGAAACAGTGCGCCTTTTGCTGGAACGCCGGAAAATCGTTTATGAAATCGATCATTATCTTGTCCGCGGCCTGGATTACTATTGCAGGACGACTTTTGAAGTAACGAGCGATGACATTGGCTCGCAAACGGCTGTCGCTGGCGGAGGCCGTTACGATGGGCTGGCAAAACAGCTTGGGGGCGATGATGTGCCAGGCGTGGGCTTTGCCTGCGGCATGGAAAGGCTGGCGCTTTTGATGAATGAGATATCCGCGCCGGTGCCCGATTTTTTTGTGATTGCGCTTGATGATTCCGTGCGGGACGCGGCATTTGAATTGAGCGAGGATTTGCGGGATGCGAATTTTTCCGGCGAAATGGGCTGGCAGTCCACAAGCCTGAAAAGCCAGTTGCGCCAGGCTTCGAAAACTGGCGCCAGGTTTTGCATCATTATTGGCAGCGACGAAGCACAAGAAGGCAGCCTGACCATGAAAGATATGCGGGACGGCGTTCAGGAAAAAGTTTTACAAAACAGGGTCGTATCCTGGCTGAATGACAAGCTTTATGAAAATAAATGAAGCATTATTGCGAATAAAAGGTTGACGCAAGGTGTTCAACCGGCAAGAATTTTTTCGGCCATGAGCGGAGCGTTTGCCGCAAAATGGCCGAAATGCCATTTTTTACAGCAAAGAACAAATTTTGATAAAAGGGCCTTCGATGAACGAGCAAATTCAAGACTTGCAGCAGGAACATCAAAAATTTATCAGTGATCTCGGCGACTGGAAAAGAAGCCACGACAACGGCAGCCTGAATGCCGGCGACATGGGCAAGGACGTCTGCCTGATGGGCTGGGTGCAATATCGCCGCGATCATGGCGGCCTTATTTTTGCCGATTTGCGGGATCGCAAGGGACTCACCCAGGTTGTTTTCAGCCCCGATCACGCGCCAAAAGCCCATGAGGAAGCGCATATCCTGCGTTCGGAATATGTAATCGCCATCCGGGGAACGGTTCGCGAAAGGCCGGAAGGCATGACCAATCCTGCCCTGCCCACGGGCGAGATCGAGGTTGTGGTCAACGACTGGAAGTTGCTCAATACTTCCAAAACCCCGCCCTTCCCCATTGAGGACAGGGTTGACGCCGGGGAAAACCTGCGCCTTGCCTGGCGCTATCTTGATTTGCGACGTCCGGCCATGCAGGCTAATTTTTTCCTGCGCCACAAGGTGGCCCGGGCAATTCGGCATTTTCTGAACGATCAGGATTTCATCGAAATCGAAACGCCTTTCCTGACCCGCTCCACGCCCGAGGGCGCGCGCGATTTTCTTGTGCCGTCAAGGCTCAATCAGGGAGATTTTTATGCCCTGCCCCAGTCTCCGCAGCTTTTCAAGCAAATGCTGATGGTTGCGGGTTTTGAGCGTTATTACCAAATTGTGCGCTGTTTTCGCGATGAGGATTTGCGCGCCGACCGCCAGCCCGAATTTACCCAGCTCGATGTTGAAATGAGCTTTGTAAATGAGGATGACGTAATGGGCATGGCCGAAAAACTGATGGCATACGTCTTTAAAAATGTGTTGGACAAGGATTTGCCGCTGCCCTTTCCGCGCCTTACCTGGGGAGAAGCCATGAGAAAATATGGCGTGGACAAACCAGACACCCGTTTCGGCATGGAACTTGAGGATGTGACCGATATTGTGCGTGGATCTGGCTTCAAGCTTTTTGCAACCGCGCCCCTGGTCAAGGCCATGAAGGTCAAGGGAGGCGAAAGCCTGACACGCAAGGAAATAGACGACCTTACAGAATTTGTGAAAATTTACGGGGCCAGGGGGCTGGCCTGGATAAAGATCCGGGAAGACGAATGGCAGTCCCCGATTGCCAAATTCCTTTCGGAGACGGAAAGAAAGAATCTGGCCGAAAGACTGGCCCTTGAAACAGGCGACATTGTATTTTTCCAGGCCGGCGACCCGGCAATGGTAAATGCCGCGCTGGGCAATTTGCGTGTTCACCTGGCCCGCAAGCTTGGCCTGATTGATGAGGACAAATTCAATTTTTTGTGGGTAACGGACTTTCCGCTTTTTGAATATGACGAGGAAGAAAAGCGCTATGTGGCCTGCCATCATCCGTTTACCCAGCCCGCGCCGGGCGATATTGAAAAAATGACTACAGATCCCGGACATACCATGGCCAGGGCGTACGACATGGTCTTGAACGGCAATGAAGTTGGCGGCGGCAGCATCCGTATCCACCAGGCCGATGAGCAGATGGCCATGTTCGAGGCCCTCGGCTTCACGCCTGAAGACGCCAGGGAGCAGTTCGGTTTCCTTGTCCAGGCCCTGGAGCACGGCGCGCCCCCGCATGGCGGCATTGCCTTTGGCCTGGATCGCTTTGTCATGCTTCTTGCTGGCGCAAGCAGCATTCGCGATGTCATTGCCTTCCCCAAAACCCAGAAGGCAACCTGTCTCTTGACCAATGCGCCGGACAAGGCAAGCCCTGCCCAGCTGCGTGAGCTAGGCCTGAAACTGTGCGAAAAACCCGGTACGGCCGGAGAAAAAAAGCCGGAATAAATGCATGATTCTCGAGATCGTAAAATATCCCGACGAACGCCTGAAAGTGGTTTGCGAACCTGTTGAGGAAATAACGGACGAGATTCGCCAGCTTTGCGATGATATGCTGGAAACCATGTATGCCGCGCCAGGCGTTGGCCTGGCCGCGCCCCAGATAGGCGTAAGCAAGCGTTTGCTGGTCATGGACCCCCAGGCCGCGGAAGAGGTGAAAAAGCCCAGGGTGCTGATAAACCCCAGACTTGAGCTTTTGGGCGAAACTGTTGTTAGCGAGCAGGAAGGATGTCTTTCCGTTCCTCTTGGCTATCGGGCCGATGTTCCCAGGTCGGAGAAGGTGCGCCTTACGGCGACTTTACAAGACGGCACGCAAATTGATGAAATCCTTGAAGGCTATGAAGCCATTATTGTCCAGCATGAATATGATCATCTGGACGGAAAGCTTTTCATTGACCATATTAGCAGACTTAAACGCAATCTTTACGATACCAGGGTTAAAAAATGGCTGAAGCGGCAGTCGGACAAAAATCCCCGATAAGGATGGTATTTTTCGGCACACCGCATTTCGCGGCAATTGTGCTGGAAATCCTGGCCGCCTGGAAAGGAGGCTGGCTGGCTGGCGTGGTGACCCAGCCCGATCGTCAAAGCGGCCGCGGGCACAGAGTGATTAAGGGCGAATGCGCCCGGATGGCCGAAAAGCTTGAACTTGAGCTTTACCAGCCTGCCAGCCTGCGCAATGATGAAGCCGCTGAACGCCTGAAGGCAATGCAGCCGGACTTGATGGTGGTGGCGGCTTACGGTCTTTTGATACCCAATGCCATACTGGCAATTCCCCCCCTGGGCACGATAAATGTTCATGCCTCCCTTTTGCCTGCCTACCGGGGGGCGGCGCCAATTGCCCGCGCCATTATGGAAAACTGGCAGCCAGACGCGGCCACTGGCGTGAGCATAATGGAGGTTGTCGAGGCTCTGGATGCAGGCGCGGTATATGCCAAAAAATCCGTGCCCATTGGCAGGCATACTTGCCAGAGCCTGACCGATGAATTGGCCAGGGATGGCGGCAGGCTCCTGGTGGCCACGCTGGATGAAATTGCGGCAGGCACGGCGCGATCCTTGCCCCAGGATGATGCCGCGGCCACATACGCCAGGAAGCTTGGCAAGGAAGACGGCATCATTGACTGGAGCAAAAGCGCAGGCGAAATCGAAGCCAGAATAAGGGGTACATTTCCCTGGCCCTGCGCGCATGTCACCCTTGAATTTGACGGATTGGCGCCGCAACCGGTTCTGCTTTATGAGGCCGAGGTCGGCACCCCCTGCGAGGGTGTTTCTCCCGGTCTTGTTTGCAGGGACAGGGAAGGCCTCAAAGTTGCCTGTGGCGACAAGTGGCTCAAAATTGCGCGGCTATGCAAGCCTGGCAAAAAAGAGACGACGTCCAGGGATTTTATCAACGGTCACCTGCGGGCCTGTCCGCAGGGCATTTGCGGTAAGGCATATTGAAATTTATTTGCAGGCCCCGAATTTCCCTGGAAGGCGAGGAATACCAGGGGGGGCGAAAAAGGATATTTATCGGGCTGATGTTCGCCTCCTGTGTGGCCATTTGCCTGTGCATCCTGCTTTTTTTCATCATTCCCTGGCTGGGCGTGACCAATGCGTGGCTGGAAGCAGCCAGCATAACATTCGGCAGCCTGATAATTGTACTGTTGGCCTGGCTTTGCGGGAGTCTCATTTTTCATGTCCATACGCGCCGCAATTTGCCTGGCATCAGTTCGGTCAAGCAAATCCTGATCCGGCTTTTTTTGCCGTTAATGGAAATAACGGGCAAGTTTTTCGGCATTGACAAAAGCCGGGTGCGCCGTTCCTTTATCAAGGTCA
>VSMX01000052.1 GCA_009773975.1 Desulfovibrio sp. | reverse complement strand
CATAACGCCCGGCAGCCAGCCGGATTTGCCATCGCATTTCCCCTCAAAAGCGGCTTCAACAACGGAGGGATCATCGGAGATTATCAGCATTTCCGAGCCTTCCTTCATGATATCGGTCAGCAGCAGAAAAACGCTGTGCCGCTGCCCCTCTTCCTTGACGAGGGCAATTTCTTCGATCAGACCGTCTTTCACGTTGTCGAGAATGGCAAGATCAACCACTTCGAGCTGGCCAATGCCAACCTTTTTGCCATTCATGTCAAAATCCTTGTAATCACGAAATACCAGATCGCGCATGGAAGTGCCGTCAACCGCGCTTTTTACCTTGAACATTTCCATGCCCAGGGCTTTCAGGTCTGTTACGCCGCAGATTTTGGCCAGCTCTTCGGCCGCTTTTTTATCCAGATCCGTACAGGTCGGGGACTTGAAAATCACGGTGTCCGAAAGAATGGCGCAAAGCATGCCGCCTGCAATGGGCGCTGGAATTTCTACATTGTAAAAGTCATACATATTCTTGATGACAGTGCAGGTGCAGCCCACAGGCCAGATCCACGCTTCCAGCGGCGATGAGGTTGTTACGTCGCCAAGCTTGTGATGATCGACAATGCCCTTCACCGTGGCGTTGTCCATACCGGCCGGAGCCTGGGCAAGATCGGAAAAATCGACCAGGAATATTTCCTTGCCCGCAACGTCGGCGATTACGCCAGGCGCGGAAAGACCAAATTTGTTCAGGACAAATTCGGTTTCGGGAACAGGCTTTCCCTGGGCTGCCGCGCTCACGTCAAAACCACGTTTTGAATAAAGGTCTGTAGCAGCAATTGCGGAAATGATACTGTCCGTATCTGGATTCATATGGCCTGTGACAAGAGCGCCCATAAACTTTTTCTCCTTGGGGAAATTAAAAGGTGCGGAAAAAATTCCGAAAAATTATTTGTTTGTTATCATTAGCACAAGCTTGGCTTCATGCCAAGAGCTTTGAAAGGATTTAATCCGATTTGTTTCGCGGATGGGCCGCGTCATAGGCCGAAATGATGCTTTCCATGCCAAGCTGGGTGTAGCGCTGGGTTGTCGAAATGCGCTTGTGGCCCAGAAGTTCCTGCACGCTGCGCAAATCCGCGCCTGCCTGGAGCAAATGGCTTGCAAATGAATGTCGCAGGCCATGTGGCGAAATTACATTTTCAACGCCCGCGCTCTCACAAAGTTTTTTGATGATTCTGCACGCTTCGCGCCTGTTGAGCCTGCCGCCGCGAGTCCCCACAAAGAGGGCGTTTTCGCCGGCCGGCGCTACTTGTCCCCTTGCGCTTTTCCAGACACACAGGGCATCGACGCACGTCCCGGAAAGGGGCGCGATTCTTTCCCGGCTGCCCTTGCCCATGACACGCACAATTCCGGAATCCAGGTTGGGATCATCCAGATCCAGATTTAGCGCTTCCGAAATGCGCAGGCCGGATCCGTACAGCAATTCGGCCAGGGCGCGGTCCCTGGCAGCCATCCAGGGAGGATCATTTTGCTGGCCGGTATCAAGAACGGCAAACGCCTCATCCACATTGAGCAGGGCCGGACAAAGCCTTTCCTGGCGGGGATTGTGCAATTTTTCCGTAATATTTGCCGTGATATGCCCATATTTGAGCAAGTATTGGAAAAAACAGCGAATGGCAGCCAGTTTGCGGGCCATGGAGCTTTTTGCAAGCCCGGCATCGAAAAGATGGGCCACATAGCCCTGCAAGTCGCGCAGGCTTATGTTTTGAGGCTGGCCAAGGGACAAATCCCGCTCCTCAAGCCAGTTTTCAAGCTGGGCCAAATCCGTTTTATAGGCGCGCCGGGTCGCTTCTCCCCGCCCTTTCTGGATGCTGCTCCAGGAGATAAAAGATGCAATCAGCCCGTCACTGTTTTTCAGGGATAAATTATCGGCCAAGTCCTATCCTTGCCCCGGGCAAACGCTTCACAATACCCAGCATTTCCAGCCCCAGAAGAATGCTGTTCAGTTCTTCTATGCAAATATCAAGCTGTCCCGCAAGGGCGTCAATATTCATGCTGCCGTTTTTACGCAATGTGTTGACCACAAGCCTGGACACATCGTCGGAGACCAGGCCTTCCACAATGGAATCATCGGCCAAATTTTCCCAAACCTTGCCCTCTGACGGCCCGGATTTTTCGGCAGGCAACGAAATTCCTGACGGCGATTTCCTTGCCTGGCCATTTTTTTCGCTGCGTTGCGGCCCAAAGTCATCCTGGCACAAAGCATCAGGCACAGGCGCAAGCTTGTAGGGTTGCAAAATTTCCGCAAGGTCATGCAAAATATCGTCAACATTGAAAATTGGCCTCGCGCCCTGGCGCACAAGATCCTGGCAGCCAACGCAATGGCTGTCCAGCGCCGATCCCGGCACGGCAAAGACTTCGCGGTTCTGATCCAGGGCATATTTTGCGGTGATCAGGCTTCCGGACTTCCTGGCGGCCTCAATTACGACAATGGCCAGGGAAAGACCGCTGATCAGCCGGTTACGTATGGGAAAGTTGTTGCCATAAGGCGGGGTGCCGGGCGCGAACTCGCTGACAAGCAGTCCATTGCGCGCCATCTGTTCAAAAAGCGCGCCATTGGATTTGGGGTATATTAAATCAATGCCTGTGCCCAAAACCCCAATGCTGCTGCCAACTTCCTGGAGCGCGGCCTGATGCGCGCTGGCATCAATCCCGCTGGCCATGCCCGAAACCACGGCAATGCCGGTTGCCGCCAGGGCTCTGCCCATCCAGGCCGCCACTTCGCGCCCCCTGTCCGATGAGTTTCTCGAACCAATGAGGGCGATGCCGGGAGACTTGAAAAGGGATATGTCGCCATGAAAATAAAGCAGGATTGGCGCATCGGGCAAATTGCGCAGTTGCCCGGGGTAGGAATCATCTGTCCAGAGGACAGCGGAGGCGGCAATCTTGCCCGCTTTTTTCCATTCCTCGCCAGCGGGGGCGCGCCAGGATTCCCGGCGCATCTCGCTGACAATTTTTTCGCTTATGCCAAATTCCGGCCAGCTCCTGAAATTTTCGAATGCCGCAAGGGCAGACCCGAAAGCCAGGAGCAAACGAAGCTGCGAACGCGCCCCCAAACCGGGACAATGCCGCAAGGCCAGGCTTGCCCAATACTCCTTGCGCTTTTTCTCATCCATTTCGTTTGGGCGGATATCCGTCTGCAATTAATCAATCCTGGAGGAAAGATTCCCTCATCTGACGCAGCGAGAGGGCAAAATGCGCATGTGAAGACGGCTTCTCAGCGTATGCCCATGGCCCTGACCCTGCGCGCCGCTTCCGAATTGGGAAAGCTGGCCAGGATGGCCCTGAATTTTTCGTTTGCCCCGTTATTGTCTCCCATTTTATTGAGCGTCAGGCCGGCTTTCAAAAGCGCGTCCGCGTTTTTATGATGGCTGGGGAAGGAACTGTTTACCGTATTGAACTGGCTGAGCGCGTCCTGATATTTTCCCTGCTGGTAAAGGCACTCGCCAATCCAGTAATCGGCATTCGCGGCATAGCGCCCGTTGGGGTAACGCTGCAAAAATTCCCTGAACATCCGGATGCCTTCATTGGTCCTTCCGGAACGCACGACCTTGAGGGCCGCATTATAGGCGTTCTGCTCGCCCCTGGGCAAAGAAGCGGCTGCTGCCTTGGGTGGCGCGCTGGCTGGCGCGGCGGATTGCGGCTGAGCAAGCGCTGGCTGCTGAACCGCGCCGGGGGTTTCGGGCGGCAGGGCCAGACCGGATTCGGGCAGCACGGGAACCGGAACGGCAGGCACCACGGCGGCAGGCTGGGCCGAGCCGCGATAGGTTGATGAAGCGTTTACGCCCGGCGTCATGTTTGGCGCGGGCACGGCAGGCGTGGGCTGGGCAGCCTGAACAACGGCCGGCGGCAGTTCCGCGGGCGGAAGGGCCAGATCGTCATGAGACTGGGCGGTTATCTGGCCGGTGGGGCCAGTAGTGGCTTCTGTCAGGCCAACTGTTCCGGAAGGGCCGGGAGTCGGGGTCGGGGCTGGCTTTGCGGGGGCCGGTTTCGCCTGTTTTTTGGGAATCGCCGTGGGTTTGCTCGCAGGGTCAACCTTGCGGCCCCTGGGCTGGGTCCTGGCTGCCGGAGCGGCCGCCGGACCGCCAAGCTGGCTGTTTGCAAAATTGGCGTTTGAAGCGGCGACATTTGTCTGATTATTATGGACAGGGGCATTTACCGGAACAACGGTCATGGATGTTTTTTGGCCGCTGCGCGTGCGCACTTCATAGACGCGGCTGTTCATTTGCGCGATTTGCGCGTCCAGAGCGGAAATCTTGTCTTCAAGCTCATGGATGCGCTGTTCATTTTCGGAAATGACAGTCTGTTCTGGGGCTGGGGCTTCGTTTTGACGCGGCGGCCGCTGCGCGCAGCCGGCCTGCAAAATCAATACAGAGGCAAGACTTGCAACAAGATATTTTTTCATGGCTCCTCCCGCCTTTCTTTTACGCCATTCGGCAAAATTTTCAAGGTTCTTGCAGTTATCGAAGTTTTGAGGCAATAAAAATCCTGCACATAAAAAGGAAACTGAATTATGGATACCACGCCCCTTGCCCAGGCGCTAAATCAGCTCTTTACCGCCTACCCGTTCCTGAAAACCATTTGCGATGCCCTGTGCATAATTGTTCCGCTTTCGGCGCTGACGGCATTTGCCGGCCTGGACTTCATGTCCGCGATCGCGAAAATTCTGGCCATTGCCCGCAACAGGTCAACTTTCGACAAATGCGCGCGCCAGCTTGCCTTTTTATGCGTCGTGCTGGGATGGATCATGCTTGTTGGCAGCCGGGTCTGGCTTTACCTTGATCATCCGGCCAAAGACCCCAATACCGTGGACTACTATATTATTGAAATTGGCTGGATCTTGCTGAGCATCGGCGTTTTGCTGGCCAGCGTTTACTGCGTCCTGTGGAAAGTGCTCAGGAACCTGCCAATCCTGCACACCACCATTGGCATGATCAGCGCCGTGCAGTGCGTAATCTCGACTGTGGCCATACTTGCGGCAATCCGGGTCATCAACTCCATTCATTCCTCAAAAGCGCCAAATTTGAGCATTCCCGATATTTTCCCCGCTACCTGGCCTTCGCCCGTCTGGAGCGCCTGCGCCTATACGGTTCCGCTTTTATTTGCCATGCCTGCCGCATGGGCAGCCGTGTGGCTGCCCACCAGAAGAAAAAAGGACGATTTTGGAAGGGACTATTACAATACAATGGTTGCCTGGTGCGCACGCTGGGCCAGAAACGCCTGGCTTGCGCTCTGGCTGCTTTTACTGGCCTCATGCGCTTTTCAGTTGTGGACGGATTACGGGCACAATGCCTTCAACGAGCAAAACGCCATTATCGAAGGGTTGCGCATTTTGCTGTGGCTTATCCCCGTCCTGCTCTGGACCATTGTCGCAAGAAGCTCGCTAACCTTGCGCCACAAGGGCGGCCTCTGGCTCGCCCTTGCCCTGGCATCCTGCTTCATGCTTCCCTATTTCTTTGAAATTACGGGAGCGTAGTAATTTATCCTCCCTGGCTGCGCAAGACAAACTTGTCGAGTTCTGCCAGTTGGGCCTTTACGGATTCCGGTCCCGTGCCGCCAGGGGCATTGCGCCTTTGCACGGCGGCCTCATAGGGCAGCCACCTGTAAATATCATCTTCAATTACAGGGGAAATGGATTTTAAATCATCAAGCGACAGGCTTTCCAAATCAACGCCCCTTTTCTCGGCCATGGAAACAGCCTTGCCTGCCGCGTGATGGGCTTCCCTGAATGGAATGCCCTTGCTCACCAGGTAATCCGCAAATTCCGTGGCGTTCAGAAAGCCCTGGCCGCAGGCCTGCCTCATTTTCTGCGTATTAAAATGGAGATGCCCAAGCATGGCAGCCATTATGGAAAGGGAAGACGAAACCGTGGAGCTCGCGTCCATAAAGCCTTCCTTGTCCTCCTGCATGTCCCTGTTATAGGCAAGCGGCAAACCCTTCATCACAACCAGCATGGACATCAGGCTGCCATAAACTCGTCCGCACTTGCCCCTTGTCAATTCCGCGACATCGGGATTGCGTTTTTGGGGCATGATTGAAGAGCCGGTCGAATAGTCGTCCGGCAGGCCGACAAAGCCGAAGGCGGGATTTGACCAGATAATGATTTCCTCGCACAATCTGGAAAGATGCATCATCACCAGGGAGGCGGCGAAAAGGGCCTCAAGAACAAAGTCCCTGTCCGACACCGCGTCCATTGAATTGCTGTAAATATCCCTGAAGCCGACCTTTTCCGCCACAAAGCGCGGGTCGACAGGATAGGTTGTGCCCGCAAGGGCCGCGGCGCCGAGCGGGGACACGCTTATTCTTTCGATAATCTCCCCTATCCTTTCGTAATCCCTCCTGAACATCGAGGCATAGGCCAGAAGATGCTGGGCCAGGCTGACAGGCTGGGCCGGTTGAAAATGTGTGCAGCCCGGCAAAATATCGTTTTGATGATTGGCCGCGATGCGCCCCAGGGATTTGCACATTTGCAGGCAGCCGTCTTGCCATTCGGTCACGTTTTTGACCACAAAAAGCCTGAATGTAAGCCCAACCTGATCATTGCGGCTTCTGGCCGTGTGAAGCTTCTTGCCAGTGTCGCCAACAATTTCGATCAGCCGGCTTTCAATATTCATGTGCACATCTTCAAGCGACTGCTTCCATTCAAACTTGCCCTGGCGGATTTCTTCCAGCACCTGGCCAAGGCCACCAATCAGCGAGGCGGCTTCATCGGCCGTGATAATGCCCTGGCGGCCAAGCATTTCCGCATGCGCCCGGGAAGCCTTTATATCTTCCTCATACATGGCCCGGTCATAGTGCTGGGAATCTGTAAATTCCACCACGCTGGCCGCGGGGCCGGACGAAAAGCGGCCGCCCCAGGCCTTGTTGGCCCCCTGTCTGGCATTTTGCCCGGCAGGGGCGGATTTTTCGCCATCTGGAAAATCGCGGCTATCCTTCATTTTTCAGGCCTTTTTTCACTTGCGCGTACAAACCAAGGCGCAGGCCATTGAGGCGGATAAAGCCGGCGGCGTCCTTGTGATCATAATGGCCGCCTTCAAATGTGGCCAGGTCTTCGGAGAAAAGCGAATTGGGTGATTTTCTGGACAGCGGCCAAACGCCGCCCTTGTACAATTTGGCCTTTACCGAGCCCGTGACGGTTTCCTGGGACTTGTCGAAAAAGGCCTGCATGGCTTCCCTTTCCGGCGAAAACCAGTAGCCATTGTAAATGGCATGGGAGTATGGAACACAAAGCATATCCCTTATTCCCAGCAGTTCGCGGTCCATGCAAATGCCTTCGAGATCGCGATGCAGGGCAAAAAGCAGGGTGCCGGCCGGATTTTCGTAAACGCCGCGGCATTTCATGCCCACATAACGGTTTTCCACCATATCGTCGCGGCCTATGCCGTTCCTGCCTGCCATTTCCGCCAGCCTTGCCATGATTTTACAGGGGGAAAGTTCTTCGCCATTGACTGATACCGGATTGCCGCGCCTGAAACCGACTTCCACAATTTCCGGCTTGTCTGGCGCCTGCTCAACCGGCACGCATCTTTCATGACAGGATTCATGGGGATCGTTGGCGGGATTTTCCAGTTCGCTGCCTTCAAAGCTTGTGTGCAGCATATTGGCATCCATGCTGTAGCGTTTGGCGCTTGTGGAAATCGGGATGCCGTGCTTCTCGGCAAAGGCGTTCAGTTCCTTCCTGCCCAAAAGCTCCCATTCGCGCCAGGGCGCGATCACCCTGATATCCGGCGCCAGGGCCTTGATGGAAAATTCAAAGCGCACCTGGTCATTGCCCTTGCCTGTGGCGCCGTGGGCAATGGCATCCGCGCCCTCCGCAAGGGCAACTTCTGTAAGGGCTTTTGAAATGCAGGGGCGGGCAATGGATGTGCCGAGAAGATAGCGGTTTTCATATCTGGCCGCGCCGCGCATCATCGGAAAAATATAATCCCTGGCAAAAGTTTCGCGCAAATCCAGCACATAGGCCTTGCTTGCGCCCGTTTTCAGGGCTTTTTCCTCAATGCCCTGCAAGTCTTCCGGCTGGCCAAGATTGGCTGTCACCGTAATCACTTCACATTTATAGGTGACAATAAGCCATTTAAGAATTACTGATGTATCCAGACCGCCCGAATAGGCCAGGACAACTTTCTTTACATTTTTCATTCTTTGCTCCTCCTTACTTGGGCGCGCAAGTATCTTCCAAAAAATTATCCGGCGCAAGTCCTGACAAATGGCTCATGCCTGAAGCATCCCCCGCAAAACTGAACAGTCCCGCCCCCGGGAGAATTTTATGCAGCCATCAGTTTTAAATATATTCAGGAAGGCGGCCGCGCAAAAATAGTCGGGACAAGGAAAAACAGCCGGAAAAATACATTGTCCAAACAAGCGATTATATAGAGATGGCAAAAGTTCGTTCAATATACAAATGCAGCGCCTGCGGGGCGGCAAGCCCGCAGTGGAAGGGGCAGTGCCCGGCCTGCCAGGAATGGAACACCCTTGAGCTTGTCCAGCAGGAAAGCAGAATACAGCAATATGATACGGACAATACGCCCGTACCCTTGAGCCAGGTTTCCAGCAAGAGGCATCAGCCCTATAAAAGCGGCATCAGGGCCCTGGATCATATCCTGGGCAACGGGCTTGTGCCAGGGGCGGCGATACTGCTTGGCGGCGAACCCGGCATCGGCAAGTCCACCCTGCTCCTGCAGGTGGCCCAGGCCGTGGCGGCCCAGGAGAGGACAGTGCTCTATGCCAGCGGAGAAGAGGCCCTGGCCCAAATCAAGTCCCGCGGCGAGAGACTTGGGGACTTGCCGGAAAGCCTTTTGGCAATTTCAACCTCCCGCGTGGAAGACGTCCTGGCCGTACTCAGGGAAACCAGGCCAACCCTTGTGATTGTGGATTCTGTGCAGACCCTGACGAGCATGGCCGCGGAAGGCCTGCCCGGCAATGTCAACCAGGTCCGGGCCGTGGCCACGGGCCTGCTCGAAACCTGCAGGGCGACGGACACAACGCTGGTCCTGGTGGGTCATGTAACCAAGGACGGCGCCCTTGCAGGCCCAAGGCTGCTCGAGCACATGGTTGACACGGTCATTTCGCTGGAAGGCGACCGCCGGCAGATGTTCAGGCTCTTGCGCGTTTTCAAGAACCGTTTTGGTCCCAATGAGGAATTGCTTGTCTTTCACATGGGGCAAAAAGGGATGGAGGTTATAGACGATCCGTCCACATTTTTTCTGGGAGCGCGCGACCCGGCCCTTTCCGGGGCGGCCGTTGTCATGGCCCTTGACGGCAGGCGCCCTCTGGCTGTGGAAGTGCAGGCGCTGGCAAACCGCACATTTTTGAGCATTCCGCGCAGAACGGCTCTCGGTTTTGACGTCAACCGCCTTCATTTGCTGCTGGCTGTGATGGAAAAAAGACTGAAACTGAATTTTGGCCAGATGGATATCTATGCAAAGGTCGGGGGGGGAATAAAACTTTCCGATCCCGGTCTGGATCTGGCCCTTTCGGCCGCCATCCTTTCATCCTGCTATGATATGGCTTTGCCCGAAAAATGCGTCCTTTGGGGAGAAATTGACCTGAATGGCCAAATCCGGCCTGTTTCTGGCGATCATCTGCGGCTTGCCCAGGCCAGAAGGCTGGGCTTTTCACCGATTATCAGCCCCCAGGACGCTGGCAAACAGGGAATAAACGCCATAGCGGATCTGGGGCGCAAGCTGTTTTGCAAAAAGCAGGAGCATTGAAATGGCCATTGAAATTGAAAAAAAATACCTGGGTGCCGATTTTGGACAATTGCCGGGCAAGTTGCGGGAATTGCGGGCAAAATCATTCGGCGCGCATTTCGAAACCAATATCATGTTCGATTTTCCCGGCAACAGCCTTTTTGCGCAAAAAAAGCTTGTGCGCCTGAGAAAAAACGAATGGCCAGACAGGGCCGAATACATTTTGACCTGCAAGGGGCCGGCCAGGATTGAGCTTGAGGGCATGAAAAGCCGTGAGGAAATTGAATGCGGCCTGCAAGATGCCACGCGCATGAGAGAGATTTTGCTTGCCATTGGCCTTGTTGAAGTTGCCCGCTATGAAAAGATCCGGCAATCCTTTGAGCTTTGGGGCGCAAAAATCGAGCTCGACACCGTGCCCTTTGGCAAGGTTGTTGAAATTGAAGCCGGGCCGGAGGCATTTGGCGCGCTGGAAAAAGCGCTTGGTCTTGACAAATGCGAAACAAGCTCTAAAAGTTACCATGAACTGCATCAGCAATGGCGCGTCCAGAACAGGCTGGAACCGGATGCAAGTTTTGTCTTTCCTGAAAAAATCCGGCAAAAAGAACGCCAAGGTATTGGCCTTTCCTGAACGCTCCACTCACCCGGGAGTCCCCTTACATGTCAGTCAACGAATGGAGTCAGGGCGACAGCCAGACCCTGACCGAGAAAAAAATCCAGGAACCGGATCGATACAAGGTGTTTCTGCATAATGATGATTATACCACAATGGATTTTGTGGTTGGAATATTGCAGGGCATTTTTCATAAAAATGTGGATGAAGCTACAGCCATCATGCTCCATATTCACGAGCAGGGCATAGGTTTATGCGGCACCTTTACGCGTGAAGTTGCCGAAACCAAGGTCAAACGCGTGCACCATGAGGCCAGATCCGCCGGATTTCCTCTGAAATGCACCATGGAAAAAATTTGAAGCCAGGATTTTAAATCCCATATCCATACGGGAATTGATGGAGAAAATATGCTGAGTAAAAGTGTGCAGAGCGTGGTGCGGGATGCCCTCATGGAAGTGCAGAAACGCAGGCATGATCTGCTAACAGTTGAACATCTGCTCTATGCTTTTTGCAAAAGCGCGAAAGGGCGTACCATACTTGAGGGAAGTGGCGCGGGTGTCGGGCTTTTACGCGAACAGCTGGAGGGCTTTTTCCGATCCGAGCTTGCCGTGGTGGATTCAACCGACAAATATGGCATAGCCCAGACCGACGGCGTGCAGCGCGTGCTTGAACGCGCTCTTGTGCATGTGCGCTCGGCCGGCAGGAGCCTTGTTGAACTGGGCGACCTGATCATTGCCATCATTGACGAGGAAAACAGCTACGCGCAGTATTATCTGCGCAAGCAGGGCGTCGAACGCCTTGATATCCTGAACTTTATCTCCCATCACATGGAAAAAGGCAATGGCTCGCGCGGCACCAGGGCCGATGACGAAAATTACAAAAGCGCCGGCAATGATCCTCTTGCCGAATTTACCCAGGACTTGACGGCCAGGGCCAGGGAAGGAAAGATTGACCCGCTGATTGGCCGCGACCAGGAGCTTGACCGGGCCATTGAGGTGCTGTGCAGGCGCCGCAAGAACAATCCGCTCTTTGTCGGTGACCCGGGCGTGGGCAAAACTGCCCTGGCCGAGGGACTTGCCCTGCGAATTGCCAATGGCAGCGTTCCCGAGCCATTTCTCAATACGCGCATCTTTGCCCTGGACATGGGCGGCATATTGGCCGGCACGAGATATCGCGGGGATTTCGAGGCCAGAATCAAGGCCATTGTGGAAGCCCTGAAAAAAATGCCCGACACAATTCTTTTTATTGACGAAATTCACACCATCGTGGGCGCGGGCGCGACCACGGGCGGTTCAATGGACGCCTCAAACCTGCTCAAACCAGCTCTGGCCAATGGCGAACTGCGCTGCATCGGCTCAACGACCTACGAGGAGTTCCGCAATCATCTGGAAAAAGACCGGGCCCTGGCCAGGAGATTCCAGCGCATAGACATTCACGAGCCAAGCCAGGATGACTGTTTCGCAATCCTGAAGGGCCTTGAAAGCCATTATGCCGGGCATCACAATGTTCGCTACAGCCCTGCCGTGCTCAAGGCCATGGTGGATCTTTCCTCGAGGCATGTGCGCGACCGGCTGTTGCCCGACAAGGCAATTGACGTGCTGGACGAATGTGGCGCGATGGTGCGCCTGCGCGAGGGCGCCTTTGTGGACGGCCCCAAAAAGCCGGCGGTGGGAATTGCGGATGTGGAAAAGGTTGTCGCCCGCATGGCCGGCATACCGGTTCGCACTGTGTCCGGCAAGGAGCGCGTGCGCCTGGCCAATCTGGAAAAAGATCTCAAGCGCAAGGTTTTCGGGCAGGATGAAGCCATTGAAATTACAGTGCGCGCCATTTTGCGCAGCCGCGCCGGCCTGGGTTCCGATCAGAGGCCCGCAGGATCATTCCTTTTCTATGGCCCGACAGGCGTGGGCAAGACAGAGGTGGCCAGGACTCTCGCCAATATCATGGGCGTGGAATTCTTGCGCTACGACATGAGCGAGTATATGGAAAAGCACTCGGTTTCCAGGCTCATAGGCTCGCCTCCAGGCTATGTTGGTTTCGAACAGGGAGGCCTGCTTACAGAAGCCGTGCGCAAGGCGCCATATTCCGTGGTTTTGCTGGATGAAATTGAAAAGGCGCACCCGGACATATTCAATATCCTGCTTCAGGTAATGGATTACGGCACGCTTACCGACAATACGGGACGCAAGACCGACTTCTCCAATGTCATCCTGATAATGACATCCAATGCCGGCGCCTTCGAAATGTCCCGCTCCTCAATCGGTTTTGGCGAACCGAGCCTGGATGACGCGGCCAGCAAGGGCCTTGCAGAAGTGGAAAAACTGTTTACGCCGGAATTCCGCAATCGCCTTGACGCGCTTGTGCCCTTCCACAGCCTTACAAAAGAGATGATGCTGCGCATTGTGGACAAGTTTGTTGCCGAAATCCGCGAGACCCTTGCTGACAGGAAAGTGGAACTGGGCATTTCGGAAAAAGCCCGCGGCTGGCTGGCGGATAACGGTTTCGATCCCGCAATGGGCGCGCGCCCCCTGCGCAGGCTGATTCGCACAAAACTGGAAGACAAGCTGGCGCACGAGATTCTGTTCGGCTTGCTGAAAAAAGGCGGCAAGGCCAGGCTTGATTTTCAGGATGGAGAGCTTGTAATCCTGCCCAAAGCTTGCGCCACCCTGCTTTCCAAAACCAGGAAAGGGCCAAAAAGAGAGGCGGAAAGCATTTTGGCGGAGTAAAATTGTTATCGCGTAAATAAAATAACAGCGGGGGCATTTTGTGCCCCTTTTTTGGTGAAACAATGCTGGACGCCATTCGCCTGTATGCCCGCCAGTTTCCAAATCCCGCCGATGGACCCGGGGATTATCCTGTCTGCATGGGAGGCGGCCTTGAGCCCGAGAGACTGCTTGCGGCCTATTCCTGCGGCTTTTTCCCCTGGTACAATGCTGATGAGCCAATTTTCTGGTGGTCGCCCGATCCCCGCTGCCTGCTTTTGCCATCCAAATTCAAATTACCTTCCAGAAGCGCGCGGATTCTCAAAAAAAATCCTTTCCGGCTTTCTTTTGACGCCGCGTTTTCCCGGGTTATAGAAGCCTGCGCAATGCCTCGCGCCGGCCAGGAGGGCACATGGCTCAATACGGACATGATTTCGGCCTACAAATGTTTGCATGGGCTTGGTTTTGCCCATTCCGTAGAGGCCTGGGCGGATGAAGATCTGGTTGGCGGCCTGTACGGCATCTGGCTGGGCAAGGCATTTTTTGGCGAATCCATGTTCCATGCAAGGCCCGAAGCCTCCAGAGCCGCCCTGGCCGGCCTGGTCAATTATCTCGCGCGCAACGGCTGCAAATTCATAGATTGCCAGCAGGCTACGCCCCACATGTTGAAAATGGGCGCGGAAGCGATTCCCCGCGACAATTTCCTGAAAATGCTCGGGGACGCCATTGAGCCGGCAGAGCAGTCCACGGCCTTCAGGGCGCGCCGGCAAAGCCTTGTTTACATGCCTGAAGACGACGTTTGGGAAGCCAGATCATAATATGCCCAGGCCGCAAAATTCAGGGGATAGTCGGGCGCTTTTTCAAAACGGATAAAGCCGGAATTTTCGCTTTCGGGGATATCCGCAAGCGGCGCGACCCCAAATGGAACAGGCAACTCCATGGGGCAAATCCTGAGCAAATCGAATTTGTCGCCATAGCGTTCGGCCAGATAGCGGGCAAGCTTTTCGCTTTCCTCTTCCGTAAAAGCTTCCAG